>DASZLP010000040.1:0-49711 GCA_035552355.1 Bryobacteraceae bacterium | reverse complement strand
TTTCTGCATCTGCAACGGCTTTTTCGTGCCACGCCGCGGATGCGGGGCAATGACGGGCACATGGTTGAGCTGCCGGCTGTGCGCATGGATCTCGTTGGCGTCGTACGCCGAGTCCATTAAGTCGTAGAGGTAGACCACGCGTTCACCGCTCATCGTCATCAGAGGAACAGCGACCTGCGAATCATTCACGCTGGCGCTGGTGAGAATGGCGCTGATGGGAAGTTGTCCGTCGGCTACATCCAGATGCAGCTTGTAACCACGCCAGTATTGCTGATGGCCCTGGCTGCTCGTTTTGGCGCCGATATCACACTGGCGCGGCAGTTCCTTCAACATGCGGTCCAGCTTCTGATGACGCTGCCGCTGGATGCGCGTGCCTCGGTCGCTGGCTTTGGCTCTGACGATAACTGGTTTCGCCTTTTTCCGGCCGCGCGCTTGCTGCTTCAGCCGTCTGGCTTCGCGTCGTTTGGCGGCCTTCTGTTTCGCCGTTTCCGGAAAACGCTCCCGCGCCGGGATCGCCGTCGAATCGCGGGCAATATGCCCGATCAAACGATCCCGCTGGGTGGCGGCGATCACCGCCTCATGTAACTGTTGCGGCAACTCTGTATGCGCGAACTCGGCGAAAGCGCGCGAAAACTTTGATTCGTGCGGTAAGGCGCTGACACTTGACCAGCCGCAGAACCGGCGCAGAGCATCGTCCACACGCAAACGCGAAATCAGATCGCGCGTCGTCGGCAGATTCAGAATCGCTTTAGCCAGAAAAGCCGTGGCCAGAGCCGCCCGGTCCCGCGCCGGACGTCCGGTGCCGGCCCGGCGCGCGGATAACATTCGTTCCAGCGGAATCATCGCCATAACCGCTACCAGCAATCGCTCCGCGCCGCTCAACTCACCCGTCTCCGGCTGCATCGCCGGGTACAGATCCTGCTGCAAAATATGCGCAAACTGCGCCAGCAACTGCCGTGGGTTAATCTGCATATGGAATTGGGGATTGGTTGCGCCTCATGGTCGTTTGGCGACATCAGGTTAGCGCTACTGAGCCCCTTTTCCAAATCCTTTTTCTATCTGCTTGCCTTTACGCCCTTTCCACGTCTTCGCGTTTTGCAAGTGGCTCGCGTGAACCAACATTGCGGGCTGGCCATGACGGGGATGAAACGGAATGCGAGAGCGATTAATGTGGTCGATATCCGCGGGCGCGACAGGAGGCCGAACCCATGCTGGAGCGTGTTGCCCGACTGTGAACCCGGCCCGGACGCCGAGCATTGGGCGTTGGCGCAACGGATTGTCGCCTTTCGCCGCAAAGTTGAAGAGCCAGGTGAAGAAAAGTCAGTTCTTTACAAGCGTCCTTCGCTGGCGGCGAAAAGGAGTCAACTTGACACTAATATGCCGCCGTTGTGGAGCCACGCTTCCTGACGCGTTGAGAATTGGCGGGCTCTATTCGATCACCCTATCGTGACGTCGCCAGCGCCAGAGTTCGCCCCGCGTTTCGCGCAGGCTGGATCATCAACACGGAGGACGATGCGGTCTGGCCCGGACTTGCCACAATCGGAATAGTGGCTTCCATTGCCTCGCTCTCGGGACCGTCGATTTCGATCAGTTGGGTTCCAGGAGGCGCATTCGCCGGCACCTGGACGTTGACCTGATACAGCCCCGCAAGGGTGGGCGTCAGGCCGGCGAAACTCGGGGTTGCTTTCACGTAGGCAAAATATGCGAGGATCGGGCTGTTCGTTTTGCTCAGCGGACTCAAAGGGGCGGCTATGCCATCAGTCACGGGCGGCGTCACCGCACCCAGACCGCTGACATAAACCTCCAGGGTTTCGCCCGGAACCGCGGGGCTCGTTGCCGAAACCACCGAACCGTCTGCGTGCTCCACCGCTGCCTCACCCACTCCGCCTGAAGGAAGTGTGTATACGCCCGGACTTGTCGTGCGCACAAACGCGGTCACGGTATTTGAAAGTGACCCGTTATTCGAGACCTGAATCAGTGCGATCGGACCGGTCACTTCGTATGGGACGAGGGCCGCGATCTGCGTCGGCTGAACGTAGTAAAGCGGTGCGGGAGTTCCATTGATCGTCACCGTCACATTGTTAAGATTCGTCGACAGCGGAAGAGTCGCGGCAGTGGCGCCGCTCGAAGCCATACCCGATCCGAAAATCACGATCGCTTCGCCGGGACTGATTCCTGTCGTGAAAGGAGCAAAGCTGGCGGCGTTGCTGATGCCCATCGGGTTCAGAAAAACGCCGGTTCCCGTCAGGGGCGTCGCCTTGGCAGCGACGTTGAAGCTCAGGTAAGGTCCGATGCCCGCGCCAATGCGAATCGATCCGCTTGCGTTGAGCGCATATTGCGTAAGACCTGGATTCGTATATGTTCCGTTGGCTATCGTAGCCGGCAGGGCTTCCGCAAGAGATGAACTGGCGCCATTGGCATTGAAAGCAAATGGGTCCAGCACGCGATCGCCTTCGATGAGATTCGTTCCCGCGATGTTGAAGGACCCGTAATAGGTATCGAAATCGGCAAAATTATTGGCGGTCAGAAAATGCTCATTCTCATCCATCCCGGCGTCGTAATAAAAGCCGCTGATTGTCTGGGAAGCACCCACCGCGGGCGACCGGACTCCCACCACAATGTCCGGAAATGAAGGGGAACCGCCGACAAAGAACGAACCGTCCGTCGAAAGGTAGAAGTCCTCCGCGCCAGAAAGGAAGCTCGTTGCCGTACCGCTCCCAGGGAAACTCATGACGCCTGTGCCTCCGCTGAACGTGTAACTGACTCCTGCTTCCGTCTGAGTTGAGGGTGTGCCGGTGTTACTTCCGAGGTATCCGGTGACATTGACCGTTCCTAGGCTGCCACTTCCATTCGGGGCCAGGGGGAAGAACAGATTCGCGGAGGATCCTGCCCCGCCTCCGATCGATGGAACATAGCCAGCCAGCATCCAGTTGCCAGTGAAACTCGCATTCGTCGGCGGCGCGGTCGGAGCCGCGGCTCCGATGAAAAGATCGTTGAATCCGCTCTCAGTGCTGCTTCCGAGCACCAGGCCGGAAGCCACCATCACGTACAGATTGTTAGTCGCGCAGCCGCCGCTCACGGGGCAGTAAAGGCCGGAGAGAAAACCGTAACCGCTGGCGGCAATCGAGTATGTACCTGACGCGCTCATCGCCTTCGTGGAACCGCTTCCGGCGGTGTATGTCAGCAAATTTGCGTTTTGCAGCGTATAGTGTCCGGCGCCGTCAAATACGATCGTCCCGTACAGTGCATAACCCTGATCCAGATTTCCGGAAGAGTCTCCGGTATGGTAATAAACCTGACGGAAATTGTAGCTGCCGGTCAGCGATGAATTACCGCTTGCGTCCCAGGCTGGACTCTGGCCTACCGCGGAAGAAGTGTAGAGAACGGCGCAGCAAATCGTTAGATTCTTAACCATTTTTTTCAAGGAAATATCCCTCTTCTTCATTTTTTCGTTTAACTATTGCACAAAGAACAAACTTGGTTGATGCAGCATTGTTGAAATGATCCCAGTCGAGGCGGCTGTTTTGTATGACTCAGGACGAACGGATCGAAGAAACTCTCCGCACTCATGAAGCGAGGGCGGCCAGCAAAGTTCGATACCGACCGCGGACGGGCGCCAATTCTTTTGTTATGACCTGTACAGATGATCCATACAGTGGCGCCCCATTTCCCAAAGCAGCACCAAAGCAAGCTGCGGGCCGGAAGCGTGTGTGAATCCCGCGCTGATGTGCGACGCGCGCTATTACCGGCTCCGACAAACTGGCCGGCAAGATCGCGCTGATTGCCACGGGGATTCCGGGATCAGCCGCACGGTCACGATTCAATTTCGGCGCGAGGTCGCCGGTGTCCGCGCGCCGATTGCCTTTGAGAGGGCAACACTTGCGCTTTCTCCGACGCAGGAATTGCATCCCGGCAGACGAAGTATGAACGAAGCGCTTCGGACAGGATTCACGAAGATCGCCGCTCACGAATCCGTGAATCGCGGCGACCTTCGCCCGACATCACCGACTTTAGATGCCCGGCGATAACTCCGATCCTGCGTGTTGGCGAAACAGATGAAAGCGAAGGCGTCTTGCCGAGCCGCCGATGGGGATCATTTCCTGATCATCGCGTTCTCCCGATTAAGCGCTGCTCAAATGCATCTTTGCCTGTGCGGAGCTGAAGTATTCGTTCGTCTTCGCTCATCGGCTCGTCTGGCCGCATCCAGCCCGCGGCAAGAATTGCACAACGGTTACCACCCTGCTTCCCAAGGCATCGAAAACATTTCAGGAGCATCTATGGCAACCAAACAAGCTGCAAATACCCACAAGAAGGCGACATCCTCCAGCGCCGGTTCGCAACGCAAACCCGCCAGCCGCGCGCGAGCGAAATCAACGGCTAAATCCAGCGCAGCCACCAAACGCTCGCGGGAAAGCGATGCGACCACGTCGGCTGCTCATTCCAGAACGACCACCGATCACGATGAAATTCGCCAATGGGCCGAAGACCGCGACGCGCACCCGGCCTGCGTCAAGGGAACCGGCAACAAAGGCGACGTCGGCATGCTGCGCCTGGACTTCCCCGGTTACTCCGAAGACAAGCTGCAGGCAATTACGTGGGACGAGTTTTTCGAGAAGTTCGATGAGCGCGAACTCGCGCTGGTCTATCAGGAGAAGACAGCGGGCGGCGCTAAGAGCAATTTCAACAAGCTCGTCAACCGTGATGAGGCGGAACAGAAACCGAAGACGCGCACGGCCCGGTAGCCACTTTTAATGCTCACTCGCGAATTCAAACCGGGTGGTCCGCGCGTTTCCGCCCTCGGCCTCGGAGGACATCATCTCGGCGATGCGATCGATCCGAAGACCGCGCTGCGCATTGTCGCGGAAGCGCTGGACGGCGGCGTCACTTTCTTCGACAACTGCTGGGAATACCATCGGGGCAAATCCGAAGTCCTGTTGGGTGAAGCATTGAAGGGAAAACGCGACCGCGTGTTTCTGATGACAAAAGTCTGCACGCACGGCCGAGATAGCGAACTTGCTATGCAGATGCTTGAACAGTCCTTACGCAGGCTCCAGACCGATCGGTTGGATCTCTGGCAGATACATGGAGTGTCATTCGAAAACGATCCGGCGTTGTTCATTCGTCCCGGCGGCGCGGCGGAAGCTCTGGAGAAGGCTCGGCAGCAGGGGAAAGTGCGGTTCGTCGGCTTCACCGGCCATAAGGACCCGGCCATTCACCTTGCAATGCTGCAAACCGGCTTTCGCTTCGATTCCGTGCAGATGCCGGTCAACGCCTTCGACGCGTCATTCAACAGCTTTCAGGCGCAGGTGATTCCCGAAGCGCAGCGTCGCGGGATGGCGATTCTCGGGATGAAGCCGTTCAGTGGCACAGCCGACCCTCTGAAGAAAGGCGTCGTCACGCCTGAAGAAGCGCTGAGCTATGCGATGAGCGTGCCGGGCGTCACCGTCACCATCACGGGGATTGAAAAGCTGGAAGTGCTGCGGCAGAACCTCCGGATCGCCCAAACTTTTCGACCGATGAACGAGAGCGAGCGCAGCGCGCTCGCGGCGCGCGTACGCGATGCGGCGGGTGATGGGCGCTTCGAGCTCTATAAGCTGTCGCTCAAATTCGATAATCCGGAAGCGCGGCTCGCCCACGGTTTTCCCATCGACCCCACTCAAAAGGAAGTGAACGAAATGCTTCACTCTGCGGACAACACCGGCGAGCCGTTTCCTTCCCAGGAGCCGCAATAATAATGAGCGGATCAACTCGAAGGGGCTTTCTCGCGAGCGCGAGCCTCCCGGCCGCACTCGCGCTCGCACAAAACAGAGGCGCCGACGTGCCGAAACGTCCGCTCGGGCGAACCGGCCTGCAGACTTCCATTCTCGGAGTGGGTGGCTATCATCTCGGTTCAGCAGCCGACGAGTCCACAGCGCGGCGCATCGTTGACGAAGCGCTGGATGCCGGCGTGAACTTCTTCGACAACTGCTGGGAATACCACGAGGGCCGAAGCGAGGAGTGGCTTGGGGCCGCACTCGAAGGCAAACGCGACCGCGCGATCGTAATGACCAAAGTCTGCACACACGGGCGGGGCAGGCAGAAAGCCATGGAGATGCTCGAGCAGTCGCTGCGGCGTCTCCGGACCGATCATCTCGACGTCTTGCAGATCCATGAAGTCGTCTACCAGAACGATCCGGACCTGATCTTCGCCCCGGGCGGCGCGATCGAAGCGCTGGCGGATGCGAAGAAGCAGGGCAAGGCCCGGTTCGTCGGCTTCACGGGCCACAAGGATCCTTCGATTCACCTGAAGATGCTCTCGCACGATTTCCCTTTCGACTGCGTACAGATGCCCCTGAACTGCTTCGACGCGACCTTCCGGAGCTTCGAGCAGCGTGTGCTCCCGGAACTGAATCGCCGTGGCATCGCGCCGCTCGGCATGAAGAGTCTCGGCGGAAGCGGTGAGATGGTACGGCACGGCGGCGCGACGGCGGAAGAAGGATTGCGCTACGCCATGAGCTTGCCCGTCGCCGTCACGATCAGCGGCCTGGAAAGTCCCGAGGTTCTCCAACAGAATCTCGCGGTGGCGCGCGGCTTCCAGCCTTTGACTGCCGCGGCGATGAAGGCTCTGCGTGACCGCTGCCGCGCAGAAGCCGGCGATGGACGCTACGAGCTGTTCAAGACCACAAAGAAATACGACGGTGACGAAGGCCGCAGGATGCACGACTTCCCGACGGTGGCGGAACTGCCGGCCTGAGTCATGGTAGAAGCTGAAGGGCCTGCGGCTGGCCGCAAATCAGGCGGCTTTCGCGCCATTGGTACCGGGCTGATTACCGGGGCGGCGGACGACGATCCATCGGCGATCGGGACTTACGCGAGCGCCGGCGCGGCGTTCGGTCCGGCTTTGCTCTGGATCGCGCCGGTGATACTTCCCATGATGTACGCCGCTGTGTACCTCTCGGCCAAGCTCGGCCAGGTAGCGGGTGAGGGACTTTTTGCTGTCCTGCGTAAGTATTCCCCGCGTTGGCTGTTATATCCGACGTTGGTTGCGGTTCTCATCGGAAATACGATTGAAGCCGGAGC
The DNA here is from genome assembly GCA_035552355.1 of Bryobacteraceae bacterium. Classification (GTDB taxonomy): domain Bacteria; phylum Acidobacteriota; class Terriglobia; order Bryobacterales; family Bryobacteraceae; genus BOG-234. The sequence goes on along the minus strand of DASZLP010000040.1, from coordinate 42,652 downwards.
GGACATCGGAGGAATCGCGGCTGCCGCCCGGGTTGCAGTCCCGCTGCCGCACGCAGCCGCGGTGATCGGCCCGGCCGCGATCATCCTTGCGCTGCAGATCGGCGGATCGTACCCACTGCTGCGAAACGTATTCCGCGTGCTGGCGCTCTCGCTCCTCGCCTATATTCCGGCAGCCGTCCTGGCCCACCCCGATTGGGCGCGGGTTCTCCGCCAAACGGCAACGCCTGTCGTACGCTTCGACAAGCCATTTCTCGCGATTATTGTCGCCATCGTCGGCACGACCCTTTCCGCATATCTGTACACGTGGCAATCGAATGAAGAGGTCGAGGAGGAAATCGCCAGGGGACGCACTCGCCTGCGGGAGCGCAAAGGCGCCTCAGACGGAGAATTGCGCCGCACGCGCCGCGACATCATCGCCGGCATGCTGTTTTCGAACGTCGTGATGTATTTCGTCATGCTGTCTACTTCGTCCGCATTGTTCCATTCCGGCCGAACGGGAATCGCGAGCGCCGCCGACGCGGCCACAGCCTTGCGGCCCGTCGCGGGAAATGCGGCTGGTCTGCTGTTCGCAATCGGAGTGGTGGGAGTGGGGTTTCTTGCTGTGCCCGTAATGACGGCGGGCGCCGCTTACGATTTGTGTCAAACGGCGGGCTGGGACTACGGGCTCAGCAAAAAGGTCGGCGAAGCGAAGCGTTTCTATCTCACGATCGCGGCGTTCACGGCGCTGGCGGCTGCCATGAATTTTCTCGGCTTCGATCCGATGAAGGCGCTGGTCGCAGCGGGAATTGTGCAAGGGTTCTCGACGCCACCGTTGATGCTGCTGATCCTGCTGATCACGAACAACCGCAAAATCATGAAGAGCCGCACGAATGGCTGGGCTATCAACCTGCTCGGCGGCGCAACAACCCTGGCTCTGTTTGCGGCAACCTTCGGCCTGATCGCCACGTGGCTTTTTTGACGGTCAGGCGTAGCGCCTGATCATGCTCGCGCAAAACTCCGCGAACTCCGCCGGCACGCGCGGCGGACTCGTATGATTCGGCAGCACGCCACAGTGCTCCGGCGTAAAGCAGAACGTTAGGGTGACGTCGAAGGAATCGAGCGCGCGCATTTGCCGGTCGAACCACTCGTCCGCGCCGGGCCGGAAGCTATCCGCCCAACTCAGGCCGGTGCGAAGGTGCCGCACGCCGAGCCGTTTGAGCCAGCGCACGGTTTCCTCGAGACGCGGATCTTCGAAGTGCAGCCATTGGCAGATGCCAAGATCCGGCGTGTAGTTGTGGAACTGGCGGAGCGCCAACTTGGGCTCGCCATCCTCGCGCAGGAGCCCCATGTAGAAATGCCGGTAGTAAGAAGACCCTTCGGCCTCGCGATGGCGCGTTGTGGCGGGCCACGCGCGCGGCAGATCGAACAGGCTGTACCAATGGATGCGCTCGGCGCGCCCGATCAGCAATTCAGCGCTGCGACGCAGCCCGAACTCCTGCACTTCTTCCGCGCCGAAAGAGGAAACGCCGACTTCCGAAATCCAGATCGGATGACTTGTAACGGCCTGGATTTCGGCAAGCTTCGAAGGCCATTCGTGGATGGTCCAGTGATTCCAGTCGAGCGGAAAGCCGTGCACCGCGACGACATCCACATGCGAAAGCACGCATTGCCGTCCAAGGACGGAGATAAACGAGGCGTCGATCGGCGAAATTCCGCCGAGCACGCGCCGCAGCGCGGGGCTCTCGGCCCGTAGCGCGTCGCAGGCCCCGTTCACCATTTGCGCGAAGATCGTCCAATCCGGGTCGATTTCGAAATTCCAGTGCGAGAGATTGTTCGGCTCGTTCCAGAGCATCACCGAATCAACCATGTGGGTCAACCATGGGCCGCAGCCCGTCTGCAGATGTAGACCTCTTCTTCGGGATGCGTGAGGATTTCGAACCCTGCGCTGCGCAGCATCGCTTCGACGCAGGCGCGATTGGGAATCCACCAGTTCGTCGGATCGTTGGCGTAGCGGCGCTCGACGAAATACATCGCGGGATATCCCGGTTCCGCGAAGATCCCGGTTTCCCAGAACGAATAGTCGGGCCGGGTCGGCATCACTTCCGACGAGCCGCGCTGCATGGATTGGAACACCAGCAGATCGCTTGCCGCGTGCTCGTAAATCAGATCGAGCGCGAGAAGGGGATGGCGCAGGTGATAGAGCACACCCATGAAAAGCACGAGATCGAAACGCTCGCCAAGCGCGCCGATGTCATAAATACTCAATTGACGGAATTCGATCTCGAGGCCGGTGGTTTCGGCGGCGAACCGCGCCTGCGCCAGATATGCGGGATCGGAATCGATGCCGAGCACGCGCGACGCCCCGCGCTTTTTCATTTCGAGAGAATAGAATCCGGCATTGCAGCCGATATCGAGCACCGTTTTGCCGGTCAGGTCCGTTGGCAGGGCATGGGCGAAACGTCCCCACTTGACCGCCGGATAATCGCCCAGAAAATGATCGGGCGCGGTCTCGATTCCGGCCAGGTTCATATTTTGAAACCAGTGCCCGAGCTCACCGATTCGCCGGGCGATCTGTTCGCGATCCGCGGTTTTCATGCGACGCCGCTCTGTACTTTCATATCCTGTGCTTCACGATCTGTGTTCCGCGACAACTTGTTCATGGCGCGCAGATAACCCTCCATCGTGCCCACATCGTAATAGGTCTCTCCGGCGCGAATTCCGCGCGCTTCGCCGCCGCGCGCGATCCACGCGTTTACAAGCGTGCCGATATATTCGTCCGACCGGCCACGCTCGATCCAGAGTTCATAGAGCGCATGGAGCGCGGCGCCGGGAAGCTTGAAAGCGCCCCATATCCAGGGAGAGCACGCCTTTGGATCCTTGACGCGAATTTGAGTCACCGCGCCGCGTTCGTCGCATTCCACCGAATCGAAATGCCGCGGCTCTTCCACGGGAAACAGCAGGAATGAGAGGCAATGGTCCGGCAGGCGCGCCAGCCCGTCGGCGGGAAACCAGATCGTGTCGGGCAGCCCTACCAGAACGTGCTCGTGCGGGTCGATAATCGGCAACGCACGAAAGATCGCGTCGCACAGACCGGCCGGCTCGGGCTGCACCGCGTAACAAATGGTCTCGGGCCCGGTCGCCCGCGCATAGTATTCGAAGATGTCCGACTTGCCCGGCGCAATCACGAAGCAGATGCGCCGCGCGCCGGCCGCGATGAACCGCTCGATCAGGAAATCGCTGACAGCACGGGGTCTTTGCGAAGCTCCCACGTAGTTTCCTCCCAGCGGCAGCAGCTCCTTCGAAAACGCGAGCGGCTGGATGCGGCTGCCTTTACCGGCGGCTGGAACTATACCCCACATGTGAGCTCGGCCTCGAACGGGTGCGCCGGCGTTCCGGCCGCATCCTCGATCAGATGTTCGAGTTCGGCGGCGCGAATGTCGGCAGTGTGGCAGGCAAGTGTCCGTTCGCGCGCGTTGCGGCCGACGTGCGTCAGCCATCCCGATGGGCTCTGGATGTAGTCCACCGCTTCAGCCGTCGTGTCGCAGACAAGGATTTCGGCGCCCGGCTCGTAAAAGCTTTCGAGTCCCTCCCATCGGTCGCTCAGCACCGGGACACCGCAGGCCGCCGCCTCGAACAGTCGGCCCGAAGGGCAGTAGCCCATCGCGGCCATCGGCCCGCGCGTCACGTTCAGCGTCAGCCCGGACGAGCAGAAAAATGCCGCGTGCTGCGCGGGCGGAAGATGGCTCACAAAAAACATGTTCGGCAGCCACGGGAAATCGCTCTCATATTTCGAGCCGCCGAGAATGAACTTGCTCCCAGGAAGCCGCGCGGCCGCCTCGACAAAGCGAACATTGAGCGCGGCGCTCCGATCGGCCGACCACGTGCCCAGATAAGAAAGGTCGGCGCGGAAACGCTCATCGGCGGGAACAGGCTGGTGAATATCGGGGTCGACGCTGCCGTATAGCGGCGCCACGTGCCTGGCGCCCAGCAGACGCCGAAGCTCGTCGAGCGTGCGGCCGCCGGTATAACTCAGAACGAGATCGAAATCGCGATAACCACGCGGCCCAACCCACGAAGCCGCCGCGCCGCTCCGCAACAAGTCCAGCGTCACGGGACTGTCGAGGTCGTAGAAAACTTTCAGCCCGGCCTTCGACGCGCAGACCAGGTCCGTCGCAGCAATGCCATCGGGGCAAAAGGACGTCACCATCGCGACATCGGCATCGTCCAACGTCCGCCGCACATCCGCGGCCGGCAGATTCTCCCAGGCCTCGTAGACGATCAGGCGGCCGCGGCCCGGCAATTCCGTGTAATCGCGCGCGCTGGAATACCAGGGCGCATCCTTTTCGAAAAAGACGACCTCGTGACCGCGCTTCGCCAGCGACTTGCATAGCCCACGCCACAGCGTTGCATGCCCGTTGCCCCACGACGAGCTTATGGTGAGGCCGAATACGACCAGTTTCATGCAAACACCGCCTGCGGACGCGTCACATCCCGGCCGCCCGCCTCCACAAAATAATCCTCGAGTTGCCTGGCGCGGATCTCAGGCGTGTGCGCCGCGAGTATTCGCGCGCGCGCCGCCTTTCCGATCGCCAGCCGCGTGCCGTCGGGCAGATCGCGAAGGTATCGAAGCGTATCCTCCGGGCCTTCCGAGAGCAGGAGCTCGCGGCCCGGTTCGAGGATGGTTTCTATTCCCGGCCACCAGTCACTGATAATCGGCACCCCGCAAGCGCCCGCTTCGAAGAGACGAACGCTCGGCGAGTATCCCGCGCGCCTCATGGGGTCACGCGTGATGTTGAGCGTGAACCGCTGCGATCCGTAAAAGTTCGGGTGCTCGGCCGGTGAAAGGTGAATTGTCCGCCCGACATTGGGCGGCCACTGAATCGTCTCCGGGTAAAGCGGACCCGCTACCGCGAACCTGCCATCTGGCCACGAGCGCGCGGCATTCAGCATCAGGCCCTCGAGACCCGGCTGGCGGTCTTCGCTCCAGGTGCCAAGGTAACCGAGATCCAGCTCGACTTTGCCGAATGCCGGAAAATATTTTTTCGGATCTACCGAGCAGTAGAATGCGCGGGCCATAGGCGCACCGAACCGCCGCTCGATCTCTCGAAGCAGCGGTCCGCCGGTGAAAGACAAGTACAGGTGATAGCGCGAGATCAGGCCGGGCGTGATGTATTCCATCGTTTCGGCCGCCAGCTTTTCCATCGTGACCGGTGTGTCGATGTCATAAAAGGCCGTGATGCCGTGGGCAATCGAGACGACCCATTCCCCGACTGCGACACCTTCGGGGACAAACGATCCGACGATCACCATATCGGCCTGACTCACCGGTTGCTCGCAGCGGCAGAACAATTCATCGAGGCTCTGATAAATCACGGTACGTGCCCCCGGGGGGGTCGGCTCATCGCGGTTTCCCGCGTACCACGGCGCGTCGCGCTCGAGAAAAATCACCTGATGGCCGCGCGCCGCGAGCCCATGGACGAGACTCCGGTATGTCGTCGCATGTCCGTTGCCCCACGATGATGTGATCGAAAGACCGAGAATTACGATGTTCACAACGCGGCTCCGGCAGACACCGCTTTTCCTTCGAGAATGCGTTCGACGAGCTCGGCTCGATGCGCATAGGTATGGTGCGCCAGCGCGCGCCGTTGCGCAGCTTCCCCGATTTGCCTGGCTCTTTGCGGGTCAAGTGTGAGCATCGCCTCGACGACGTCATCCGTATCGGCAGCAACCAGGATCTCTTCGCCGGGCTCGAAGAAGAGGTCGATGCCGAGCCACTCGTCGGTAATCGTGCAGGCGCCCGCTCCCGCGGCCTCGAATACACGCGTCGCCGGCGAGTATCCATAGCGTGCCATACTCTCGCGCGAAATGTTAATTACGGCGTTCGGCGTGGAATTGAACGCATTGTGGTCGCAGGTATAGACGTGGTCGAAATAAGTCAGGTTCGCGCTTTTCGGCTTGTCCGCCCAACCCGCGCCCCCCAACAGAAAGCGCATTTCCGGAAGACGCGCGGCCGGATGCAGAAAGAACTCTTCGACGCGGCGCTCGCGGTCCGGCAGCCGGTTTCCGAGAAACGCCAGATGGCCTTCGAAGCGTGCATCGGGCGTGACGCGGTAATGCGTTTCGGGGTCCAGTCCGTTATAGACCGGGATGCACTCGCGCGCGCCAAGCTTGCGATACGCCTCCACGACCGGATCGCCGCCGCCATATGTGAACACCGCATCATAGCGGGGAATGAGCGCCTGAAACGGATCAGCGGGGTCGTTGTTTACGCGATCGAGTGTGGCCGGCGCGTCGACGTCCCAGAACACAACCTGGTTCGAGGCGGTCTTAGTGGCGGCGACCGCTTCTTCCAGCAGTGCGTCGAAGATACCCACGCCGCTGGCTTTCACAATCACATCCGCGTTGCGCGCATCCGCAAGCGCTGCCAGCGCCGCGCCTTCTTCCGGTGCGTAAACAGCCACGGTGGCCCAAGACGGATCTTCAATATCGCGATGCTGCTGGCGCTGGTAAGCGTCGGGCTCGTAAAACGTGATGTGGTGACCCCGCGCCGCGAGCGCTCGGATAATGCCCCGGTAATATGTGGCCGCCCCATTCCAGAAAGCCGACACGAGGCTCGACCCGAAAAACGCAATCCGCATTTAAGCTGCTCCCCGGGCTGAAACTCCTTGCCGCTGCGCCCCGACAATTTCAAGAAGCTCATCGACGCGATGCGCACAGGTATGCCGCGCCTCGATGGTCTCCATTCCCCGCCGCGACAGTTCTCGCGCTGCTTCCGGATTGCCCAACACCCTGCGCAGATGCGTCGTCATTTCCGCTCCGTCCTGCGCCAGCAGGTAATCGCGGCCGGCGTGAAACAAGTTTTCGGTATCCTGCCAGGGAGCGGAGATCAGAGGGATCCCGCAGGCCATCGCCTCGAAAGGTCGAATGGTGGGGATTCCCGGCAGTGCGCGACTGTAAGGCCGGCGAGGAATATGAACCGTCACCCGGTAGCGCGCGAACACTTCGGGGGCCTTGTAGTTCGGCAACCATCCGCCGTACTCGATTCCAGCCGACCTCAGTTCATCGAGAGCGTATGCTGGATAACGCACGCCATAGACGCGCGCGCGCAAACCGAGAGCGCGCACCGGAGCGATCAGAAATTCGCGGAGTTCCTGTGTTCGTTCGTTGTCGCCCCAGTTTCCAATCCACACCAGATCGCCCTCGCGCGTTGCGCCGTTCCGGATCGGGTGAAACACGGCCGTGTCAGCGGCCTCATGCCAGACCCACACGGCTTCGGCCCATCCATTCGCACGATAAAGATCCGCGATGACCTTGCCATATGCGAAGACGCCATCGTAGTGACGCAGATCGTAACCGGACATCGATGCCGGATCGGTGGCCGCCCGATGATGCGTGTCGTGGAAGTAAGCCCGCAGCGGCGGATGCATCGCGCGGTACTGCCCGATGCGCGCCACGAGCGCATGCGTGTTCCACTCGTGGACCAGCACGATGTCCGCCGCCTGCAGTACTGTGTCGAGATCGAGCTGATCCTCACGGTAGAGCTCGCTGCGAATCAAGGGGTAGGCGGCCGCGAAATCCGAAATGGCCTGTTCCCCATACTCACTGATCAGATGCTCGCGGCTCCAGCCCCCGGCAGGTTCGAGGATTCTGACTTCATGGCCACGGCGCACAAGTTCGCTCGCGATACCGCGCTGAAAATGCGCGTTGCCATGGTTCCAATCGGAGACCAGCGAATGCGTGAAGATTATGAAACGCATTGCTTCTTCCTCAGCGTGGCGGCGTCGAGATACGCCCGCAGATAACGGCGCCCCATTGTTTCGGCATTGAAGCGAATGGCGCGCGTATACGCCAGCAGCGCCATTTCTTCCCGTAAATGCGCATCGGCGATTAACGCCTCGAGCGCTTCCCGCAGTGCGACGGTGTCCTCGGGAGGAACGAGGATGGCCGCATCAGCCCATATTTCGCGCAGACTGGGAATGTCGCCCACCACGAGCGCGCAGCCGGAAAGGGCGGCTTCGAGGATGGACAGACCGAACGGTTCGTAGCGGGCCGGCAGCGCGTAGATTGCGGCGCGTCCATACCATTCGGCCATTTCGGGCGTTCCCAGCCGCCCCAGCAGACGGCAGCCCGGAAAATCCGCCTCGCCCGCATCGCCCGCCACATATACAGGCCACGAGAGCCTCGGCGCAACGCCGGCAACGGCCGCTATATTTTTGGCTTCATCCCACGCGCGTCCGGCTGTAAAGACGAGTGGCTCCTTCCGGAGCGCCTGAAATCGAGAGGCATCGCAGCCGTTGGCGATGACGCGGCATTCCGCCACGCCGTAGTGCTGAACGAGGGCGTGGGCCAGAGCAGATGAGGGCGCCGTCACCAGATCCGCCCCGGCAAGGGATCGTTTCACGGTAGTGCGGTATCGATTCCAAACAGGCGGCAAGGGTGATTTCCTGACCGCGCCCCACCAGGACAATACGCACGAATGAGCAGTCAACACCGTCGGCGCGCGCCATGGCAATGCTCCGTGGCCGAAGGAATTCAGATGCACCAGGTCGGGAGAGTAGTCGCGGGCGATTTGCATCAGCCATTTGCCGGATGCCTCGACATCAGCCCACGGATCTTCCATCCACTCCAACCGGTAGTCGCTCCCAAGCACGCAGAGCCCCGGAACGCATGCGGCCGCTTCGATCTGCGCCGCGGACGGCCGCGCCCCGAGCGTGGCAAGCACCACCTCGATCTCACGCGCCGCGAGCGCGCGTGCGAGCTCGATCGTGAACGTCCAGACACCACCGACAGTGTCGCCGGTCATCAGGACCCGCCGTATTCGCGGTTCAGACATCTCGCTCCGGCGCCATCTCCAGTTGCACGAGCGGAAACGGCCTGTCGTCCTGCACATCGCTGAAGTCTTCGAAGGAGGCGAGATATGATTCGTGCGCGCGCTCCCACGCCATATCGTCTTCGGCGCCCCAGCGCAGGCGGTAATCCGGCGAGCCGGGATACGGAAACATCGGCACGGGCTTGTTGGCCCACACGCCGGAACGCATCAGCTCCGCGCGCCATGCTTCTACTTCGGCGGCGTCATCATCCCGCGAATCCATCAGGTTGGCCTGCACGAATGGAATCCCGGCCCTCTCCTTGGCGAACAGAAGACGGCGCGTAATGTCCGCGGTCGAGACGCGGCATTTCTTGTCAAGCCGCGCGCGCCCTTCCTCGGTAATGCTTTCCACGCCAGCCTCAACCGAGACGCATCCGGCCTCGCCAAGCATACGGATCGCGTCTTCATTCCAGAGGTCGATGCGCGTCTGAATACCAAATTTGATCCGGCGTTCTCCGATCGCCTGCAGCACGTCGCGGTACGGAAGAAAGATCTCGTCGATGAAGTAGACGTACTCGATGCCCTGCGCGACGAAGCCGTCGAGTTCGTCGCCGATGACTCCGAGCGGGCGGCGGCGGAACGAGTTTCGAAAATTGTCCTTCGCGCAAAATGTACAGTGATAGGGGCAACCGCGCGAAGTTTCCATCTCCGCGCCCGGCCCTTCCGGCGGAGCGTCAAAACGGTGATGATGATGGATGTGGCCGCGCACGACCGGCTGCGGCCAGTGGAGAGCCGGCAGTGTTCCCATATCGGACGCATGCGGCGCCCCGCGCCGTACGAAGCCCTCGGCCGTGTCATACGCAATCGATTCGACCCCGCGCCAGTCGCCCGAGAGCAGAGGGATGATCTCCTCGCATTCACCCAGGACCGCGACGCTTGCCCCCAGCTTGCGCAACGTCGCCTTCGGAGTCGTCGAGGCATGCGGACCAACGATGACAAGCGTCCCTCCGATATCGCGGACTGCTGCGGCCGTTTCCATCGGGACCCGCAGTTCCGGCGGCGCGCATCTCCAGAAAAGGTAGCTGGGAGCCGTAGTAATTACGGTGAAATCGGGGTGAAATCCCGCGACACGCCTTCGCACCTCATCGAGAGCCAGTCCGTCCGCTTGCGCGTCGACAATCAATGCATCATGACCCGCCTGCTGGAGCAACACCTTCGAATAACCGAATTCCAGCGGGAGGTGGGTTTCGCGGCAGCCGAAATAGATGCTCGAATCAAAGTTCCATGGCGGATTAATGAGGCAGTAACGCATGCAGCGACCCTCCCGCCGCAAGCGTCTGAGGCGCCGATCCCCGCTGAGATTCAAGCAGCCAGCGGTAAAGTCGCTCGATTCCCTGGCGGGCATTGATTTTGGGCGACCAGCCGGTTGCGGCCTTGAATTTCCTCGTATCCGACACGTAATAACGCTGATCGGCGCAGCGCCACGTCTCCATACGGACATCGGGCCGCGTGCCGTCGAGCGCCTCGATCACGTCGAGCAGTTCAATCAGACTTACCGTATTGCCCGGACCGCCGCCGATATTGAAGGCCTCGCCCGAGAGGGTGTGAATGTTCGCGTGGGCGAGCAGAAACGCATCCACCAGATCGTCGGCGAAGAGCAGATCGCGCACCTGCATGCCATCCCCATAGATGATCAGAGGCTTGCCGCTGAGAGCGCGAATCAGGAAATGGGCGACCCAGCCCTGATCTTCGGTGCCCATCTGATGCAGACCGTAGATACAGCTCATGCGAAAAACGACGGCGGGAAGACCGAAGGTTCGGGCATAGTCGAGCACGTATTGATCGGCCGCGCCTTTGGAGCATCCATAGGGGCTGTGGAAGTCGAGCCGGCGCTCCTCACTGACCCCGCCTCGCAAAGCTGAATCGAGAGGCTGGTAACGGGCGCCGCTCCGCTCGAGCCCGAGATCCGACAGCGAGCCGTAGACTTTGTTCGTCGACGTGAAAAGCAGCGGCGGCGGGCTCTCGAGCACCCGAATTTCTTCCAGCAGGTTCAGCGTGCCGCCGACGTTCACCTCGAAATCGGTCAGTGGATCGTCGAGGCTTGTCGTCACCGCAACCTGCGCCGCAAAATGAAAGACCTGCTCGGCGTGCCGCACCGCGCTGCGCAGGGCCTGTCGGTTGCGAATGTCCGCGATCTCAACCCTTAGGCGTTCGCCATGCTGCTCCCGCAGCCAGGCCACGTTTCTCTCCACGCCGGGCCGCGAAAGATCGTCGTAGATCACCACGCGCCGGCCCGCCGAGAGCAATCGATCTGCCAGATTCGTGCCGATGAAACCCGCGCCGCCCGTGATGAGGACGTGTTTCGGCGGGCTTGTGTTCCGGCGCCTCGCCGGTTCATTCATCGCCTCCCGAACGGCCGGTATACCGCCGCAGGACCACATACGGTAGAGAATCTTCGGAACGCCATCGGCCCTCTTCAGACCGTAGTGGAATTCGCGCTCATCGGAAGAAAGATCGTCGCCGGGGGCGCGATCGTGGGCCTCTTTCCAGTAAATGCGGTCCGCTCCGGAATCGGCGGCTTCGATCCACGCGCGCATCTGCGCACGCTCCCCGTGCCGCCAGGTCGAAAAGCCCGTTGCCGTGATCCATACCTGCGGGTTCACATTATTGAGGCGAGCCAGTGCGGAGCGCACCTCTTTCACTTCCGAACTCCAGCCGCGCCACTCGACTTCGGGCGAGCTTGGAAATCCATGCAGGCCGACCGCGTCTATATACTCGAGCACACCGCGCTCGTGCATCAGCGCCAGCCAGTTCGCACTGGTGGGCCAGCGACCCGCAAGCACTGTCTTCTTGCCCAGTTTCTTCGCCCAGTAAGCCGCGCCTCCCACCATTTCGCTGAAGATGCGCCATTCGGGATCGAGCCGGGAGTCCCACAGGCGCGCATCGTCTGGACGATCCCAGAATTCCAGCCACTCGAAATGCTGGCCGAAGCGGTTGATCATTACGTCGATAAAATCGGCGTAGGATTTGGGAACCTCCGGCGGAGACGACGATTTCGGAACCACGCCAATGGATGGGGGCGTATGTAAAAAGCATGGCAGGACATGGACTTCTTTTGCGAGCCGATCGAGTAGCCACGCATACCAGCCGGCGCCTTCCGACGCATACCAGTCCGCCCATGAGACCGCCGTCCGTATTTCCGTCACGCCCAGAGCGCGCGCGTCGGCGAGCACCGTCTCCACGCGGTCGAATTCACCGGGCCTGAACCATTCGACCAGTCCGGGCGACCGGGGACCGGTCTTCGCAGCCGCAGTCGATTTCTTCTTCATAGCATCAATCCGCGAGCCGCCAGCTCGGATCGTGCTTCCATGCCGCGGTCCAGGGGTCTTTGGCCCGTCAGCCATAACGCAAGATCTTCGAGCCCCTGCGCGAGGGTTACGCGAGGCTCCCAGCCAAGCAGCCGCCGGGCGAGAGAAATATCGGCGAAGCAATGACGGATGTCGCCGCTGCGGTAGTTGCCAGTAATCTCCGGCCTGATGCCGGCGGCGCCGATTGCTTCGATGGTTCGGGATGCCGCTTCGGCCACGGTCATCGCGACGCCGCTCGAAATATTGATGGCGTGGCCCGCGGCGGCCGGCGTTTCGAGCGCGAGCCTGCAGGCCGATGCGACATCGTAAACGCTGACAAAATCGCGTTTCTGCAGGCCATCCTCATAAATAAGCGGCGGCTTTCCATTCAGAACGCGAGACGCGAAGTTGCTAAGCACGCCCGTATACGGATTCGATAATGCCTGGAAAGGGCCGTAAGTATTGAAAAACCGGAGCGCGACCGCGTGAAAGTTATATGCTTTGGCGGTTACCAGACACATTCTTTCCTGATCGAATTTCGATAGCGCGTAGATGGATGCCAGATTCGGCTGTTTCGCTTCGGGCGTTGGAGCCGGCCGCAACGCCTCCCCATCCGGCGCAATCAGCTCCCATTGGCCCAGCTTGAGCTGCGCAACGGTACGGTCCTGCGGGATGATAGGCACTCCGCGGGAATCAACGTAGAGCCCTTCCCCATAAATGCTCATGCTCGATGCGACGACAAACCGCTCGACCTGGCGCCTCGTCAAAGTCTGCAGCAGAGTGGCGGTCCCGAGATTATTGACGCTCGTATACTCGGCGATCTGATACATACTCTGGCCAACGCCAACGAGCGAGGCCAGATGGACGACGTAATCGACACCCTGCAACGCGCAAAATACCGCCTCCTCGTTGCGCAAATCGCCGACGATCAATTCGACCGCAGGATCCAGATATTCCGGACGTTTTCGATCCGGACCATGAACCTGCGGCACCAGACTATCCAGCGCCCGCACGTTGTACCCGAAGGCAAGAAGCTCTTTCGCGACGTGGGAGCCGATGAATCCAGCTCCTCCGGTTATCAGTACCAGTTTTTTCATGTAGTTAGCTGACGACTTACGTCCCCTAACTAACGCTAGATCGCCCGTAACAGAACTGACAAGTGAAACGCTCGTGCTGGATGTGCGATTCTGTGCGCTAACTCATGTGGAGTTGTCTCGATCACGACACTGGGTGGTGTATTGCGATTCGAAACAGAACGAATGTCCCCAAAATCGGCGAGCCGCTCTTCGCCTTTCGATGGAGCAGTCGCGGACCGCTTCGCTCAGGCTGCCACTCTGGGCCGGGATGTCAACGAATGCCGCGCGATGCGATGGCGCTCGTGGATGCTCGCGGGCGATTTCAAGAGGGCCTGGATCGAAAGCGACGCTGTGGCGGCTTCAGGCGGAAATCCAGGAGCGCTTTGGGACGGCCGGCCGCTGGATCGCGGACGCATCCTGATCCGGTGTCTCCATGGCTTGGGCGACGCGATTCAGTTCGTCCGCTACGCCGCGCTGCTGAAGGCAGCCGGCTCACGGATCATTGTTGAAACACATCCGGAACTGGTAAGTCTGATGGCGCTCATGCCGGCTGTAGATGAGGCAAGAACCTGGGCGTCGGATTCCATCCAGCCTGACGAGTGGGACAACCAGATCGAAGTGATGGAACTGCCGTACGCCTTCCGTACGACGCTCGCAACGATACCGGCTCCAGTGCCTTACTTCGCGATCGGGGAGCGGGCCATGCGGGAAGCGCGGGAACGTCTCCGCCTCGACAAGCTTCGCCCGAGGGTGGGATTGGTTTGGGCGTCCAGCGGATGGAACCCCGCACGCTCCCTCCCCATCAGGCAAATCCTGCCCTTGCTTCAGTGCGATGCTTCGTTCTATAGCTTCCAACGTGGACCCGAACGCGAAGCACTCCATGTGTTGAAAATGCGCAGAGCCGTCTTCGACACCGCTCATTGCACCTCCGAAATCGCCGGCACGGCGGCCGATCTCTGTCACATGGATATCGTTATTACAGTGGACACTATGATCGCCCACCTCGCGGGAGCGCTCGGCAGGCCGGTCTGGGTTCTCCTGCCGTTCGACGCCGACTGGCGATGGATGACGGACCGCGGGGACTCGCCATGGTATCCAACGATGCGATTGTTCCGGCAGTCTTCGCCGGGTGAATGGTCCCGGGTGATCGACCGGATCAGGCACGAATTACAGCAAACAGTCCACAGCCAGAGAAGCGCGGCTGACCGACTTTCGCCGACTTGACGCGCTGGCCCCGGCGGACGGGGCGGTGCGAAACGCCCACCAGTCCGTCGCTTTTAATGTACGAGCGTCATCATCGCGTGGCGAGCGGCCGGGGCGAGTTGGTTCCACGCGAGCCTGTGGTCTTCCTTCTCTTCCGACTGCAACTCACGCGCAAGTTGGCCGGTTTTCGCATCTCCGGCCGTGTCCGCCACGGCAGCCAGCGATTCGTACATCGCCATCTCGGCCCCCGCGGCGGAATAAACCACCATGAGGTTCTGCACCGCCTTTTCTGAATCCGAGTATCCGACCCGCGCGGTCAGAGGCGCGAACGCCAGCAGATGCGCGAGGATGCTCTTACCGATCGAGGGTGAGCCGCCAATCTCTCTTAATCGCTTCTCCAGCCGTTCGTGTTGGGTCGCGGCTTTCCCCGACATCATCAAAAAGAGCGATTGGATTTCCGGTTGATCGCCGGTGTTGCTGAAACTCGACAGGGCATCCTCGAAATTGCGCTCCGCAGCCTCGGCATCCTCGATCCAGGTCGCGAGAGGATTATCCCGCGTGGAGCCGACGCGAACCTTCAAAAACGCCTCGCGCGACAACGGCGCAATCAATTGCCATACTTTTTCGGCGGTCGCCCTCTCCTGCGCCTGGATCTCTTTAGCGACGGCGGCCGTTTTCTGGTCTTCAAACGCCTCGGCTGCGATGACAAGGGATTCGTACATTGCAACTTCCGCGTTTTCGACGGCGAACGCCATCGCCAGATCCTGGACCGTGCGCTCCTCGTCCGAGTACCCGGTCTGCGCCATTTTCGGCGCCGCATTGAAGACATGCGCCAAAGCGCTTTTGAAGGCGGAGGGCTCGCCTCCGAGCATTTGCAATCGTGCCGTCAGCAGTTCATACTGCCATCGGGTTTCCGCGGCATGAGCAGAAAAGGCCGTCCGGGCGGGTTCATAGACCGCCGAATTGGAGAAGCCTTCCAGTTGCGTTTCGAAGCTCCTCTCCGCGGCAATGGCGTTTTCCAGATATCGTCGAATAAGATCTTCCATGATCCTCGTTTACCTTTCCGCCGAGCCGGGCTCGGACTGTTTGCGATGCATCTCCGCGGTCAGAGTGTCTGGCAGCACATGCGCCAGCGTCGCCTGCACTTTGTTTTTGAAAGAACCCGCAACGATATGGTCCTTGCCCTCCATCAGCGCTTCGAAACCCTCCCGCGCCACATCGGCGGGGTCGTCTTTTTCACTGACGCCGAGCTTCGTATCCTCCATGCCCGCCCGGCGAAAGAAATCGGTTTCCGTGGCACCGGGCATCAACGTCGTGACGGTAACGTTCGTGTCCTTTAATTCGTTGCGAATACCCTCCGCAAAAGATTTCAGGAACGCCTTCGAGGCGTTGTAGCTTGACATGAAGGGCCCCGGCGCCGTCGCCGCGACGGAAGATGTGTAGAGAATCCGCCCATGATTCCGCGCCACCATGCCGGGAAGAATGCGATGCGTAAGATGCACGGCGGAAGTCACGTTGAGAGCGATGAGATTCAATTGTGCGTCCAGCGAAGTTTCCCAGAACGCGCCCTGGACCCCCACTCCCGCGTTGATCGCCACTGCGTCGATGAATCTTCCCGACGATTGAATCTGCCGGTTGAGCGTCTCCACCCCGTCGTGAGTCGCGAGATCGACGCGAAGACTCTCCACTTTGGCGTTCTGCTCGCTCAGCCGCCGTTTGGCGTCCTCGAGCCGGGCATCTTCGGCGACGACGAGAATATCGAATCCGTGGCGCGCAAACTGGTTGGCCAGCTCATATCCAATTCCACTCGATGCGCCGGTGATTACGGCGAACGGTGTACCGTTCTGGGTTTCCATTTTGTTATCTCCTGATTCCGGAAAGTTGGGTCTGTGTAGCTTCTGCTGGTGCTCAGTTCGGGTTGAGCACGACTTTGATGCATTCGTCCTGCTTGTTCCGAAAGATCGAGTAAGCGTGCGGCGCGTCGTCGAGTTTCATCCTGTGGGTGATCACAAAACCGGGGTCGATCTCGCCCTTGAGCACGCGCTCCAGCAAAGGCCGAAGATAACGCTGCACCGGCGTCTGGCCGGATTTGATCGTCAGTGCCCGGTTCATCACTGAGCCCATGGGGATCTTGTCCGCGAATCCGCCGTAGACGCCAGGGATTGAAACCGTGCCGCCGTTCCTGCAGGCGCGAATTGCCTGACGCAAAGCAGTGGGGCGTCCGGTTTGCAGCATGAGGGCCTGCTTCAGCCGGTCGTAGGCCCCGACCGGTCCGTGACCATGGGCCTCCATTCCGACTGCGTCGATCACGGAGTCGGGTCCGAGGCCGCCGGTGATTTCGATCAGCGAGTCATAGACGTCGGCATCCTCGTAATTGATCGTCACAGCGCCGCTTTCCCGAGCCATTCGAAGCCGTTCGGGGAAACGGTCTATGGCGATCACGCGCCCGGCACCCAGCAGCAAAGCGCTCCTGATTGCGAATTGGCCCACCGGACCGCAACCCCACACCGCGACCGTGTGTTCCGGGCGGATTCCGCAGGCTTCAGCGGCCATGTAGCCGGTGGGGAAAATATCCGAGAGAAAGAGAACCTGGTCATCGCTGAGCTCGTCGGGAACTTTGATCGGACCGACGTCCGCAAAAGGTACCCGCGCGTATTGCGCCTGCCCGCCCGCATAACCTCCCGTCAGATGTGAATAACCGAACAGACCGGCGGGCGAATGTCCCCAGAGCTTTTCAGCCATCCATGCATTGGGGTTCGAGTTTTCGCAGAGCGAGTACATTTCCGCCTCGCACGAGAAACAGTTGCCGCATGCGATGGGAAAAGGGACAACTACGCGATCGCCGACCCGCAAATTCGACACCTTACTTCCCAGTTCAACGACCTCGCCCATGAATTCATGGCCGAGAATATCGCCGCGCCGCATCGACGGGATGTAGCCCCCATAGATGTGCAGGTCGGAACCGCAGATTGCGGTGCTGGTGATCTTTACGATCGCATCCCGCGGGTTGAGGATGCGGGGGTCTGCCACCGTTTCCACGCGAACGTCTTGTTTGCCATACCAGCAGAGCGCCTTCATCGAACTGCCTCTTTCCGGGTTGCGCATGTCTGGTGGCCCGACGGCTGGCCCTGCGTCACAGGAAATTCGCCGCACTCCATCACGCTCTTGAAGCGCCGCAGATTCTCGCGTGCCTGATGCCGGGAAATCGTCTTCAGAAAAGCGTCCGCGGCGCCCCCGAGCCCCACCCCGAGCGAATCGTATTCGACTGCGAGACGCACATTCGTGCCACGCGCGTTGAGCCGGGGCTCAAACCGTACGGAGCCGGAGTTGGCGAATTTCGCGCGATTCACGCAGCGCCAGGAAATTGCCTCGTTCGGGATCTCCTCGGTGATTTCTGCGTCCCATTCGAATGTGACAAGACCTGTCCGAACCTTCAGATGAGTCTGGCCGCCATTCGTTCGGGTCGCTTCCACGTTTTTCATGAACTTCGAAAAGTTCCCGGCGTCGCGCCAGAATTCATAGCAATCCGCGGGCGGCTTGTTCACAGCCATCGACGCCTCGACCCGAATGCGTCTCTCTCCGGGCGCTTCTTTCGCCGCGACTTTTCGCGCGTAGATGACGTCGGCTGCCGTGACTGCCACGACACCCGCGACCGTGCCCCCGAGACGAATGCGATTGGCGCGGCGCGAATCGAAAGAGGATTTCAACATCGCGAGATCGATCGCATCGCCTGCCACGCGCGCTTTGATCCAGCCGGCCTTCCGCTCCGACGCGAGAATGCCGAGGCCGACTCCTATTTCCCGCAGCCCCATCAGACGCATCGTGAGGGGTTTCGGGGGAGTACCGATCATGCGCGCCAGCCGTTTGGGGAACAGGAACTCGACGGCTCCGAGTGCAATGCTGAACCACCCGAGCGTTTTCGTCGCTGTTTCGAGGCCGGATTCACTGTGGCTTTCGATGATGCCGTTACTTTGTGGCTGGCCGCCGTTGCGGGCGACGTTCTCAGTTGCCGATTCGCCTGCCGGCGCATAAGTCATTTCCTGGAGGATCATGAGTTTCTTTCGCGCTGAATGCAGCACCGCCCAAGCCGTTGTGGTCCCCCTCCCACGAACTGCCACGACCTACGAATTCGAGTGTTCGGAATGACGCGGCGCACCCAGGCGCCGGAGCTCGAATGAGAGGGAGAAATGATTCAGAGTTCCGGGCAGTGGAGCGCGCAGGATATGCGGCGCTTTCAGACGCAGCCGGAATCGCTCCAGAATGGCGGCAATCACCGATGTCGACATCAGAAGAGCCACTTGCCGCCCCGGACAGATCCCCGGACCCTCGCTGAACGGAATCGACGGCCAATACACCGGCGGAGTCTGGTTAAGTCCAGCATCTTTGAGCCATATTTGGGGCGCAAACCTGTCAGCGCAGTCAACGTACCGGTTGCGATGGAAGAACGGAGTAAAGATAATGATGGCGGTATTCGGCGGCATAATCCCGGTTTCCCATTCCGTCGCCACTCTCGTTTCGCGCAGCAACAGCGGCGTGGTTGGCCAGAGCCGAAGCGACTCCAGAACAGCGGATCGCGTCAAAGGCAGATCGCTCGCACTGCCGCGCGATTCCACCTCCTGCCTCACACCCCGCGCATACTCCCGATGCGCGGCCAGCAAAGCGAGTGCGCGGAACGTGGCCGTGGCCGTGGAATCGAACGCGAACAGCCATTGCGGAATCTGGTGCTCCGGCGCGATGTCGGCCAACGGTTCAATGTCGCGCGCCATCGCCGCCAGACTGCCCGGCTCTGCTCGTTCGAGGTACTCACAAATCCGGCGCAGCAGACGTGCGAGCAGCCGGTCCTGCCGAGGCGCAAGCCATGCCCAGTTCGCGGCGCGCCGCAAGCTGGCCATCGTCTCCAGAAGCTCGTCATCTTCCCTCGCCCCGTCACCGAACATTACGCGAAGCACAATTCGAAACCACGCATCTGAGAAATCATTCCACCGGAGTTCCCCGCGCACGGCGATTTTTGCCTGCAGAGTGTCTATCTCAGCGGAAATGGTCTGCAGGAACTTACCAGCATGACAATGTCGCGGATTCTCCGGCTGCAGCGCCTGCTCGTTCCAGCGGCGGCGTTCAGCCCGCTCGGCGCCCTCCGACAGAAGCACATTCTTCGGCTCGAAATGAGCGAGCGCCGCACGCTTCTCCAGGGTGGCGGACGCGAACGGATAGGGGGTTTCCCGAAGCACCCGATGAACATCATCCGGATGAAGAACAAATGCGACGCAGCGGCGGCCGATCCGCGCCAAAATGGGTCCGCGGCCATATTGAATACTGCACTGCTCCAGGCGCCGAATCGCACGCCGGTCGAGGTCGAGCCAATCAGCCATTCGCATCATCCCCGGCCGCCGGATAATTACGCCTTTTGCGATTGCTGGACCGGCGACGCATGCGAGAAGTTTCAGGCCGGAGACGAACCCCGTCACCGGGATCATTGGATACGCCAGGCGGCGCGGTCATACGAACGAGGGCCGGTCGGCGGCAATCTGCTGACCAACGCAACGTCGCACCCGGGCCCCAATCCCACCGGACTCCCTGCGCGAATGCCGTCGTCTACCGCCGGCATGAGATATTCGCCGAATGAGGATCGAGCTTGCTCAGCAATCCCATATCTGCGGCCTCCTGAGAATTACGCCTTTCGCAAGCGCCCGGCCCGCCAAGCAGGAATTCACAAGCCGGACGGCGCAATCGGCGCACAATAAGGAAAAGAAAGGGCCAGTCGGGCGCTGCATGGTAGCCAACACAGCATCCCTGCTCTGATCCCACCGAACTCCGTGCGCGAATTCTAGTCATTTACCGCGGCACGAAGTATTCCCGGGGAATGCACATCCATCACCAGCGTGTCTGTTTTACGCGTGGTTTGATTCGAATCGGATCAAGTCTGGAGTGACCATCGGCGAAACCGCTTCCTCTCGAGATCGCTCGCCCGGCACGAGAGTTGCTCGAGGCACCTGTCATGCATCAGGACCAATCGCCCTCAATTTGGACACGTGACGCAAGAATGCGCGCCCATGCCTCTCTAGCGGACGATCTCGATACCGAAATCTGCGTGGTGGGTGCAGGTATTGCAGGGTTGATGACCGCGTGGTCGCTTCTCCGCCAGGGCCGCAACGTGATCGTGCTGGAAGCGGGCGCGGTTGGTGGAGGCGAAACAGCTCGAACGACGGCCCACCTTGCCTCTGCGCTCGACGATGGATTCCGCCATCTGGCGCGGCTGTTCGGCGCCGACGGTGCGCGGACGGCGTACGAGAGTCACGCGCACGCCATCGATGTAATCGAAGCTCTCGTCACACAGGAGAAGATCGACTGCGACTTTACGCGTCTCGACGGATATCTCTTCACGCCGTCCTCCGAATCTTCGGCTTTGGAGGATCTCGATCACGAATACAACGCGGCATTGCAGGCAGGTGCGATCGTGGAGCGCCTTTCACACCCGCCTCTCGACAGCCTCTCTGCCGGGCAGTGCCTGCGCTTCGCAAACCAGGCGCAGTTTCACCCTTTGAAATTCGTGGCCGGACTGACGGATCTGATCGCGCGTCTCCGGGGCCTCATCTACACGAACACATTCGTTTCGCGCCTCATCGGCGGCGACCGCCCATATGTGCAGACTCAGGAGGGGCGTATCATTACAGCCCGGACCATCGTAATAACGACGAATACTCCAATTGGCGACAATCTGGTGATTCACACCCGCCAGGCTCCCCATCGTACATACGTGATAGGCGCCTCTGTTCCGTGGGAGGCTGTTCCGCGAGCGCTTTACTGGGACACGCTCGATCCTTATCACTATGTCCGGCTGAAAAGCGCGCGAACGCCGGAGAATCGTAACGGCTCCGACGTCCTCATTATCGGTGGAGAAGACCACCGGAGCGGAAGCGGCGATGAGAGCGATCGTTTTACCTGTCTGGAGCAGTGGGCAGCCGAACGGTTCCCGATTTCCACTGTGGATTTCCGATGGTCCGGAATGGTGTTCGAACCGTCGGATTCGCTCGGATTTATCGGACCAGACAATGCGCAGAAAAACGTATTCATTGCGACCGGCGATTCGGGCCACGGCATTACGCACGGCGTCATAGCCGGCATCCTGCTGACCGACCTCATCGCAGGCCGGACGAATTCCTGGGCGAAGCTCTACGACCCCAGCCGCGTCTCGCTCTCTTCAGCGCCTGAGTATGTAAAACAGAACATCGATGTCGCCGCCAACCTCGGCAGGTGGCTGACGCCGGGCGAGGTTTCCGAACGGGCACAGATCGGACGGGGAAGTGGCGCCGTGCTCCGCGACGGTCTGGCTAAACGGGCCGTATATCGCGATTCGACTGGCGCCCTCCATGAGTTTTCGGCGGTCTGTCCCCATCTGGGATGTCTCGTGGCGTGGAATAACACCGAGTCGACATGGGACTGTCCATGTCATGGCTCACGCTTTGACCGCGATGGCCAGGTGATTCACGGGCCGGCCACAAGCGATCTCGAGAAAGTATGAACACCACCGCAACACGCACGTTTCAGCCGCACAGGCCTTCCCTGCGGGTCACTTGCCATATTCATGGCGAGAGGGCGCCAGCCTTTCCACTTTGCGTTTCCATGCTCAGTATTAACTGCCACGAGTCCGGCCTGGGGCCCGCGCGCCGTGCAGGGCTTTCAGGACGGTGGAGGGACGCTTGCAAACTGGGGGGGCATGTACCACCACGTCAAACAACTTATGTATACGGTTCGCGTAGGCGAGCCTGATCCACGTTTCGGAAATATGCTGCTCGAGCAGTTCGGCGGCGCCAACGGTGAGCTCGCGGCGGCAATGCAATATTCCATTCAGGGTCTGAACTGCGACGATGCTCCCCGGAAAGACATGCTGATGGATATCGGAACGGAAGAGCTGAGCCACCTCGAAATCGTCGGCACCCTCGCGCGGATGCACCTGAAGCCCCTCAAAACCGACAGGCGCGCGGCGCACGCCGACCCGCTAATCGCCATCGCCGGTGGCGGCGGCGTCGGTCTTTTCAATTCCATGGGCGATGCCTGGACCGCTGACTACCTGAAGATCACGGGCGAACTGGATGTGGACCTGCGCAGCAACATCGCGGCAGAGGCCCGCGCCAAGATCGTTTACGAGCGCCTGATCAACTTCACCGGCGACCAGGGAACGATTGATGCGCTCCAGTTCCTGATGACCCGTGAAATCACGCATATGAAGGCGTTCACCGCGGCGCTCGAAAGTCTGGGAAAACCTGCGTTTTCCATTGGAGGGATTCCCCCCACGCCGGAGCTCGTCAATCAGTACTTCAACGATTCGACCGGCACGGGCGACATGGGCGAGCACGATGCGCGCGGGCCGTGGAACGAGGGCGGCGACTGGGAATACGTGAACGCTCCCGCGTTCGGAAAACCCGAGTCTCCTGCCGCGGGAACACGCCGGCCCGGCGACGGCATGGCGCGGCATTAAATCGGCGATGCAAAACGGGGGCAGGTTCTCAATTGACGACGGAGAACCGGCCCTCGCTGGTGTTTAGATGCCCGAACCACTGCAGATTTACCTCCATGATCATTTCGCTGGTTCCACCCTCGCGACGGAACTGCTGGACATTTTGCGACGAACATACCCGGACCAAAAACTCGGACAGTTCGCCAGCGAAATGCTGGATGACATCCGTCAGGACCAACAGATTCTCCGGGATCTGATTCACGCCATCGGATCGGCTGGACCGGATTTCAAAGATGCTGCCGCGTGGCTGGCGGAAAAAGCCAGCCGGATAAAACTCAGGCATGACAATCCTGAAGGTCTCGGCGCTTTTGAAGCACTCGAGACACTGGCCCTCGGTATTCTCGGAAAGCGGTCGCTCTGGAGTGCTCTCCAGCATTTGGTTATAGCCGACAACCGCCTTGCGGGACTGGATTTCGAGGCCCTCGTCCGGAGGGCTGAAGAGCAGTTTGGCCGTGTCGATGATTTTCGCCTTCGTATGGCGCACGCGACATTCGCGAATGGGTCAGTCGATGGCTCCGCAAAAAACACTGATCTTGCAGGCGGAGGGAAACCGGCGGCGTAGTTTCGGCAACTTTGTCTATCGATGCGGCAGCGAAAAGCCGGATACTTACCGCTGACGAGCACGCTCTGATTGCAGCGTTTGTACCCTTGGTCCGTGAAATTCCTGGTCCGTTATCAGCCTGTGGCAGCAAGTCCCGGAGCACCCCTGCCGACGTCGCATCGATGAGTCGCTAACTACTTACCTCCGATGGTTCCAAAGGACCATTCAGGCTTGCTTGCTCGGCTCCGAAGGTAAGTCTCGTGCGCCGGAAGTAACAACCCGCATTTCTGGTCCGCCACGCTTCGACTCGGAACCGTGAGCTCGACAGGCAGACGCTCGAACCCCAAGGGGAGCGGTCCCGTTGAGCAAGGACTGATTGAAGCCACGCTGCACAAGTCCTAAGGCGCGGCCCGATCTGACGAGAACGGCATCGGAGAGGCTCAAACTACCTCGCGAATCCGGTCTTTTAATACCGTTTTCAGGATCGCCCAGCCATCCTTCTGGCCGCGCAGAAGCGCTTCACTGAACTTCAGGAACTGATCGGTGCTGACGTTGCCCGGCATCGGCGGTTCGTTCGGATCCACTACCGCCTGAATCACCGCCGGCCCATTATGGGAGAGCGCCCGGCGCAGAACGTCCGCCGCTTCGTCCGCCCGTTCAATGGTGAACCCCGCGGCGCCGCAGCTCATCGCGACGCCCGCAAAATCGATTGGCTGGAGCTCGACCCCGAATTCCGGATTTCCTTCGAAGACGATCTGCTCCCACTTGATCTGGCCCAGCGCGTTGTTCTTGATGACGATTACCTTGACGTTCAGCCGGTATTTCACGAGCGTGGCGATCTCGCCCATCAGCATCGTCAGACCGCCGTCTCCGACAATGCAAACCACCTGCCGGTTCGGATACGCGACAGCCGCGCCGATGCTGTAGGGAAGGCCGTTCGCCATGGTCGCAAGCGATCCCGATAGCGAGAATTGCATTCGGTCGCGAATCTCGATATAGCGAGCCGCCCAGGTCGCGATGGTTCCGCTGTCCGTTGACACGATCGCATCGGGCTCGAGAAGCTGATTCAGGTGATACGTTACGGCCTGCGGTTTCATCGGCAAATCGATGCTTTGGCCCTGCCCGGCGAGCATCTTGTTCCAGGTTTCCATGCGCGTCTGGCAGGTCTCGATGAAAGAGCGGTCGCTCTTTTTGCGGATCAGCGGCAGCAGGGCGCGTAGTATGGTTCGGCAGTCGCCCACCAATCCCACCTCAGCGGGATAGCGTAACCCGATTCTTACCGGACTGACATCGATCTGAACCGCGCGGGCCTTCCCGGGCTGTGGGTAGAAATCGAGATAAGGAAAACTGGAGCCGGCGACGAGGAGCGTGTCGCATTCCTGCATGGCGTCCTGCGAGGGAGCCGTGCCCAGCAGCCCGATGCCGCCTGTCGTGTACGGATCGCGGTCGGGCACCACGGCTTTACCGAGCAGGGCCTTTATGATCGGCCCTTCCACCAGTCGGGCGAGCTCGGAAATTTCGCTGCCTGCATGAAGACAGCCGCGCCCGGCGAGAATGGCGACTTTCGAACCATCGTTGATCACGGAGGCTGCCTGGCTCAGAAGTTCCTGTGGCGGCATGGGCTGCGCGGCAGCAAAGAGATCCGCGCTGTGTTGCGGAACGTTCGCGGCGGATCGTTTACTTTCAGACTTCCAGTCCTGCACGTCTTTCGGGATCGTAAGGTGGGCGACGGTGTGATAGCTGAGCGCCGTCTTGATCGCTTCGTCGAGCGCGTTCACGACGTGGTCGGGACCGGTGACGCGCTGGTTGTAGGCCGCAACATCCATGAAGAGTTTGTCGAGATCCACATCCTGCTGGTAATGGGTGCCGATCAGATCATGGAACGTATGGCCGGTAATGGCGAGCACCGGCTGTCCGTCGCATTTCGCGTCATACAGGCCGTTCAGCAGGTGAATTCCGCCTGGGCCGGAAGTCGCGAGACACACGCCCAGTCTGCCTGTATACTTCGCATATCCGCACGCGGCGAATGCGGCGGCTTCTTCGTGGCGGACCTGAATGAAGCGGATCTTTTCCTGATTCGTGCGCAGGGCTTCGAAGATTCCGTTGATTCCATCGCCCGGAAATCCGAAGACTACTTCCACGCCCCAGTCGATGAGTCTCTCGACAAGCAATTCCGCCGTCGTTTTGGCCATTGTGATTCTCCTCCCGGTTTTTAAGATGCCTTCTTCTTCATTGCGTAGGTGACAATTCCAAGCGCGGCCGCGCCGGCGACCGCGACACCCTTGTGGTTCGCGAGCCACGTAGTGGTCGCGGCGTTGTGCGCCTGGGCATCGAATACGCCGTGCGCGCCGAAATCTCCCGGCAGCGGTTCGAACAGATTGTCGCGGCGGGTCGGGGAGGCCGCTTCATCCGTCTGCTGTGAATCGAAGCCCGTCTTTCCGAGATAGAGGTCGGCGAGTGCCGGCGCGACCTTATTGGCTTCGATCGCAATCACGGTCGGTGCGCCGACGAATACTTCGCGCCGACCGTGATGGGACGCCCAGACGATTCGTTCGGCGGCCACTTCGGGCTGGAAGATCGGCGGCACAGGCTGAGGATGCCGCGGCATCTTCGAGCGGCACCATGTGAACTGCGGCGTATTCATCGCCGGAAGCTGCACCATTGTGAGCCGAATCCGGCTGCGCTCGTGGATCAGCTCGGTGCGTAGCGAATCGGTGAAGCCGGCGATGGCGTGTTTGGCGCCGCAATAGGCGGCCTGCAAAGGAATCGAGCGGTAAGCGAGGGCGGAGCCGACTTGAATGATCCTGCCCGAATTGCGCGGCTGCATCCGGCGCAGCGCGGCCATCGTCCCGTAGACCGCGCCGAGATAGGTGACTTCCGTGGCGCGCCTGAATTCGCCCGCCGTGGTGTCGATCACACGCGCGAAGACGGTCACCATTGCGTTGTTGACCCAAACGTCAATCGGCCCGAGCTCGGATTCGATGCGGGCGGCGGCGGATTCCACCTGATCGGAATCCGCCACGTCGGCCGGCACCGCCAGAGCCCTTCCGCCTGATTCTTCCGCTTCGTGGGCGGCGGCGTGCAATCCTTCGGTGTCTCGCGCGATTGCCGCCACGTGCGCGCCTTCAGCCGCGAAGGCCCGTGCCGTCGCCCGGCCGACCCCTGCCGAAGCTCCCGTAACCACGACTACGCGGGGCTTTTTCATCGTTCAATTTCCTTCCAGATCGATCAGAGCAAGGCCGCTCTCCGGATCGAACCGGCGTTGCAGCTTTCCGGCAGAATCTTCCAGCACGACCTCCAGCGTCGGCCGGACATGACCACTCAGCAGATGGCCCGCGCGGGCGGTGCCATCGCGCCGGCCCACAACAATGTGCGCATGCACCTTCGGACTCCCCTTATCCAGCGCAATATCCCCAATCAGCGAGACCACCTCGACCTGTTCGTTCACTTCGTTGCGCAGATAGTCTTTCTTCTCCCAGTCGAAATAGCCGATGGAGCCTTCGCTGAACGCTCCGATACCCGTGAAATGTCCGGATGAAATCCGGCCTTCCTTTGCGAATTGCGTCAGCGTGGAGATGAACTCCTCGCCGGTTTCAAAGATCAGGACAGTCGCGCTTGCCAGCTTCTTGCTTTTCATCTTGAAACCCGCCGCGTCAGGCGCCACGCCAGCAGCGCCATGCCGATTCCGGCCAACGCCAACAATCGGTAAGGAAGCTCCTCACCCTTCGGCAGCGCAAGCGGGTCTCCAATGGCTTCGATATCGCCCTTTCGAGCCATCCGCAGCAACTGCGCCAGGTGAAGCGGCCGGCGGCCGGTCGCCTGATCGATCTGAGTCCGGCAACTGAAGCCATCGGCGAGTACCACGGTTTCGGCCGGCAACTCTCGCAAGCGCGGGCCGAGCCGATGCTCGTAAACCTTCATCGACACGTCGTATTTGTGCTCTTCGAAGCCAAAACTGCCGGCCATTCCGCAGCAGCCGTCATCCACAATCTGCGCGTGTGCGCCCATCGCCTCGAAGAGCTTCTTCTCCGCTTCGAGACCGACGACCGCTTTCTGATGACAGTGGCCGTGGACGAGAAGGTCCCGATGCAGAACCGGCGGCTGGTAGTCACTGCGCGAGAGAAATTCCGCAAGCGTGAAAATCTGTCCCTGCAGGCGTTGCGCATCCTTATCGTGAGGCCGCAGCCCGGGCATCTCATCGCGAAATACCGCAAGGCAGCTCGGCTCCAGCGCAACCACAGGCACGCCTGCCTCGATCGCGTCTTTCATGCGCCGCAGGACTTTGCCCAGGAGCGCATCGGCCTGCTTCAGGAACCCGTAGTCGTAAAGCGGGCGCCCACAGCACAAGTCCTCGGCGGGAACGATCACACGGAATCCCGCATCCTCCAAAACTTCCACCGCCGCAATCGCAACTTCGGGATGAAAGTAATTGTTGAATGTGTCAGCCCAGAGCACCACTTCCGGCTTGCCCTCATTGCGGAGGCCTCGACGCCGGAACCATTCTTTAAAAGTCACGGCCGCGAACTCCGGCAGTGGTCGATGTTCGGAAAGTCCCGCGAGTCGTTTCGTCAGAGGAATCTTCCCAACGGCATTGGCGACTTCGGGAAAAAGCGATGCGAACCGCGCCCACCGATGAATCCACCCCATCGCCCAGGCGTGACGCGGCCGCAGCCTCCCCTCGTAATAGTGCGCGAGGAACTCGGCCTTGTAAGTCGCCATGTCGACATTGACGGGGCAATCGCTCTTGCATCCCTTGCAGGAAAGGCAAAGGTCGAGAGCGTCGAAAACCTCCTGACTCTTCCACCCATCGCGGATCACACCGCCGTGCATCATCTCGAACAGCAGATGCGCGCGGCCGCGGGTCGAATGTTTTTCCTCCATCGTGGCCCGGTAGCTCGGACACATCGTGCCCTTCTCCTGCCGTCTGCACTCACCGATGCCGACACAGCGCATCGTCGCATGCGTAAAGCTGTTCTTGTCGCTGGCGAAATGGAAGTAAGTCGCTGGTTCCACGGGCGCAAAGTGAGGGCCGAGCCGCAGATTTTCCGTGATTGGATAAGGGTCGACGATCTTGCCGGGATTCATTTTGCCGCGCGGATCCCAGAGCGACTTGAATCCGCGAAACGCCTCGCAGATCTCCGCGCCGTACATCTTTGGCAGGAACTCGGCCTTCGATTGACCGTCGCCGTGCTCGCCGGAAAGCGACCCGCCGTATTTAACGACGAGCGATGTCGCTTCATCCATGAAGGAGCGGTAGTTCGCAATGCCAGCCGCCGTCAGCAGATCGAACGTGATTCGGGTATGCACGCAGCCCTGGCCGAAGTGGCCGTAAAGCGCGCCTTCATAGCCGTGCTTTTTATAGAGCTCGCAGAGTTCGCGCAGGTATCCGGCGAGTTTTTCCGGAGCGACCGCGGAATCCTCCCATCCCTCCCACGTGACCGGCTCGCCCGGCACCCATGCGGTTGCGCCGAGGCCCGACTCGCGGATGTCCCAGACCAGCCTTTCCTCGGCGGGATCGTCGAACAGTTTCATGGCGGGCGCGTCATCGTGCCTTTTCAGGCTGTCCATGAGACGGCGGGCCTGATTGTCAGAGTCATTTCTGTCTTCGCCGCCAAACTCGACGAGCAGCCATCCGCGCCCATCTGGCAAGAGCTTGAGGTCACGGGGATGCAGACCCTTGATCTTCATGTTTTCGACGAGCAGCGCATCGATAGCTTCGCAGGCAATCGGCCGGAATTCCATAATTTCGGTGACATGATCGCCGGCCTTATAGATGTCCGGATAACCCAGCACAACGAGCGTTCGGCCCGGCGGGCTCCAGACAAGTTTCACGGTCGCCTCGAGCGTGAGCGCGCACGTCGACTCCGTACCCACGAGAGCGCGCGCGACATTGAAACCGTTTTCAGGAAGAAGATCCGGCAGGTTGTAACCCGAGACGCGCCGCGGAATATTGGGATAGCGGCGACGAATCTCGTCGCCATGGCGATCCACGATATTTTTCAGTCCGGCATAGATCTCGCCGCGGCGTCCGCCCGCCGAGATGATGGAGTCGCACACTTCGCGTGGTGTTTCGGCCACGCGCATGCGCAGGCCGTCGTACGTCAGGATTTCGAGCTCGATGACGTTCTCTTCCGTCTTGCCCGCCATGACAGAGTGCGTGCCGCAGGAGTTGTTGCCGATCATGCCTCCGAGCGTGTTGTGGTTGTGGGTCGCAGGGTCGGGCCCGAACGTCAGTTGATGGCGCTCGGCTTCCGCGCGCAGCCAGTCGAGCACGATGCCGGGCTGCACCCGCGCGGTCTTTGCCTTTGGGTCGAGGTCGATGAGCTTGTTCAGATACTTGCTGAAATCGAAGACGACCGCGACGTTGCAGCACTGTCCCGCGAGGCTGGTGCCGCCACCGCGCGCCAGCACGGGGGCATCATGGCGGCGGCACAGCTCTACGGCGGCGAGAACATCCTCCACTGTTTTCGGCACGACCACGCCGATCGGGACCTGGCGGTAGTTGGATGCATCGGTGGCATACAGGGCCAGGCTGCCGCTGTCGAACCGCACTTCGCCTTCGATGGAGCGGCGAAGCTCCGTTTCGAGCTCGCGAGCCTGATTCGCCCCGTAGTCCGGGCGGCGCGGACGCGCCCAGGCGATTTCCGTTTCATGCAGCAGAGTTTCCATAGACCTTGAATTTCTCCATGTCGGCGGTCTTGCACTCGAGTCCGAAGCCGGGCCTCGCGGCATCCGGCAGCAGGCGCCCTTTGCGAGGGACGAGAGCGCCATCGAAGAACATCTGCTCGATGCGGTAATGATCGAAGAAGTATTCGACGTTGATCGCGCCCGGCAGAGCGCATGCGGCGTGCGCATGCAGCGAAGGCGCGGTGTGCGCCGAAAATGGAATCGAAAAAGCGGCGGCCAGCTGGCCGGCCGCGATGAAGCCCGTAACGCCGGCGCAGCGTGTCGCGTCGGCCTGAAGCACATCGACGGCGCCGGCTTCGAGCATGCGCCGGAAGTAAAAGCTGTCGTAACCGTACTCGCCCGCCGCGATGCGCATTCCAGCCGGCGCGCGGTCGCGTATCAGCCGCAGGCCTTCCAGATCGTCGGACGGCACGGGCTCTTCGAGCCATGTGACGCCCAGCTCGGCGAACGCGTGCGCCTTGGCGAGCGCTTCCTTGCGGCCGTATGCGCCATTCGCATCGACGAACAACGCCGCGTCCGGACCGATCGCCGCCCAGGCTGCGCGAACTCTTGCCAAATCGCGCGCCGGATCGCTTCCGATCTTCATCTTCACGCTGTCGATTCCCTGCTCGACCCATCCCGCGAGCTGGCGCTGCAGCTCGACTTCGCCGTATGACGTGAAGCCACCGCTGCCATAAGCGGCGATGTCCCGGTGCGCGCGCCCGAGCAAATCGGCCACGGCGATACCGAGGAGGCGCGCTTTGAGATCCCACAGCGCGTTATCGACTGCCGAGATCGCCATTGAACATATGCCGGGGCTGCCGAGATTGCGCACAGTACGGAGCATCCGAGTCCAGAGCGCGGAGATATCGACGCCGTCGAGGCCGCTCGTGACGATCTCGCGCTTCAGGTGCTCGTCGATCAGATGCGCGGTCGCGAGATTCGCGAATGTGTATCCGAATCCAGACTGGCCGGTGGCGCAAAGCCGCACCAGGACCAGCGTCGTCTCATTCCAGGTAAGGGTGCCGTCGGCTTCCGGGGTTTCGGTCGGGACTGTATAAGCCGACACGTCCACAGCCGTTACCCCCGCGTTTCCCGCTGCCATTGATTTCCCGCGGGAATTCGAGCACGGTCATAGCCAATTCGCACATGGGTGTCGCGCATACGGCTCGCGTGGCGAATCAAACATCTCGTCTCACGACATAGTTCTGCGGGATGGTCGTGGCAACCCGGTTGCAACATCACAAGAGGCCGTAACCAGGCTCACATGCCATCCTTCAAATGCAGTTTTTTGCAACAGGCGCGAGCCTTCGATCATTACTGGGAGCACACGGTGGGAAGCGGCCATGCGACGTTGGCGTTGCGCGCCGACTGGCAGAAGCAATTGCTCCGCTGCCACAGGGAACTCGGTTTCCGGCATGTACGCTTCCATGCGCTGCTCTCGGATTCGATGGGCACGCTCGTCCGCGAGGAGAACAAGCTCATCTATTCGTTCTTCAACAGCGACAGGATTATGGACTTCCTTCTCTCGATCGGCATGCGGCCCTTCGTCGAGCTGTCGTTTATGCCCGAAGCGCTGGCATCCGGTACGCAGACGGTCTTTCATTACCGCGCCAACGTGACGCAACCGGCGGACTACCGGCAGTGGGGAGCGCTGATCCGTAAACTCGCCGGCCACTGGATCGAACGATACGGCGCCGCCGAAGTCCGGCAGTGGTTCTTCGAAGTATGGAACGAACCGAATCTCAGCGCCTTCTGGAAAGGCAGCCAGCAGGACTATTTCCGCCTCTATCGCGAAAGCGCCCTCGCCCTGAAACGCGTCGACGCGGCCCTGCCCGTAGGAGGGCCCGCGACAGCCGACAATAAATGGATCACACCCTTTCTCGATTACTGCCATCGGCATCGCGTGCCGGTGGATTTCGTTACCACGCACCAGTACCCGACGGATGCTTTCGGCAAAACAACGACCGATACTATGACGCAGCTTCAGCACGTGCACCGGGAAGCGCTTAAGAAGAAGACAGCCGGCGTGCGCCGCGAGGCTCACGAACTGCCGTTGTATTACACCGAGTGGAATTGTTCTTCGAACCCGCGCGACCCTCTGCACGACGAGCCGTTCGCCGCGGCTTTCGCCACGAGAATCATCATGGATGCCCAGGGTCTGGCCCAGGGCTTCAGCTTTTGGACGTTCAGCGATATTTTCGAGGAGAATTACTTTCCGTCCGTGCCGTTCCACGGCGGCTTCGGGCTTCTCAATGTCTATGGCGTGCCAAAGCCCGTCTACCGCGCCTTTCAGTTGTTGCACCATCTGGGCGAAAACCGGCTCGACGTGGAAGGCCGCCACTCCACCGTTGACGTTTGGGTGGTGAGGAAAGACAACGCCGCGACGATCCTCTTGAGCAATCTTGCGATGCCGCGGCATGCGATTCAAACCGAAATGGTGGAAGTGACGCTCAGCGGTGCTCCTCTGCCGCGCCGATCGTGGATCGAGCGGGTCGACGAAAATCACGCCAACCCGCGCCGGGACTGGGAGGAGATGGGAAAGCCGGAATATCTCTCGCTGTCGCAGGTCCGCCGGCTGGAGATCGCTTCGCGAGTCGATAAAGAAGATATTTCCTGGAAGCGCGACGCGGGGGCAGTGCATTTTTCAGCTTCGTTGCCGCCGCAAAGTCTGGCGGCGATCACGTTCGAGTTCGCTTAGTCTTCGTTGAGAGATGCTCGATAAGCAGGAACAATCACGAAGGCGTGGAGCGGATCGCATACCGTCGACGAGCGATGCCGAAATGCTCGATCGGCTGCAGCGCGTGACCTTCGACTATTTCCTGCAGGAGCACGATTTTGAGAATGGCCTGGTCGCAGATCGCAACCAGCCGGGATCGCCGGCCAGCACCGCGGCGACCGGACTCGCACTCACTATCTATATCGCGGCAGTGAGACACGGTGTTTTGTCGCGTGGGGAAGCCGCCGCGAGAGTTTTGACGATCCTACGATTCTTTTACTCCAGCTCGCAGGGACCGGAGCCTGATTCGACTGGTTACAAGGGGTTCTACTATCACTTTCTCGATATGAAAACCGGGCGAAGGGCGCAGAATTGCGAACTTTCGACAATCGATACGGCAATCCTGATGGCCGGGATCCTGACCGTCTCCGCATGGTTCACCAACAACACGGCGCGCGAGCGCGAGATTCGGCAACTGGCGGAGACTCTTTACGCGCGTGTCGACTGGGAATGGGCGCAGGACGGCGCAACCACTATCAGTCACGGCTGGAAACCCGAATCCGGCTTTCTTCCACACCGATGGGACACAGGTTATAGCGAGGCACTGATTCTCTATGTGCTTGCCGCGGGCGCGCCGCGCCATCCGGTAGCGCCTGCCGGCTACCGCCAATGGGCAGCGTCGTTCGAGGTCAGGAAAGTGTACGATCTCGAATACGTTTATGCCGGGCCCCTTTTCATCCATCAGCTTTCACAGATATGGATCGACCTGCGTGGCGTTCAGGAAGACCTGAACCGCAGACTGGGTTTTGATTACTTCGAGAACAGCCGGCGGGCGACCTATATTCACCGGCAATATGGAATCGAGAACCCCGGACATTTCAAGCAATACGGCGAATACCTTTGGGGATTGACGGCGAGCGAGGGTCCCGGCCCCGCCTCCATCAAGGTCGATGGCGAGCAACGTGAATTTCACGGATATCTGGCGCGTGGAGCGCCCTTTGGTCCGGATGATGGCACTGTGTCGCCATGGGCTGTCGTGGCATCCATGCCATTCGCGCCGGAGATTGTCATCGATACCGTGCGACACGCCATCGAGCGTCTGGACTTACAGGGCCAAAGCGAGTATGGCCTTGACGCCAGCTTCAATCCGACATTTCCATCGAAAGGAAAAAACCGTTACGGATGGACTTCGCCGTGGATTCTCGGGCTGAATCAAGGCCCGGTCGCTCTGATGATTGAGAACTTCCAGTCCGGCTTCGTTTGGGAGACCATGCGCGCGTGCCCCCATATCGCGCAGGGGCTCAGGCGGCTGGGTTTCAGTGGCGGGTGGCTGGAGGGCTCGCCGCTTTAAGACGGGCGCTTACCTGAGAATAACCTCACCAGGGCCGCGAAATTGCTGCACTGGACGGTCAGAGGCACCGCGTGAAAAAATCCCCTGCGCGCACTTCCGGCGACCGGCAGAGAAAGATCCAGAAGCAAGTGGCGGCGGCGGACAAGCGGCATCCGAAGATAAAGCCCGACGGGGCAATGCAGGCCGGGGCGCGGCCGTATCCCGAGCCTCCGTTCCCGAAGCAGCACCAGAGCAAGCCGGGCTTGGAGGCCCGACTCAATCCCGCGCCTCTTTGCGATGCCCCGTTCTATCGAGGCTCCGGAAAGCTGGAAGGCAAGGTCGCATTGATCACCGGCGCCGACTCCGGGATTGGCCGCGCAGTGGCCATCCTGTTTGCGCGTGAAGGCGCAAATATCGCGATCTCTTACCTAAGCGAGCAGCAGGATGCGGAAGCAACGCGCGAAAGAGTTGAGGCCGAAGGCAGGAAGTGCATTCTGATTCCCGGCAATGTGGCGAGCTCGAAATTTTGCGAGAAGGCGGTAGCGCGAACCGTAAAGGAGCTCGGCGGGCTCGACATTCTGGTCAACAACGCCGCCTTCCAGGTGCACACCCCGCGCTTTGAGGATTTGAGCGACGCCCATTTCGACGAGACGCTGAAAACCAATCTGTATGGCTACTTTTTTATGGCGCGGGCGGCTGTGGCGCGGATGAAAGCGGGATCGTCGGTAATCAATACCGGATCGGTGACCGGCATTCTCGGAAGCGAATCGCTGCCGGACTATTCGATGACCAAGGGCGGCATCCACGCGTTCACGCGCTCCCTGGCCACCCACCTCGTGCCCCGCGGGATACGCGTGAATGCGGTGGCCCCCGGACCGGTCTGGACTCCGCTGAATCCATCCGACAGACAGGCCGGCGATGTGAGTAAGTTCGGCGCGGACACGCCGATGAAACGCCCGGCCCAGCCGGAAGAGATCGCGCCGGCATATGTGTTTCTCGCGTCGCCGCAATGCTCCAGCTACATTACGGGCGAGATCCTGCCGATCATCGGCGGTTACAGCGGTGGCTGACAGTCGGATAACACGCGGGAGCAATGCCGCTTCCAAATCCGCGTTGCTTCTGATCGATGTCATCAATCATTTTGAATTTCCGGATGGCGCTCGCCTGCTGCGTCAGGCCTTGCCGATCGCGCCGCGAATCGAGCGCGTGAAAGCACGCGTTCGTCAGGTCGGCATGCCGGTAATTTATGTAAACGACAACTTTGGGCAGTGGCGGTCCGACGCTGCCGAGTTGCTGCGGTATTGCCTGAAAGAAGGCTGCGCCGGACGAGACTTCGTGGATACGGTGAAGCCGGACCGCGAGGACTACTGCATCCTCAAGCCCATGCACTCCGCGTTTTACCAGACGCCCCTCGATGTGCTGCTGCGCCATCTTGGAGTTGAGTCACTGATCCTGGCCGGTATTGCGACCAACAGTTGTATTCTGTGCACGGCGCACGATGCCGACATGCGCGATTTTCAGGTGACCGTCCTTTCGGACTGCTGCGCGGCGCGGACGGCGCGCGAACACAAACAGGCCATCGACCACATTGGTGCGATGGCCAATGCCCGCGTGATCGCGTCATCAGGTTTGCGGCCGGCGCGCGAGCGCTGAGCGATGCCGCCTCGTCTCAGCAATGCGGCGATCGCCGGCAAACTGGCCGGTCTGGCCCAACTGATGTCGATGCAGAAGGAGAATCCCTTTAAGGTCAAGGCGTATCGGCGCGGCGCCGCCAGAATCCGCGGCCTCGCCCGGAGTCTGGAGGAGATGGTCCATAACGATGAAGACCTGACGACCTTTGCAGGAATCGGAGATGCCATCGCCGCCGCGATCCGCGAAATCGTCCTGACGGGATCGCTGGGGAAGCTTGAGCGTCTTCGTGCCGATGTACCCACCGGCGCGGCAAGCATCGGCGATTATCCGCGTCTCGACGCGAGGCGCGTGATACGCATTTACCGGAAACTCGGCATCGAGTCGATCGAGGCTCTGCGGGAACATCTCGAATCGGGCGAGATCGAACGGCAGTTCGGCGCGAGAATGTCGCAACACATTTCGCAGGGCCTCAACGAGCCGGGGGCGATGTTGCTTTACCACGCGGATCCGCTGCAGGCTACGATTGAGGAGTACCTGCTCGGCTGCCCCGGCGTGCAGCGCGTGGAAGCCGCGGGCGCGTCGCGGCGCAGAGTCGAGATTGTCCAGAGCCTGGTTTTCGTCGTTGACACGGACGACTTCCCTGCCCTCGTCCCGCGCATGCAGAAATTCGGCGGCGACACTCCATTGACCTCGCAGACCACGGGACACGCGGCTTTCAGGCTTGCCGCGGGCATCGCTCTTCACCTGCGGCATGAAGAGCCGGCGCGCTGGGGACTTCGAATGATCGGCTGCACCGGTTCCGTCGCGCATCTGCGCAAGCTGCGCGCGGTCACCGGGTCCTTTCACGAACTCGCCGCGCGCCCGGAACCATTGGCCGGCGAGGCGGCGGTTTACGCGCGCTTCGGCCTGGACTATATCGAGCCGGAACTGCGTGAGGGTCGCGATGAAGTCGAACGCGCCCGAAGTCATTCCCTTCCCGCTCTCGTGACCGGAGCAGATATCGTTGGCGAGCTGCACGCTCACTCCACATCCAGTGACGGAAGTAATTCGATTGAGGATATGGCAGCCGCGGCGCGTGCGCTCGGCTACCGCTATCTCGGCATCACGGACCATTCTCAAAGCCTGAAGATCGCGCGGGGCGTCAGTGCCGCTGACCTGCGTGCGCAGATTCGCTTCATCGACAACCTCAATGCGCGGCTCACGGACTTCCACATCCTCAAGTCGAGCGAGGTTGACATTCTCGCGGACGGAACACTTGACTATCCGGATGAGCTGCTCGCGGAGCTTGACTACACTGTCTGTTCCATTCATTCGCGTTTTGGGCTGGGCCGGGAGGCGCAGACGGAGCGAATCATGCGGGCGATGGACAACCGCCGGTTCAACATTCTCGGTCATGCGACCGGGCGGCTGTTGCTCAAGCGGCCTGGCTATGAGATCGACATCGAACGGTTGATTGCGCACGCAAAAGAGACGGGCTGTTTTTTCGAGATCAATTCGAGTCCCGACCGCCTGGATCTTCCGGTCGAATATGCACGAAGCGCCGCGCTCGCCGGAGTGAAAATCGCGATTGCGACGGATGCGCACAGCACGCGCGAGTTTCCGCTCATTCAGCGCGGCATCGACCAGGCACGGCGTGCGGGTCTCGAGAGAGACATGGTGATCAATTGCTTTGACTCGGAGAGTCTCAAGGCTCTTTTCAGGCGGTAATTATGCCTGTGATGGTGCGATTTATGCCCGGCGCGCCAGCGCCGCGCGGATGCCTGGAACTCGGCTTGCGGAACCCGATGCATGCCCAAAGACGAAACAACTCCATCAGGCGACCTGACGAGGCGCGAGGCGCTGAGCACCATCAGTCTTGCGGCGGCCCCGCTCGTCCTGGGTGCCGAGACTGTGGCGTCGGCGGCGGATACCAGCACAACTGGAACCCTGGACATTGCGCTGCACGTTAATGGAAAGCCTCTTCATCTCATGGTTGATACGCGCTCCACACTGCTCGATCTTCTTCGGGAGCAACTGGGCCTGACCGGCACCAAAAAAGGGTGCGACCACGGGCAGTGCGGTGCCTGCACTGTCCTGATACAAGGCCGAAGAGTGAACAGCTGCCTCACGCTTGCGGCGACCCATGATGGTGAAGAAATCACCACGGTGGAGGGTCTGGCACATTCTGATGGCCTCCATCCGTTGCAGACAGCGTTCATCGACCATGACGCTTTTCAGTGTGGATACTGCACACCGGGGCAGATTTGCTCGGCAAGCGCATTGATCGGCGAATGGAGGCGCGGCGACGCAAGCTTCGTGACTGCCGATCTGATACCGAAGCATTCCGCGATTTTAAGTGACGACGAAATCCGCGAGCGTATGAGCGGCAATATATGCCGGTGCGGCGCCTACCCGGGCATTGTTGCCGCGGTGCGGGAAGTGGCGCAGGCTGGGCCTTCCCATGTCTAAGCGGGCCGATTCAGACATTCGGTCACTATTACCTGCGCCACGTGGCGCGGGCGCTCGTGTCCGCAGGTCGGGATTCATCCCGGGTCTTCGTTCGCCACAAAACGTGACCGTATTGGCGAAATCGAAGACTGAGTCAGGAGGCCGGCTATGAATCCGTTTGAATACCAGCGTCCGCTCGACATTTCGACCACCCTGCAGGCTTTTTCGTCCGGCGCCAGGTTTCTCGCAGGCGGCACAAATCTCATCGACCTGATGAAAAACGGGGTCGAGAAGCCGCCAAAGCTGATCGACATCAATCGGGTTGCGCTGGCCGAAATTCAACCGCTGCCCGGTGGCGGTGTGCGGCTCGGCGCGCTGGCCCGTAACGCCGATACGGCGAACCATCCTCTGGTGCGGGAGCATTATCCTCTGCTGTCGCGAGCCATTCTTGCGGGAGCGTCGCCGCAAATACGAAATATGGCCACGAATGGAGGCAATCTGCTCCAGCGCACGCGCTGTCCCTATTTCATGTACACGGAATTCCCGGCGTGTAACAAACGTGTTCCGGGGTCGGGCTGCGCTGCAATCGGCGGATCGAATCGGATGCACGCGATTCTGGGCGCGAGCGAAGCGTGCGTAGCCGTTCATCCGTCGGATATGTGTGTCGCTCTGGCGGCGCTTGACGCAACTGTGCTGGTGCGAGGGGTCAATGGGGAACGAAGCATCCCGTTCGCGGATTTTCACCGCCTGCCTGGAGAGACTCCGCAAGTGGACACGAACCTGAAGGAAGGGGAATTGATAGTGGCCATCGATCTTCCACCTTCTCCCTATTCGGCGCACTCGCATTACCTGAAGATCAGGGACCGGGCAAGTTACGATTTTGCGCTTGTATCGGTCGCCGCGGCCCTCGAGATTGAGGGCGGCCGCATTCGCGGCGCGCGAATCGCCCTGGGCGGTGTGGCTCACAAACCGTGGCGTGCCGAATCCGCCGAGCGCGCTCTGGCAGGAAAGCAGGCCAGCAGGCCTGTCGTGGAGGCCGCCGCGGCTGAGGCGGTGCACGGAGCAAAACCTCTGAGCCAGAACGCCTTCAAAATCCCCCTCGCCCGCCGCGCGATCGTCAGAGCCTTGAACATCGCGGGAGGAATCGCATGAGTACGTCTCGCACAATCTCCATCGGCGACCCACTCGCCCGTGTTGACGGAGTTGCAAAGGTCACCGGCTCCGCGCAATACGCGGCGGAGTTCCGGATTGCGGGAGTGACTCACGCGTCTCTTGTACTCAGTACAGTTCCCAGCGGGCGGATTGCATCAATCGACAGAAACGGGGCCGATCATTTACCCGGTGTCATCGCCGTAATTACTCCTGAAAATGCGATCCGGCTTGCTGGCCCGGAACGTCGCCTGACGATCCTGCAGGACGATCAGGTTTTCTATCAAAACCAACCAGTCGCAGTTGTCGTGGCGGAGACGCTGGAGCAGGCCCAGTTCGCCGCATCATGCGTGACAGTGCGATACGAATCCGCGCCGGCGAAGCTGGACTTCAAAGCCGGCTTCGCGAGCGCGCATCCCTCCAAACACAACGACGAGCCCGGCGATCAAAGTTGGGGCGATGTTGAAGCCGGATTGGCGCGGGCATCCGCGAAGGTCGATCAGATATATACGACACCGATCCAGCACCACAATCCGATGGAACCGCACGCAACCATCGCCCGGTGGGATGGAGAGAAGCTGACGCTGCACGATGCGACGCAGCACATCAGCGGAGTCAAAGAGAAGCTCGCAGGGATTTTCGGTATTTCAAAGGAGGACGTTTCCGTCGACTGCCCGTTCACCGGGGGAGCGTTCGGCTGCAAAGGACAAGTCTGGTCGCACGTTGTTATCGCGGCGCTGGCTGCGAAGCAGGTTGGGCGTCCGGTAAAGCTGGTGATGGAGCGGCCTCAGATGTTCGGTCCAATTGGGGCGCGGCCCCGCACGCATCAGCGCGTCACTCTGGGTGTGGATTCAGAAGGGAAGCTGACCGCGATTCGGCACGAAGTGCATACCAACACCTCGTTGATTGAGGATTACCTCGAATCGGCGGCTTTCCCCACGCGCGTCATGTATGCCTGTCCGAATATCTCGACGACATCGCGAGTCGTGAATCTGAATCTGGGAACTCCGACTTACATGCGAGCTCCCGGTATAGCTACGGGAACTTACGCCATCGAAGTCGCCATGGACGAGATGGCCTGCGCGCTCAACATGGACCCGCTGCAATTCCGGCTTCTGAATTATGCGGAGTTCGACCCACACAGCGGCAAGCCTTTTACCGAAAAGAATCTGCGCGAGTGCTACAAGCAGGGCGCCGAACGCTTCGGCTGGTCACGGCGCAATCCGAAACCAGGCTCGATGCGGGAGGGCCGGCAGTTGATCGGTCTGGGTATGGCCACGGAAACTTACCCAGGAAAGAATCTCCCGGCATCGGCGCTTGTCAGTGTGCAGCCGAATGGGCGCGTGCTGGTCGCGTCCGGAACACAGGAGATCGGTACCGGAAGCTACACAATCATGACGGAGATCGCTGCGTCCGTTCTCGGCATAGCTCCGTCGTTGGTCGATGCCCGTTTGGGCGATACCTCTCTTCCGGAAGCGCCCATCTCGGCCGGCTCCATGTCGACCGCGAGCGTCGGCCCTGCTGTCCAGGCGGCCGCCGAACAGGTTCGCGGGAAACTGCGCGAACTGGCGGGCATAAATATGACGCCGGGTGGCGACAGCTTCAGCGAACTCGTACGGAAGAAC
Organism: Bryobacteraceae bacterium; assembly: GCA_035552355.1. GTDB lineage: Bacteria > Acidobacteriota > Terriglobia > Bryobacterales > Bryobacteraceae > BOG-234. The sequence continues at coordinate 1,634 of DASZLP010000040.1, read as the reverse complement.
GGCGGGCGGCCGATTGAAGCAACCGCCAAAACGGAGCCCCAGATAAAATCTATCGACGTTCCTTGCCATTCATTCGGAGCAATCTTCGCGGAAGTGGCGGTCGACGAGGATTTCGGAACCACGCGCGTTCGGCGTATCGTCGCGGTCTACGACGTCGGCCGCATCGTCAATCGCCGCACGGCCAACAGTCAATTCATAGGCGGAATCGTGTGGGGTATTTCGCTGGCATTGCACGAGGTCACCGACATCGATTGGCGCTATGGACGGATCACGAATCCGGACCTCGCCTCGTATCTCGTGCCGGTCAACGCGGATATTCCTTCGATCGACGCGGCCGCTCTCGACATTCCGGATTACAAGCTCGATTCAGTCGGCGCGCGGGGAATCGGAGAGATCGGCATTACGGGCACGGGCGCGGCTGTCGCCAACGCCATCTTCCACGCGACAGGGAAGCGCGTGCGCGACCTTCCCATTACGCCGGACAAATTGGTTTCGGTCTGAGCATTGGTTGGCCGCTTGCCGGAGCGTCGTCAAGCGGGCTTCACAGTATGCTTCTGGATCTCGGCTACCACATCCGCTGCGTCAACTTGTCCGGCGAGCTTCTCAACTTCCGGATCCCGGGCCATATCGAGCCCGTGATGAGCGCAGAGCACCTGTAACATCCGCAGCATCTTGGTGTTTTCATCCTCGGACAACAGATTGATCTGGAGATCGAGGTGGGCGCGCTCTTCCGCCTGGCGGTTGCTCCGGTTCTGGCTCATGAGAAGGAACAGAACCAGGAAAATCGATTCCAGAGATACCGCGGTCGTGAGAAATGGATAAGGGAACGGATCGAATGGCTTGATGGCGTTGGCCGCAATCCAGACCCCGAACCAGATGCAGTGCGCGACGATGCACCATGGCTTTCCGGCCTGTACGGCAATAGCATCTCCCAGTCGTTCCAGACGCGAGCGATCCCGCAGGTTTTTGGCTTCGAGTGCGCAGATTGTCCGGATATTTTGTTCGGTCGCAGATCGGGGAATGGAACGCTCACTTGCTATCGATGCCTTCGATTGGCTCTGCGTCAGGCTCTGTTTCCGGTGCATGATTCTTCCGATCAGCGGTTTTCCCGTCCAGGGCCGTAGTACATTTTTGTGGCCGAATGTAGGATCCGGAACAGACGCCTGCGTCTCGAGCGCAATCGCCTGGGATTATCGACCGAATGCCTGGACCATCAAGTGCTCATTATTCGGGCTGCGCTAATTGCGCGGTTTCGGCCGTACAGGCCGGAAAGGATTTAGATGGCAGCCCGAAAATCGTCACACTCGCATAGCAGTTCCGGAAGGCCGCGGAACGCGCCAATGGCCGGTGCGCCCAAAATCCAAAACAGCGTATGAGAGGAATGCCGTCAGCAGTATCGTGGCGACGAACGAGGGCGGCGCCGACCCATGCGGCAATGATGGCGAGCTGCACTGCCGCGGCGACACCGACCAGATAGCGGCGGCCCGTGTCGTCGGCGTTCGACAGACCGGCAGTCACCCCGATAGCGGCCGAAATAGCCAGACCGGCCAGCGGACCTTTAAAGGCGGTATAGCTGATCGGATTGCCGCTGAACCATTCCGCCACCGCGCCCCCGGAAAACGCGAGCACACTGC
>DASZLP010000039.1:0-9258 GCA_035552355.1 Bryobacteraceae bacterium | reverse complement strand
GATCTCCTCGGCCCCGCGCGCCGCAAGCTCAATTGCATCGCCCGGCGCGACTTCGCCTTCTGCCACGACGGAAAAGTAAATGCCCGGCCGCGCGCTCACCCAAAAGCGCTTCACCATGTCGGGGCGTCCGAATCGAATTCCCAGCTTGTAACAGGGCATGCGCGGCTGCGTGACCTGCAATAACGCCGACCCGACGCGATATTGATCTCCGATCCAGACTGATTCCTCGCTCAGTCCTTCGGTCGTCAGGTTTTCACCAAATGCCCCGCTGTCCAGTTCGGCGTCGGGCAGTTGTCGGCGCCAGTAATCGTAGTGCTCGCCCGGATAGCAATAGACGGCCTTATACGGACCGCCGTGCACGGTCAGATCAGACTGCCTGTCGCCATCAATATTGTGCTGGCGGATCGCCACTCTCCCTGCCACCGGCGATTTAAAAATACTCGTGAGGACGGTCTCATGCCCCACGAGCACCCGCCGCGGGCCGCCCACGTTTACCGAAAGAACGCGCATCATCGAACGGTCGGGTCCGCGCCTTTCCACGTCACATCCGCCGTCGGACCGTACACCGAAACAACGGGCTTATCGAGTAATCGCAAATAGACCGTCAACTGCGTTCTATGATGCGCGGAATGCAGCACGCGTCGCCAGAAAATCCAGATTCGCTGGCGTTCGACATCGAAGAAAGAATGCGTGCCGGTCCACCATCCATCGCTCTGTCCCGCGAGGTACTCGAGCCGTGGACGCGCCAGCGCCTCGAGCCGCATCGCGAACGCCTCCGCCGTTCTTTCGGTCGGAATCACTTCGCCGGGCGGGGGCTCGGTGCTTCCGAGAAACTCGGCGAAAAAGCGCCTTTCCGAGAGTAGTTGATGGCGAAATATCTCTTCGGTTGTGCTGGAACGCTGATGGGGACGGAACGCCAGGTCCGTCCCATCGAACTGACGGAAAACGGAAGCAGTCTTATTAGTTTCGCTTGCGTAGGTTTCAATGACGTGCTGGAGAAGTGGATTTCCGGCCCCCGGCAACTCCGATTCAGGAATCACATCTCATAAAATACCTTGGCGCACCGTTGCGCGGCAGATTTTCATTACCTCTCATGGCCCGAAGGACCATTCAGGCTTGCTGACGCGCGCGGCCTGGAAACGCCTTGAGGTGTTTACTAAGCCGCGCGCGTGAGGGAGCGATGCCTTTTCAGTTCTATCGGCGGTCGTCGCGGTCCCGGTAGCGGTCGTAATCGCGGTGATCGCGGTCTTTATCCCAGCGATGATCGTGCCGGACCTCACCCCGTGGCCCCGCCCAGTGCCCCTCGACAAAGTATTGGCCATCGTGGCGCGGACCCACCCAATACGCGCCTTGATATGGCGGACGGCTCCAATACCCTTCGTGCCACGCATATCGCCCATTCACCGGGTACCAATATCCGTCCACCCAAGCGTATCCGGGGCCCGGCGAAACCGGTCGAACGCGAACCACTCTCGGCGCGGGCGGCGGCCCGATGCGGATTCCCAGCGAAACCTGCGCGAATAGAGAAGCAATCGAGACAAACGCCAGCGCCAACAGCCTTTTCTTCATATTCTGATTCCTCCCGTCATAATCGACACACTCCTTAAGCACGGCTGGGGCCAAAATGCCCAAATGGCGGCAGGGTTGCAAGCGAAGTGATGAAATGGCGCATGCGGATCTTCAGCCGAAGATCCCAAAAGGAGGCGCCACCACTCACATGTCCACCAGAGAAACCAGCGGGGTCCATTACGAGAACCACCAGCGCGAGAAAGAATTGCGGGATCTCCCCACTCACATCCACCGGGTCGGAGAGCAGCACGGTAAGCAGGATCATCTCAGTTCGAGCGAACTGTCGAGACGCGAACTCGAGCATTCACCGGAGTCAACTGTTGGGCACGGCATCAGGCAATTCAGTCGCGAGGAAATTTCGGCTCGTGCGTTTGAATTGTGGAAGGCCAGAGGTTGCCCGGAGGGCTCGCCGGATGCGGATTGGTTCGAAGCTGTGAAAGAGCTGCGCGCCCGTGCGTTGAATCTATAAATCTCCGCAAGCACCATCGGCATTACTGGAGCATCAGTACCATTAGTCTTGATTCCTTACGGGATCGCCCTGTAGACTATATCGCAAGCTGAGTTTTATCTATTGAACCGGGGCCTTAACGAACCGGAATAAGCGGAGGAATGGTTGAGCAAGAGAGCATACAGCCTATTCGGAGTAGTGGCCGTCCTGATCGGAGGGACGCGGCTGTTTGCGTCGGATCTTCCTCCTTTCGAGATCAATTTCAATGAGACGGGCTTCGCTACTTACGTCACTTCGGCGGGGACGGCGGGCATTGCCGATTCTTTCTTTGAAGAGGACGATGCGGGAGCGAATGTTCTCGTCTACCGGCTGCCGGGGCTCACGTGGAGCGGCGCGGTGGACGTTTTCGGTGAGGATGGAGCGCTCGAGGACGTGCTCGTGCTGAGCAACGCGAATGGCGCGGTTGACGGCGCTGATGACGCAAGTCTGCTCGCGGTCTATTCGGCAGATGACAGCGGCCTGCCGGCGAACACGGGCGCGTCTCTCGCGTCGGTGTCCGAAGCTGCCAATGAGCGTTTCCAGTACGTTGCCGCGGACGGCGCTGTGTTTAACGGTGCGCCCGCGCCAGGCGCCTTCTTCAGCAACGCAGGCGTGTTGACGCCGGAGCCGGCATCCGCAGGCATCTTTCTGATCGGCGTTGCCGGTGTGGCATTTGGAGTTTGCCGCCGCCGGAAAAGAGGCTGAGCAACGCGGCTATGATGGCCACAGGCCATCATGCAAACATACGACGCCATAGTTATCGGCACGGGCCAGGCTGGTCCGAGCCTCGCTCGCCGGCTTGCATCAGCCCGCAGGAGCGTTGCGGTTATCGAGCGCAAGCTGTTCGGCGGGACCTGCGTCAACACCGGATGCATCCCGACGAAGACGATGGTCGCGAGCGCGTATGCGGCGCATCTGGCGCGGCGCGCCTCTGATTACGGCGTTCTCACCGTGGGCGCGCCCACCGTCGACATGAAGCGCGTCAAAGCGCGCAAAGACGAGGTATCCGGCAAGTCGAGAACGGGGCTCGAAAGCTCGTTCAAGAACCTGGAAAACTGCACGGTCTATCGAGGCCACGCCCGCTTCGAGTCGCCCAATGTCGTCACTGTCGGCGATACGAAGATCGCGGCCCCGGAAATCTTCATCAACGTGGGCGGCCGGGCTGCGATCCCATCGTTTCCGGGAATCGATGAAGTCGATTACCTCACCAACAGCACCATCCTGGATGTCGATTTTTTGCCGCGCCATCTGGTGATTGTCGGCGGCAGCTATATTGGGCTCGAGTTCGCGCAGATGTTCCGCCGCTTCGGGAGCGAGGTCACGATTATCGAGAAGAGCGCGCGCCTGATTGACCGCGAAGATGAGGACGTTTCGGCCGCAATCCGCGACATTCTCGCGGCCGAGGGCATTCAGATCCGCCTGAACTCGAATTGCATCGCCTTGTCGAAAAGCGGCGGCGATGTGGTTGCACGAGCCGAATGCAATGAAGGGACGCCGGAGATTGTTGGCTCGCACGTGCTGCTGGCGGTCGGACGCCGCCCGAACACCGACGATCTTGGACTGGACAAAGCCGGCGTAATCGTCGACGAGCGCGGGTATATCGCAATCGACGATCAGTTGCGGACGAGCGTCCCCGGTATCTGGGCGCTCGGCGACTGCAACGGCCGTGGCGGATTCACGCATACTTCTTACAACGATTTCGAGATCGTGGCGGCGAATCTCCTCGATAACGATCCGCGGCGCGTCAGTGATCGGATATTGACGTATGGATTGTTCATCGATCCGCCGCTCGGACGCGCGGGAATGACCGAAGCGCAGGTGCGGGCTTCGGGCAAACGCGCGCTCGTGGGCACAAGACCGATGACAAAGGTTGGCCGCGCGGTTGAGAAGGGCGAAACGCAGGGGTTCATGAAAATTCTCGTCGACGATGAGACAAAGCGCATCCTCGGCGCGTCGATTCTCGGCACGGGCGGCGACGAAGCCATCCATTGCGTTCTCGATGTGATGTATGCGAAGGCGCCGTACACGGTAATGCAGCGGGCAGTCCACATTCACCCCACGGTCTGTGAGCTGATTCCGACGATACTGGGGGAACTGAAACCTCTTCGGAATTATTCGTAGCGCAGCGCTTCGATCGGGTCGAGCCGTGAGGCTTTCACCGCCGGCAGAAGCCCGGCGATCAGGCCGATCCCTTCAAGAACGGAAGTGGATGCGACAATCGCGAAGCGCGAGATCCGCAGGTGGATGTCGCCGGTTCCCGTATCGTCCTTGAACAGCGGACCGAGCAGCGGAAGGGTTTGAATGCCCGCGGTCAATCCCCAGCCGATGGCGACGCCGATCAGGCCACCGAAAGTCACGATGGCCATCGCTTCCGCAAGGAACTGAAAACGGATCGACGCGCGCGTGGCGCCGAGAGATTTAAGGACGCCGATTTCCCGCGTCCGCTGCGTTACAGAGACCAGCATGATGTTGGCGAGTCCGATCCCGCCGATCGCCAGCGTGAGGGTGCCGATCAATCCCAGCAGGATTTGAAGCGCCGTCGACATCGTATCGATGACCTTCATGAACTCGTTGAAGACGAAGAGCTGGAGGGCGCGCTCATCCCCCGGCGAAAAATTGTGGGCGCGCGCCAGCACGGCCCGCACGTCCTTGATTGCCTGCTTGCGGAAGGTGGGATTGGCGGGCATCCAGACGAGGTTGGTCGGATACTTGATGTCGTGCAGCTCGGCGGCGGTCGAGAGGGGGATGAAGACGCACTCGTTGTCGGGACGGTTGTAATTCGAGATCTGCGTCTTGGTTTTGAGCAATCCGATGATGGTGAACGGGAGTCCGTTGATGGTGATGGTTTCGCCGTCGGGCGGAATCTCTCCAAACAATTTTTCGGCCGCTTTCGAGCCGACGATCGCAACGTGAGTCCGGTTCTGATAATCCTCGTTGGAAATCCAGCGGCCTGTCGCCATACCCATGTTGCGCACCACGCCATAAGGTACTTCAACCGCGCGGACCATCATGCTCTGCTGGCGGTAGCCGTGCACGACGGTCGAGTCGCCCATCTGCAATTCGGCCGAGACTGCGGCAACGAGCGGAACGTTGTCACGGATGAGCTGAGAGTCCGCCAGCTCGAGCCGGACTTTGCGTCCGGAGCGTTCGCCGCCCGCCTGAGTGGATGTCTGGCCCCCGAACATCAGGACGAGATCCTGGCCGACGGACTGGAACGACGTCCGGAGGGCGACGCCGAAGCCTTCTCCATACGAATAGAGGATCACGAAGCAGGCCACGCCCCAGGCAAGGCTGGCCATCGTCAGAAGGCTGCGCTGCCGATTGAAATTCAGCGCCCCCGCCGCTTCGCTGAGGACGCCTCTAACGTTCACAGGTCACGACCAGGCGCCGGCACGATTGCCGGCGCGGGCGGCTTCAACCGCCACATTTCTACCGTTCATAGCGAAGCGCCTCCACAGGGGTGAGCGACGCGGCGCGCCATGCCGGAAACAGCGCCGAAGCCAGCGCGATTACCGTCAGCGTGCCGAACGCTATAGCACTGGTCACGCCGCTGACAGGCAGGCCCGGAAACATTTCCGGCATCTTCACGAGCTTCAAAGCGTTCGAAAGACCGAATGCCACGGACCACCCTGCAATCCCGCTCGAGAACGCGAGCACGCAGCCTTCAGTCAGGAAATCCAGCATAATGCGGAAGCGCGTAGCGCCGAGAGCCTTGCGGAGCCCGATCTCGCGGGTCCGCTCAGAGACCGTGACAAGCATGATGTTCATGACGCCGATGCCTCCGAGCGACAGCGTCACGAACGCAATGAACCCAAGGAAGACCGTCATCGAATCGAAGATGCCGGCGACGCGCCGCTGATCCTCGACCGTATCCCAGATGCCGAGCGCGCTTTTGTCGGCGGGGTCGAAGCCGTGTGCGCGGCCGATAATTTTCTTCACCTGCGCGCGCGCTTCCTCATATTCGTCAAGCGAGCGCGGCTGATAGAGGATTTCATCGAGGTACCCAGGAATGTAATATTTCGCCGGCGGCACGTCGCGCGTCATCGTCGTATAAGGCAGCCAGACTTTCTTTTCGTCGAGTCCGGAGTAACTGCTGTTCTGCTCCTTATCTGCCATCACGCCGATAACGGTATAAGGGATCGAGTTCACCTCGACCTGCTGACCGACGACATCGGAACGTGCGCCGAACAGCTGCTTTTTCACGTCGACGCCGATGACGCACACACGTTCGCCGTTTTTTTCGTCCAGATCACTGAAAAAACGGCCGTCGCCGATGGGAATGGTCCGCAGCTCCGGAAAAAACGATTCGACGCCCGTGGCTTCAAAGAGTCCGCTGTTGTAACGGCTGGTCACGTGGATGCTTCCTTCGAGCTCGGCCGCGACGCGCCGCACCAGATAAGCCTCCTGACGAATATTTTCGACATCGGAATAGTTCAGCCGGATGCGGCGGCCAGCGCGCTCTCCGCCCGCCTGCATTTCCGTGCGGCCCCCGAAGAGGATGACGATGTTTTCGCCAAGCTGCTTCATATTGCTGCGCTGGCCCGCCTTGAAACCGTCGCCCATCGCGACGATGAGCACGATTGAGGCGATTCCCCACGCGATTCCGGCCATGGTGAGAAACGTGCGGAGCTTGTTGCGCAACAGGCTCTCGACTACCTGCCCCGCGAGCTCGGACAAGTACGTCATTGCGATTACTGCAAAATCACCTGCTGGCCCTCGACGAGGCCCTTTACCACTTCGGTCTTCGACCCGTTGCTCACACCGGTCGTGATCGCGACTTTGCGCAACCCTTTTTCGCTGATGGGATCGGGAATCTGCGCGGCGGTCGACTTGTCCTTGTTGTAAAGCACCGCGCCTTCCGGAAGCGCGAGCACTCCTTTGTGCTCATCGAGAATGATTTCGGCATTGGCCGTCATCTGAGCTTTGAGGATGTGCTTTTCGTTGGAGATCGAAACCCGAACTTCGAACGTGGTGACGTTGTCCTTCTCCGCGCCCATCGGGGAGATCTTGGTGACATGCCCTTCGAATTTCTGATCCTTGAACGATTCGACGCTGATGCGCGCGGGCTGGCCCAGATAAACGCGGCCGATGTCGCTCTCGTCGACTTTGCCCTTGACGTAAACCTCATTCAGATCCCCGACCGTCATGATCAGCGTCGCACTGGAACCCAGTAAAAGAATCGAGCTGACGGCGTCCCCGACTTCGCTGTCGCGCGAGAGCACGACGCCGTCAATCGGCGAAACGATCGTCGCGTTGCGCAGATTCTCTTCCGCGATGGATACCGTCGCCTGCTGCTGCTCAAGAGCGGCCTCTGCTTTCGCGATAGCCGCGGCCGCACTGCCGAGATTCGCTTTGGCGGATTCCTGCTTCTGCACAGCCATCGCATAGTTCTTCTCAGCGTCATCGCGCGCGTTCTGAGCGATCAGGCCGCCGGTGAACATGGTGCGGGCGCGTTCCATGTCGCGCTTCAGGAAGGGCACATCCGGCCCGGCAGCGTCCACTTTGTAGCGCTCGTAATCGGCCTGGGCACTCTTTAAGGCCGCCTGCGCGACATGCAATGCGGCTTCCTGCTGGTGGAGAGCGGGAAGCAGATCGTTTTGATCGAGCTCACAGATGACCTGGCCCTTGTGTACAAAATCGCCCACATTGACCGGAAGCTTCTGAATAATTCCGCTGGCCTTGGCCTTGACGTCGACCTGTGTAACCGGCTGGACCTTGCCGGTGGCAACAACCGAGCGGGCGAGATCGATACGTTCGACTTTCGCCAGCTTTTCAGGATCGATTTTGACGGGCTTGTTGTTGATCGCTTTCAACGAAAAAAATGCCGCGCTGCCAAGGACCAGCAGGGTCAGGGTAACCCAAAGAATACGTCTTCGTTTCTTCGCTGCCATGCCTGTCGACTCAGAAAGTTATACGCCGCGCCGCTAAAAAAGTTCGCATCGAAAATGGCATGCGAAGTCCCGGCGGCCTGGCACGGGTTGCTCGGCGTTGGGCGCGTCCTGGCCCATGCCACACTGGAGTGAATGAGCGAATTTCTGGTCACCGGGGGGGCTGGATTCATCGGATCGGCACTGGTCCGCGGGCTTCTGGCAAAGGGCGCAAAAAAGGTTGCGGTCGTCGACAATCTGCTCACAGGCCACGAGCGCAATCTCGACGACGTGCGGGGCTGCGTCGATTTTCATCGCGTGGACATCCGCGATTACGAGAAGCTTGTGAGGGCGATGGAAGGAATCGATGTAGTCTTCCATGAGGCGGCGATTCCGTCGGTGCCGCGCTCGATTCACGAGCCCGCGCCGTCTCATGAGTGCAATATCACCGGCACGTTCAACGTGCTGCGGGCCGCGGTTGCGGCGGGCGTCAGGAGGGTTGTGTATGCGGCATCCTCTTCCGCCTATGGGGACACGGTGGAATTGCCGAAGGTGGAATCGATGACGCCTTCGCCGAAGTCCCCCTACGCGGCCCAGAAGCTGCTGGGCGAGCATTACATGTCCGTCTGGGCCTCGTGCTTCCCGATCGAGACGGTGAGCCTTCGATATTTCAACGTCTATGGCCCCCGGCAGGATCCGGCCAGCCCCTACTCGGGGGTGCTTTCGATCTTTATGACCGCGATACTCGCCCGCCGCGCTCCGACGATTTATGGCGATGGCGAACAATCCCGCGACTTTACTTTTGTCGACGATGTGGTGGCGTTGAATATCAAAGCGGCCGAGGCGTCATCGACGGTTTCGGGCCGGATGTATAACGCCGGCAATGGGGGGCGGGTCACTCTGAATGAAGCGTGGGCACTCCTCGAGACGATCGAGCAGATGAAAATCGCGCCAGATTATCGGCCCGCAAGAGTGGGAGATGTGAGGGATTCACAGGCCGACACGACGCGTGCCTGCCGCGACTTGAGCCACAATCCGCAATTCAACTTTGAAGAAGGGATGCGCGCGACGCTTGAGTGGTACCGGAAAGAAATCGGAGTGGTTACCGGAAAGAAAACGGTCGCTGATTCCTAAGCAGCTTCCGGAAAACTGAAGCCGGATTTCAGCAAAGCCTTTTCGAGCAGCTGAATCGCTTCACCTTCCGCGATATTCCGTGCCAGCGACACTTCTGAGATCAGCATAGTCCGGGTACGATCCAGCATCTTCTTCTCGCGGAACGAGAGTGGCTTTTCCGCCTGCAGCCGCACGAGTTGTTTAAAGACTTCTGCAATCTGC
>DASZLP010000038.1:0-4780 GCA_035552355.1 Bryobacteraceae bacterium | reverse complement strand
CAATATCGCCCAGGGCAAGTACGTCATCTGCGCGCACCTGAATCAGCCGCCAGCGGCCATCCAGTCGAATGCGCAGACGATCGCGGTCGACAGTTGTTATCCGGGTCCCCTGCAGGCTGGAGCGACGAGCGCGATGCTGGTCGCGGCGGGCCGCGAGAATAAAGTCGACTTCACGCTGAACCAGGTGTTGCCTGTCCACGTGCGAGGCACTATTTCGGGACTTCCCGAAGGCCGCGGCATCGGGGTGAATCTCGTCCATCGCGACATCAACGCCGATTTCCGCGGAAATGTGCCGGGCGCCGTGCGCAACAACAATTTCGACTTTCGTGTTGCGCCCGGCTCTTACATGCTGACGGCGGATTATTTCGAGGCAGGCAAGCGCCTCACCGCGCGGGTGCCGATCGACGCGGGATCCGCGGATATCGACAACGTCGCCGTGCATCTCGAGGCCGGCTTCAGCGTGAGCGGGGTTGTGCAGGTGGTCTCACAATCGGAAGACAGCCCAGCTCTGCCTCAGTTCGGCATGATGCTGCGTCCGGAAGAATCGGTGAACTCCACCAGTCAGATGAAGTGGGATTCCGATCACCGGTCGTTCACACTTAACGAGATGGTGGCGGGAAACTACCGGCTCCAGGTCTTTCCGCCGGCCTCATTTTATGTGAAGAGCGCGACGCTGGGCGGTCAGGACATTCTTAATTCGGACGAGACGATTGCGCCGGGCGCGGGACCGATCGTCGTCACCCTGCGGGATGACGGCGGCTCGATCGAAGGAGACGTGGTGGATTCGAGCGGCCAGTCGGCTGTCGCGGGCGTGATGCTTGTGCAGGGCACGCGCGCGACTACGGTGAACGTGCCGCCGTCGGGCCATTTCAAAATTCCCAATGTGGGGCCGGGCGACTACATGATTTATGCGTGGGACGATCCCACGCAGGTGCAATACTCGGTGCCCGAGTGGATGCGGCGGTACGCGGGCGGCGGACTTCCGGTGAGCGTCAGCTCGGGTCAGAACTCGCAGGTGAAGCTGACGCGGCAGCAGGCGCCGGAATAACGCGAGTCTTCATGCGCTTCGTCACGTTCGAGCATGGGGGCAGCCGGCAGGCTGGTGTGGTCGAAGGTGAATCCGTTGTCTCGCTCGCGGGCGCGGGTTTCGCGGATATGCTCGCCGTCCTTCAGGGAGGCTTGGAGGCGCTCCGGAAAATCTCCGGGTTTGTGGCGGCGCCGGCCGGGCGAATTCCTCTCGCGTCGGTGAAGCTGCGCGCGCCGATTCCCGACCCGCCCAAAATCGTCTGCATGGGGTTGAACTACCGCGACCACGCCGCGGAGGCGGGGCTTGAGATCCCGAAATATCCCGTCATTTTTCCGAAGTACTCGAATACGGTGATCGGTTCCGGCGACGCCATCGTACTGCCAAAGAATTCGCGCAAGCCGGATTACGAGGCCGAGCTGGCATTCGTCATCGCCAATCGCTGCCGCCACGTCAAAGCGGTGGATTGGCGGGAATACGTCTTCGGCTACATGAATGCGAACGACGTCAGCGCGCGCGACTTCCAGATGGCCGTCTCACAGTGGACGATGGGCAAGAATTTCGACACTTTCGCACCCATGGGTCCGTGGCTGGTGAGCGCCGATGAGATCGAGGACCCGCACGCGCTCGGCATTTCGCTGACGCTCGACGGCGAGACGCTGCAGAGCTCGAATACGCGCGAGCTGATCTTCCGGATTCCCGAAACGGTGGAGTTTCTGTCGAGTGTGATGACCCTGGAGGCAGGTGATGTGGTGCTGACGGGGACGCCGGCGGGCGTGGGATTCACGCGCAAGCCGCCGCGCTGGCTAACGCCAGGAGCTGAGGTGGTGGTTCGGATTGACGGGTTGGGAGAGCTGCGAAATCGCTGCGTCGCGGAGCATGCATAATCCGCAACGCTCAGCGGAAATCCAGCTTCTCTTCGACGTGACGGAGACGGGCATCCAGCACGCCCTCAATCCGCTCCATTCCCGACTGCAGTTTCGCGCTCTCGGCCTGAATGAGCGCGGTCATATTCTGAAGAGCCATTCCCAGGTTTTGCTGCATGGCGTCGATTCGACCATTGGTGTCGGACAATCGATTATTAATGTCGCTGACTCGCGAGTTGCTGAACAGAACTCCGAACGCGATCATCGCCGCGGTCCCCAGCAGGGTCACGGCTGTCTGATCCATTGCCATTATGGCCAGTCTCGCACGTTTTGAAAAGGCCGCTCTCGATTGACAATTTTTGCGGCGGTTCACTTACATGTCGCGCGTACACAAAATTCTTCTTCACTTCCCGGGCAGCTTCCACTCCCCATTGACAATCAGTGCAGTGGCGTCGGACGTGTTTCCGTTCGGAGGATGTTTCAGGATCAGCAGATTCGCCAGCGCTCCGGCCGCGATTGTCGCGCCCGTGGCGGGCACAACCCACTCGCCGGTGAGGTCCGTTCGATCGGAAGCCTGGGGGACCGGCACGTCCTTACGCGTTCCCACTGACCGGATTTTCGTCCCCGCGATGATGACGATGGAATCTTCAATGGGGGTTGCGCCCTGAGAAACAATCGTTGTGCCGCCGATCAATACTTTGACCGGAGCTTCCAGCTTCTTCCGGCACGCCGTCAGCAACAGGACAAGGCAACAACACAGCAACGCGAGCAATCGCTTCCGCATCAACTGCCCATGTTAACGTGGGCGGGAAAGAGCATCGTGCGCGGAATCGAATTATGACTCTTTGCGATCTGTTCGACCTTTCTTTTAAAGGCCGCCCCGACCACGTGGCGCTTGAATGGCGCGGCGAAATATTCTCGTTTCGCATGCTCGACGAGCGCAGCAACCGGCTCGCGCACCTGTTCCGGGCGCGCGGCCTCGCGAAAGGCGGCCGTCTCTGCGTCTATCTCGTCAATTGCATCGAGATGATCGACATCTATCTCGCCTGCGTGAAGCTGGGCGTCATATTTGTGCCGATCAACATTCTTTACCGCGACCGGGAAATCTCGCACATCCTCGGCGATGCGGAGCCCCGCGCTCTCATCACGGACGCAGCGATTACGACTAACATACCGGTCTGGAAGCCGATCGATTTGCTGCGGGAAGCGGCGACGATGGACGACACACGCCCCGCCGCCGACCTCGACGGCGATTCGCCGGCTGGCATCATTTACACATCAGGCACAACCGGCACATCGAAAGGCGCCGTCCTCACACACAATAATTTCGCGGCCAACACCGTCAACCTGCTGGCCTGCTGGCGAATCACGGTAAAGGACCGCTTCCTTCTTGCGCTGCCCCTCTTCCATGTGCATGCCCTCGGCAACGGCCTGCACTGCTGGCTGGTGAGCGGCTGCCGCATGCGCTTGCTGGAACGGTTCGAACATCAGACCGCGGCGGCGGAATTTCTGGATTTCCGCCCGACCCTCTTCTTCGGCGTGCCCACCATGTACGTGCGGCTGCTCGCGTGGCCGGCGGAAACCGCGCGCGCGGCCGGCGGCTTCGTCCGGCTCTTCGTTTCGGGATCGGCGCCGCTCCCCGCGCAGGTGCTCGAAGAGTTCCGCGGCTTGTTTGGACACACCATCCTCGAGCGTTACGGGATGAGCGAGACCATCATGAACCTCAGCAACCCGTACGAAGGGGAGCGGCGCGCGGGGACGGTCGGGTTTCCCCTGCCGGGTGTTTCGGTGCGGCTGCTCGATCGCGATCTGCAGCCGGTGAATGATGGCGACACGGGCGAGATTTACCTGAAGGGCCCCAACGTTTTCGCGGGCTACTGGAAGCGCGAGGAAGCAACGCGCGAGGCCTTCGTCGACGGCTATTTCAGGACCGGCGATCTTGCGACGCGGTCACCCGATGGATACTTCACACTCAGCGGCCGCAAGAGCGATCTCATCATTTCGGGCGGCTTCAACATCTATCCGCGCGAGATCGAAGAATTTCTGCAGGAGCAGGAGGAAATCGCCGAAGCCGCCGTGGTTGGCGTTCCGGACAGGATTCGTGGCGAAGTGCCGGTGGCGTATGTGGTGATGTCCGCCGCGATCGACATGGTGCTGGTGGAATCGCGCTGCCGCGAGAAACTGGCTTCATTCAAGATTCCGCGTGAGTTCATTGCGGTGCAGAAACTGCCGCGCAATGCGATGGGCAAGATCCAGAAGCATTTGCTGCCGAAGCGGGGGGACCTGTAGCGCAGGCCGCCGTTGTTCCTGGCTCGGGGTAATAAGATTACTGAAACGGTTCCGGGCGGTACCAGTCTGCCGCTGTCCGCTGAACGGAGAACGATACCTCATGCACACTCAGGCACTCGCCGCGATCGGCGCTGCCGCGCTGATGGCGGTAACCGCCGCGCCAATCCATGCGCAAGCCTTCGCTGACCTGAAGTCCGCGCTGGCGGATTACTCGAAATCCGACCTCGAGCCGCACAAAGCCTGCGAAGCGCTGGGCAAATTCAAATCGAAGGAGATCGCGCAGATCAATGCTGTGGCAATGCCGGCGAGCGCAGCTGCGCCCGCACATTGCCGCGTCACAGGCCTGCTGTCTCCGGAGATTGCGTTTGAAGTCAGCCTGCCCGCGAAGTGGAACGGGCGGTTTTACATGATCGGCAACGGCGGTCTGGCGGGCGAGGCGATGGACGACCCGGGCCGAGTGGCGCAACGCAACGGCGCGCTGCAGCTTGGGTTCGCGTTCGCGCAGACGAATACCGGCCACGATGCGCGCAAGGAGCCGAGCGGGACCTTCGTCCTGAATAACCCCGGAAAGGCGATCGATTACGCGTGGCGCGCCGTGCAC
>DASZLP010000037.1:0-8239 GCA_035552355.1 Bryobacteraceae bacterium | reverse complement strand
CGAAAAGGTGGCTTCGCATCCTGCCAACGTGCTCGATGAACTTGAAGAGCGGTTCTTTTTCGGATCACCGACGAAGGCCAATCGATCCTGATGGTTGGCTTTGAGTACCCGACATCTCCGCATGCCAGACGGCATGGCCCCGCAGGTTACGAGGATTACAACAGTTTTCGGGCCTGGCTCCGCGATGATTTCATCTTCCGATGTGTTTACTGCCTCCATCGCGAGCAGTGGGACAGTCGCGGTGCAACATTCCACATAGACCACTTCAATCCTTCGACTACGCATCCGAGCCAGAAGTGCGAATACTCGAATTTGCTGTATGCGTGCGGGACCTGCAATGAAGCGAAACAGGCAATCATCGGCCTGCCGGACCCGGGAATGCCCGGTAGATCGTAGAAAGTAGCGACTCTCAGCTCTGAGCCGTTTGATAGGCTCAGAGCAATTTTTCTTGACGGAAAAAAGGAGAGTCGCTGTGAAGAAACCATATCAGATTGAATCGCAGCGAGCCGTGAAGCGGCTCGAAACTGGTCGCAACAGATCGGAAAGCTTTCTCGGACATCCGGGCTGACAACGGACGGGTGATCGCAACGACTGCAGCCATGAGCAATCTGACGGATCTTCTGGCGGGGGCGGTGAATCGCCCGGTGGTGGATGAAACGGGCCTGAACGGCACGTATGACTTTACGCTGAACTGGACGCCCGACGATCCACCAGCCGGGCCTCCCGAGGAGTATCATGCTCCCGCGGATGGACCGTCGCTGTTCACGGCGATCACTGAACAGCTTGGATTGCGGCTCGAATCGAAGAGAGCACCGGCCCCGGTGTTCGTGATCGAGAAGATTGAAACGCCGGGTGAAAACTGAGTTACTTTTAATTAGCCGCCGGCGGCTCAATGTGGTCCAGAACAGGAACCTGACGCAGACGATACTATAGCGTAAATAAACTACCGTATAGTAAGCCCGTCAATGGGGCGTCGCTGCCGAGCGTCCGCGCCTCCAGACTACTTCCGCCGGGCCTCTTCGATGCGCTCTTCCAGCATCTGTTCGAACCGATCGGGTACGAACCCGATCATCCGGCTCGAAATCTTCTGGTCCGGACCAAGGACCAGCACGGTGGGAATCTGCGAGATCGTCAACTGGCGCGCCAGACCTGCTTCGAGGTAGCCGGGACTCCAGCCTTGTTGTTTCACGAAGGGCGCGGCGAGCGATGGGTCGTCGTCCGCATCCACGGGCACGAAAACCACGTCGGACATGTCGCGGTAATGCTCCCTCACCTTTTCGATGAGCGGCTGCTGGGCCCGGCAGGGGGCGCACCACGTTGCCCAGAAATCCATCACCACCGTCTTCCCCTTCAGCGATGAAAGCATCAGAGGCTTCGCCGATTTGTCGACGGCCGGCAGCGTAAAGCTCGTGATCTCGGTGGCCGTGGAGTTCGGGTCCTGCGCCTGCAGATTGGCGCGGCGGGCGCCGAGGATCGCCGACGTGCGGTCGTAGGCCTGCAGGATGGCGTCGCCCAGTCCTTTTTCCGATCCGTTCAGTTTTGAGTAGATCTCGCCGAGGCGGTTGCGGATGCGCGCGCGGTCGGCTGCGGTGGTGCCTGAGTCCTCGAGCGTAAAGGCATCGGCGTAAAATTCTACCGCGTCGGCGTTGCGGCCGAGTTTCGCAAGCCAGAAAGCCGTCTCCTGCGCGCCTTCGCCGGTCGGATAAGACTCCCAGGACTTACGGGCAAGCTCCTCGGCGGCATTCGCGGCTTCCCTGCCTCCTGCATCGCCCGTCGCCCGCGCCTTCAGGGCGAGCGCGCGCGCCATCGCTTTATCCAGTTCTTCGGACCACTGGCCGGGCGTCAGATGACCGGGCGGGGGCGCCATCTTCGCGCGCAGGGCCGCGACATCGCTTTCATAACGGTTGGCCAGCGAGAGCGCCTGCTTCGCCTGTTCGGCGTCACCATTGTTTACGAGCGCGCGAATCACGCGATCGAGGATGATCATGGTGTCATTCGAATCCGGCGGGATCTCGCTATTCACCACAGCCTGCCCGTAGCGGATGATTCGCGCGTTATCGTTCGTCTCCATCGCTGCCTTTACGATGGTCTTTTCGATGACGGCGCGCTGTTTGGAAGCCGGATATTTCCCGAGGTGCTGCTCGAGCAGGCGAATCAGATCGATGGAACTGCCGCCCGCGTCGGCCACGGCCTGGTTCAGTTCGGTCTGCTCCCGGATGTCGCCAGCCGGATCGAGGCTCACGACAGACTGGGCGTGAAGACATAACGTGAAAACGAAAACAGCGGCCGCGTACCTCATTTTGGCTGCGCCCGAATCGACTCGGCCAGGCCGGCTGCCCGGTCCCTTGCGATGTGCAGAAAGCTCTCGTTTTTCACGACCCGGTCGAGCAGCGGCAGAAACTGGTCGGGCGCGACGAGCCTTTTCTGGTCGCGAATGATCTCGATGCGCAGGATGGCCTGCTGAACGCCCAGCTTATCGAAGCGCACCGAACGTTCAAGCTCCATATAGCCGCGCTCGGTCTCGGCGATGCGCTCGAACCAGTCCGTCAGGGCGCGGGCGTCGAGGTCTTCCGAATAGTTGAACTTCGTTTCCCCTGCGCGGCCGTCGCTTTCATAGCGAAACGTCTTCATCCCCATATTGGCGACTTTGAGGCTTGATTCGAGCGGGCGCGAAAAACGATCGAGCTTGTCGGCGAGCGCGAAGAGCTGCGCCGCGTCGGCTCCGCCGAGCTGGAACCTGACGGGATCGTCGTCCTTTGGATCCTCCTTATACTGGCCGGCGCCCGACTTGTCGACGACAATCTCGAGCCATGCCGGATTGCTGCCGGGAAACGATTTCGAATAGCTGAGCCGGGGAGGGTCCGAAGCCACGAGGAGTGAAGCAGCGGCGACCACGAGAAGGACGCGCTTCAAGCGGAAACCTCCAGCGCGCGAAACGGGGCATGCGTGGCGTGACAGATGGCGATTGCAAGGGCATCACTCGCATCTTCGGAAGCGAGGGGCTCGGGAAGATTCAGCAGCGACGCTACCATCCGCTGCACCTGCGATTTCGCGGCCCGTCCATAACCAACCACACTCATCTTGACCTCGAGCGGAGAGTATTCCGCCACCGCGACCGAAGCCTCCGCGACCAGCAGCAGCGCCACGCCGCGCACGTGCGAGAGCTTCAGGGCGCTCTTGGCGTTCACGGCAAAAAAAACTTCCTCAACGGCCGCCGCCTCGGGACGATGTTCGGCGAGAAGGACGCGCAACTCCGCGGCGATGGTGCGGAGCCGTTGATCCAGGGGATCGCGCGCGCTGGATCGAATACATCCCGCGGCGATCATCCGGTGAGCGCGGCCATCGCTATCGATGACGCCGTAGCCCGTGCGCTCCGTTCCGCAGTCGATTCCCAGTATCCGCATCCGCAAATCCGGAAGCTGACGGCTGACAGCTCTTTTACGCCAGCGCTTCCACTTCTTCGGCGACGTCGAAGTTCGAGTACACGTTCTGCACGTCGTCATGCTCTTCCAGCGCGTCGCTGAGCTTCATCATGCCCTGCGCGTTCCTGCCTTCGAGCATCATCAGGTTCTTCGGAACCATGGCCACTTCGGCCGACGCGGTTTCGATTCCGGCTTTCTGGATGGCCTCGACGACGGCTTCATGCATGGAAGGATCGGAGATCACTTCCCACGAGTCGCCGCTGTCTTTGAGATCCTCCGCGCCGGCTTCGAGCACGAGATTCATGAGCTGGTCTTCGGAGGCTCTTTCCTTCTCGATGACGATCTGGCTCTTGCGCTCGAACATCCACGCCACGCTGCCCTGCTCGCCAAGATTGCCGCCGTTTTTCGAAAACATGTGACGAATCTCGCTGACCGTGCGGTTGCGGTTGTCGGTCGCGACGAGTACGAGCACGGCGGCTCCGCCCGGTCCGTAGCCTTCGAACATCACTTCATCGATCTGGCCGCCTTCGAGCTCGCCGGTGCCGCGCATGATGGCTTTCTTGATATTGTCGGAAGGCATCGACACGTTCTTGGCCGCGAGAATGGCGGTGCGCAGGCGCGGATTGCCGTCAGGATCGCCGCCCGACCGCGCCGCAATCTGAATTTCCTTGATGAGCCGCGTGAAAATTTTGCCGCGCTTGGCATCGGTGGCGGCTTTCTTATGTTTGATCGTCGCCCATTTTGAATGACCTGACATGTGAGAAAACTCCGGGAAGAATGGACCTTGCGCACAGTTCTACGCGCATGGGGAAGGTTCCTTAACTTGTCAGCATATCAAATCGACGCCCGCGGGCCTGTTGGGAAGTCAATAGCAGGATTCGAGCAGCGCCTCGACTTCAGCTTCACTCAGCGGCCGGTCGACGACGCCGTTGTGCTCGAGCTCATGCGTGATCGGCTTCACAATTTGTCCGATCTCGTCGCGCGGCACGCCGGCGGCTTTCAGGGTCTTCGGAACGTCGAATTGCGCGATGAACTCTTCCGTGCGGTCAGCGCAGGCGAGGGCGGCCGGCTCCGGATCCACCGGATCGAACGGGATTCCGAACCCTTCAGCTACCGGCGCGAATCGACGCGCGGCAATCGTCGATAACCGCGCCATAAACCGCATGGCGTTCGGCAGCGTGATGCACGAAGTCACGCCGTGCGGGACGTTCCAGCGCGGTCCTATCTGGTGGCCGAGCAGATGCGAGAGTCCGAAACGAGTGTTCATCGCACCGTAGATCGAATACCAGGCGGCGAACTGGCAGTGTCCGCGATGCGCAACGCTTTCATCACCCCTGGTATCGATCGACGCGGGCAGATGCCTCGTCATCAGCGCAATCGACTTCGCCGCCAGCGCGTCGCTGATCGGCTGGTGGCGGATCGCATAGGCGCACTCGATGGCGTGATCGAGCGCGCGCATGCCGGTTGTGATCCAGAGCCAGTCGGGAGTTTCGAGCGCAAGCCGCGGATCGTTGATCACCGTGCGCGGCAGCACGCGCGGGTCCCAGACACCGCCTTTCACCTTCGTGGTCTCGTCGGTAACGCCGCCCGCGTGCGTATATTCCGCCGCCGAGAGAGTCGTTGGAACCGCGATGTGGACGATCTCGCGGGGCAGCGATCCGTAGATGGCGACTTTGCAGGTGTCGATGGGACTGCCACCGCCGAAGCTTACCAGCGAATCGGCGTCAACGCGCTTGATTTCTTCCTGCAGGGCGTCGACGGTGCTGCGCGGCACATGCTGGATCACGCCAGTAAACACCGAGGCGCAGGCGGACCCGAGCGCGGCGGTCACCTGATCGAGAATAGGGAAACCGCCGAGTGTCGTGACAACGATGGCGCGTTTGAGTCCGCGCTTCTCCATCTCGGCTTTCAGCTCTGACACCTTGCCCGGGCCGTAAATAACGCGTTCGAGGCGCGTCAGATTGAATTCGCCCGCGGGCGCTTCCAGCCGATACTCGCTCATCTGGCTCATGGTATCAGGGCTTTTCGGCATCCGAAGTATTACGGCCGATTAACGGTAATCGAACGAGTCAAGGGCCTGTTTCGGCGGGTCGAGTTTCGCAAAATTCCACTCCATATTACTGGCCGGCTGTTGCGATCAGTTATAGCTGACGGGAATCTGTCCCCACTCCAGTCGCGGCTGCATTAAACTGAACCTGATGAAATCCGCCTTTAATAAGGCCGTGGTGATCGTGTTCATGCTGAGCGCGTGGGCGGATGCTGCCACGCTGTTGAAGAGCGGCACATTCGGCGGACTGCGGGTCGATTACAAAGTTCTGGTGCCGCCGGGCTACGATGCGGCGGGCGAATATCCAACCATTCTGGCGTTCGCGGGAGGCTCGCAGGACATGCCGATCGTCGACAACGGTCTCGGGCGCTATTGGGGGCTGGAGTCAAAGAAGCGCGGGTACATCGTGGTGAGTCCTGCGGCGCCGGCGGGGCAGTTGTTTTTCCAGGGCGGCGCGAAGGTGTTTCCGGAGTTTCTCGACATGATCGTACGCGACTACAAACCACAGGGCGGGAAGATGCATGTAGCCGGATTCTCGAACGGCGGGCGCAGCGCGTTCTATGTGGCGGCGATGTATCCGAAGTACTTCTGGTCGGTGACGGGACTGCCGGGTCTTCTTGATAACGCGACAGACACCACGATCGAAGCGCTGCGTGGGATGTGCATCGAAATGATTGTCGGCGGCAACGACAGCCAATGGCGCGGGGCGATGGACCGGCAGGCGAAGCTGTTTCGGCAGACGGGTTACACGGTTCAGTTCCATGTCGAAGAGGGACAGGGTCATTTTCTGAGCCTCGGCGATGACGGCAACGCGCGGCTGTTCGATCATCTGGATGCAGCCTCACACGGGTGTTCAAAGTAGTTAAGAGGAGAGATATCAATGAAGATTTCAGCGGCAATTCCCACTCTCGCGGCGCTTGCGGTTCTTGGTGGACGTGTTCTGGCGCAGGCTCCGGTCGATTACAACAAGGTCCAGATCACGAGCGTGAAACTCGCGCCGAATTTCTACGTGTTGAATGGGCAGGGCGGCGCGATCGGAGTGCTGACCGGTCCGGATGGCGTGTTGATGGTCGACAGCCAGTTCGCGCCGCTCACGGAAAAGATCGTCGCCGAAATCAAAAAGGTCTCGAACAATGCGCCGATCAAATTCCTGATCAACACGCACGTCCATCCCGATCACACGGGCGGCAACGAGAATCTCGGAAAGATGGGCGTGACGATCTTCGCACGCGAAGAACTGCGCAACCGGCTGGCGCATCCGAATCCGGGGGCGAATGGACAACCGGGAACCCCGGCGCCGGCCGCGGCGCTGCCGGTGATTACTTACGAGAGTCCGCTGACGTTCCACATAGATGGCGAGGACGCACGGGCGATTCCGATTCCGAAAGCGCACACCGACGGCGACACGCTCGTGTTCTTCCCGAACGCGAACGTGATCATGATCGGCGATTACTTCCGGTCATTGGGATATCCGAACATCGATCGGGCGAACGGTGGGTCGTTGAACGGAATGCTGGCAGGAATCGACACCGCAATCAAGCTTTGCAACGCGACGACGAAAGTGGTGCCGGGCCATGGCGAGATCGTGGACCGCAACGGCCTGGCTGCGCATCGCGACATGATCATCGCGATTCGGGACAAGATCGCGCCGATGGTGTCGCAGGGAAAGACGCTGGAAGAAGTGATGGCGGCGAAACCGACGGCGGCATATGACGCGAAAGTACCGGACGCGCAGACGACGATCGCGCGGTTCGTCGGGCAGGTCTACGCGGAGCTGAAGGCCGGTAAGTGAGACGATTTTTGGCCGCTGCGATTCTACTCGCCGTACCCTGTTACGGATGGGCGGAATGCACGGCCAAACAGCTTGCGCCGGGGTGGTTATGGCACTACGCCGGGACGATCGGTGAAAGCGATCGGATCCGGCTCACTTTCACACGCACCGGGGACGCGGTTTCCGGGGTGTATTTCCACGCAAGCGATTTGAGAGACGTTCGCGTTAACGGGAAGATCTCCCGCGACACAGGCCTCGTTCTCGACGAAGCGGCCGGCCACTTCGAGGCGGAGTTCGCCGAGCATGATCCGCGAGGGAAGTTTCCGGGGCCGCTGCGGTGCCAGATCATCGCGGGTTGGTGGCGGAAGAATGGCTCCGCGCAGAAACTGCCCGTGTACTTGTCGCTGGAGAGCGGGAGTGCCGGAACGCTCGCGCATCTGTATCAGATCGCCGGCGCGAAGGACGACGAACTGATTCATCGCAATGCATTTCGTTTCCAGAAGGCACTCGGCGCCGGGGATAAGGCCACAGTGGCAGCGATGATCGAATATCCGATTCGCGCGCATGTGGCGGGAACGGCGAAGACGTTCCATAGCGCGCAGGAGTTGCTGACACAGTATGACGCGATCTTCACGCCGGCCTATAAGAAGGCAATCGCGGAGGCGCTGCCACGGAATATGTTCGTGAACGATCGCGGAATCATGATGGGCAGCGGCGCGGTTTGGTTCGGGGCCGATGGCCGGGTGATTACGCTGAACAACTGACTCGCGAAACACTGTGGGGCCGACGATCGGTTTTTGTCGTCTGCCGGACGAACTGGCAGGGTCGAAAAACCGCCAGGCGCCACAGGCTTGCTAGTTGTCGCCGCCTTCGCGGTTGCCGCCGTACATGTGGCGGACGTCGCGGTTGTTGTCCTGGCAGACGTATTCGTAAAGCTCTTCGTTCGGCTGCCACTGGATAAGCCAGCCGCCGGTCCACGGCTTCGTGTAAGCGCCTGGA
>DASZLP010000036.1:0-2987 GCA_035552355.1 Bryobacteraceae bacterium | reverse complement strand
GTGTTTAGAGCAGCCTGTAGAATGCTACATCGCCGGTAACCATCGCGGTCCCACCAGAAACTCCCCTGCGGACGGCACGACGAAGGATACCCGAGGGTCGGGTTATTACCGAAATCGCCCCTCAGTCAGACCACTTTTCGGGCAGTCCCAAAACCAGGTTCTGTCGGCACGACTTTTGGCCTTTTCCGAGACTCCGCACAACCGGTCGCAGACGTCGCAAATTAACTACCGCCGACCCCTTTTATAGACGGTAAAAACCCCGGCAAAAAGGAGGCCGGCGAGTGGCTGATTGTGGCAACCGGCGCAGGAATTCGACTCTCCCTATACCGCTTCTCGCCAGCGCTGCTTGACCAATTCGATCATCTGGTTCTGTTCCATGTCCCAGATCTTCTGATTGAAAATCTCGACTTCGATCGGGCCGGAATAGCCGCTCGCCTCAACGGCCTGTCGGATGCGGCGTATGTTGGCGTAACCATCGCCCATCATGCCCCTCCCGTTCACGAAATCCGGCATAGGATCGAGCCAGTCGCAGACGTGGAATCCGAAGATGCGGCCGCGCGCGTTTTCGATCCCGGCATAGAGATCCGGGTCCCACCAGACGTGATAAACGTCGATCACCACGCCGGCCAGCCGTGGGGGCAGATTCGCCACCACCAGCAGAGCCTGTGCCAAGGTGACTACGACCGAGCGGGTCGCCGTGTACATCGGGTGCAGCGGTTCGACCCCGAGCCGGACCCCGTGGTCCTTCGCGAAATCGGCAAGTTTGTGGACGGCTTCGCAGACGGTACGGCGTGCTCCTTGTAGATTTCGATCCGGTGTGCCGCCGCAGACCAACACCAGTGTGTCTGCTTCGAGCTCCGCGGCCTCCTCGATGGCACGGAAGTTGTCGTCCATTCGTTCGGCCCGGGCTGTTTCGGTGGCAGCCGGGAAAAATCCGCCACGGCAAAGACTCGAAACGTTAAGGCCGGCACCGCGCACGATTCGGGCGCTCTCTTGGATACCAGTCTTTGAGACCGGCTCACGCCATAAACCTATGTTTTTGATCTTGTGACGCGAACACAGATCGGCGACCTCGCGCACGCTCAAATTACGTGCCGTCATCTGGTTCAGGCTTAAGCGGTCTAAATCCGGAGCATCGTTTCCCATAAGTTATTCGATACCTGCGAGAGCGAGCGCATGATGCATGCGTTTCAATGCTAGCTCCGGATCAACAAAGAGTCCGGCGCGATCCGCGAGCATGAAGAGCTCAGCCAGATGGACGATCGAACGCGCGCCTTCCTGCGCGCCGACCATCCGGAAGTGCCGTTGGTGCCCGTTCAGGTACGCCAGAAATACAATGCCGGTCTTGTAGAAGTAGGTCGGCTTGCGAAACAGATGGCGCGACAAAGGCACCGTCGGCGCGAGAAGTTTTCGGTAAGTCGCCGCGTCACCCTCATCGAGCGCGCGAACCGCAGACGCGGCAATGGCTGCCAGCGGATCGAAGATTCCGAGCAGCGCGTCACTGTGACCTTCCTCATCGCCCAGAATAAGCGTGTCGTAGTGGAAGTCGTCGCCTGTGTACATGCGAACGCCGGAAGGCAACCGCCGCCGCATGGCAATCTCGTACTGCGGATCGAGCAGCGAGATTTTAATTCCCTCGACGTTTGGACGGTTCTCAGCGATGATGCCGAGACAAGTTTCCATTGCCTCGATGATGTCGTGCGTGCCCCAATAGCCCGCGAGTGACGGATCGAATGCCTCGCCCAGCCAGTGCAAAATGACGGGTTGCGAAACCTGGCGAAGGATGTTGCCATACACGCGCCGATAGTCGTCGGCACCATGAGCGCAGGCTGCCAGCGCGCGACTCGCCATCAGAATGACGCGTCCGCCGAGGCCTTCGACAAAAGCGCATTGTTCTTCATAGGCCGATTGAACGGCCGTGATCGTAGCTCCGGAAGCCGATAGATGGTCGGTGCCCGCGCCGCACGCGATCCCGCCGCCCGCAGCGCGCGCCTCGGAGAGCGACCGCCGAATGAGTTCTTGTGATGCCGCCCAATCGAGGCCGCTACCGCGTTGCGCTGTATCCATCGCTTCCGCGACCGAAAGCCCGCACGACCAGAGGTGGCGTCGAAAGGCAAGAGTCGCTTCCCAATCGAGGCACGGAGTTTCCGCTGGGGAGACGTCGGCGAGCGGATCGCTGACGACATGTGCAGCGGCATAGAGGAAACGGCTGCGCGGAGTTGGGCCAGCGGTTGGAATAACGATCGCGGGATTTGCGAGCTCGTACTGGATCAAGCGGCGCTGCGCCGTAGGGAGCGTGATCTTCACCGCGACAGATCCTTGTTCGAGGATTGATCGAGCAACGCAGGCATATCGATCCAGCGTCTCTGCTGCCAGGATTGGATGCCTGCTTCCGCCAGTTGAACGCCGCGCGCGCCCTGCCGGAAAGTATGCGGAAATGGCGCGCCTTCAACTACGTGGCGTAAGAACTTCTCCCATTGCACCTTAAAGCCGTTATCGAAGGATTCATTGTCCGGGACTTCTGCCCAGCTTTGCCGGAAAGAGAGCGGATTCGCCACGTCGGGGTTCCACACCGGTTTAGGAGTGTTGGCGCGATGTTGTGTGCGGCAGGTGCGCAAGTCGGCTACCGCGCTGCCGCGGGTGCCGTCTACTTGCAGGACGAACAGGTCGTCGCGATAGACGCGCACCGCCCAGGAAGAATTCATCTGTGCAATGACCCCGTTTGCTAACTCGAAAGTTCCGTATGCGGCATCGTCGGCTGTACACACGTATTTGTTGCCGCGCTCATCGACTCGTTCCGGGATATGGATCGCGCCGAGGCAAGAGACGGCGCGCACTGGGGCAAATAGATTTTCGAGTACGTATTGCCAATGACAGAACATATCGGCAATGATGCCGCCGCCGTCTTCTTTGCGATAGTTCCAAGAAGGCCGCTGAGCTGTTTGCCAATCGCCTTCGAAGACCCAGTATCCGAATTCTCCGCGAAT
>DASZLP010000035.1:0-69585 GCA_035552355.1 Bryobacteraceae bacterium | reverse complement strand
GACGTTACCGTGCCGGTGACCGGCGGGGCCGGCGGATTGACCGGCACGGCCGTGATCGACAGCCTCAACACATCGCTCTCGCAGTACGGCATTACCGCGTCCATCGCGAACGACGGCACGCTGCAGTTCGGCGGCAACACGGCGTTTACGGCCACCACGACGGGTGTCGCCAATGGCGTCGCCGAGGCGGTCGGCGTGGTCGGTAACGTCGTCAATACGTCCAACTACAGTCTCGACAGCTCGACCGGCGCCGGCGGCGCGTTCGCGGGCTTCACGGCAGGCGGCGGCACCAGCGCTTCCGAAACCGTCGTGTTTCAGAACGGCTCCGGCTCGACCACCCTCACGCTGGATGACACCAACGCCGGAACCATCGACCAGGCCCTCACGGCATTGAACACCGCGCTCAACGGAACGGGCATCTCCGCCGTCAAAACGGCAGACGGCAACAATATTTCCTTCCAGAGCAGCGCGTCGTTCAATGTCAACGAAACCGCGTTCACCGCGGGGGCGGGCGGCGGCACCGGAAATCTGTTCGGCGGCACGGGAGCGTTGGCCGTAACCAAGCCGTCGGCGACCGCGACCAATACCGGCAACGCGCTGCAGGCATTGACGCTGCTTTCCGCTGCCGTCGCCAACCTCGGTCTGGTGCAAGGCACGGTCGGCGCGGGCATCAACAAGCTGAACTATGCAGTGAACCTGGCGCAATCGCAGATCACCAATTATTCGGCGGCGCAGTCTTCGATCCGCGACGCCGACGTGGCGGCGCAGGCGGCCAATCTCACCAAGGCGCAGGTGTTGCAGCAGGCATCGCTGGCGGCTTTGGCGCAGGCCAACTCCGCGCCGCAGGCAGTGTTGTCGCTTCTGAAAGGGTAAGGCAAAGCAGTAGTAATCCGGGCACGGGGACTGGCCGCAGTCCTCGTGTCCGCATTTTCGTAGCGGCGTAAAGCGTGCGAAACCGATGTCCACATTTTCGATTCCGTCACCGGTAACGGTTGCCGACCCGACATTCACGGGCACGAGCAAATTTGCGTCCTCCCTGCAGCAGGTATTGGCGCGCGCCGTGGGAATCGCCTCGCTGCCGCTGAACAGCCTGCAGGCCGGCCTCAATACTCTCGACACGCGCCAGAACGCTCTCCAGAGTCTCGACATTACCTTCTCGAGCCTGCAGCAGTCGGTCAATTCCCTGCAATCGACTGTCACCGGCGGGCTTCTGAATGCTTCCATCTCGAACGGCTCCATCGTGAGCGCGAGTGTGGCGTCGGGAGCTACGGCGGGCACTTATTCAATCGAAGTCGATAATCTCGGGGCCTATTCCTCGGCCCTCAGCGTAGCTGGGTCGACCTCTGTGACAAACCCTGCCACACAGGGAATCGCGACCGCTCTCCCGCTGACGCTCTCGGTGGGCTCGGCGACCACGACGATCACGCCGGCCACGTCCTCTCTCTCCGATCTGGCCGATGCCATCAACACACAGGCAGGCAGCCAGGTCCATGCCACGCTCGTCAATATCGGGTCGAATGCGTCTCCCGACTACCGGCTCTCTCTCACGGCGGCCAATCTGGGCACCGACGCCATAGGGCTCACCGATTCGAGCGGGACCAACCTGATCTCGACCTCGACTCCCGGCGCTCTCGCCAGCTACAAAGTCGACGGCGGCGATTCCATCTCGAGCAATACCCGCGCCCTCACGCTCTCCCCCGGCCTCACTGTCAACCTCATCGGGCAAAGCACTCCGGGGCAGGCGACCACCATCACCGTGCGGAACGACGCTTCGCAGCTGGCGTCGTCCTTCAGTTCATTCGCGCAGGCTTATAACACGGCGGCGAACGCTGTAAGCCAGCAGCACGGCCAAAGTGGCGGAGCGCTGCAGGGTGACAGCCTTCTGCAGTCGCTTTCGGGCGTATTGAGCCAGCTCGGCACATATTCGAACGGGTCTCCCGAAGGGGCGCTCGCCAATTTCGGGATCACGGTGGATCAGACCGGTCAGATCTCCGTCGATACGGCCGCATTCACCTCCGCCGCGAACGCCAATTTTTCGGGACTTCTGACTACGCTCGGCAGCTCCGATTCGGGCGGCTTTCTGAAGACCGCAACCGACTTGCTCAGTGGCGTCGAAGCAGCCGGTACCGGCTCGCTTCCTTCCGAGGAGAGCGCCGTGACCTCGCAGATCACTGCCCAGCAATCGAAGATCACCGACGAGCAGGCGACCGTGAATCAACTCCAGACAAACCTCACGGCCCAGATCGCCAAGGCGGATGCCGCGCTCGCGCAGCTCGAAACCCAGGTCAGCTACGTCACCGGCCTGTTCGCCAGCTTCACCGGCGCCAACAATACGCAAAGCAACGGTCTCGCCACACTTTGATATGGAAGCCGCCCCACATGCCGTCCTCGAGTCAATTCGCGGCTGCGCACGCCGCGGCGACTGGCAAAACGCCCAGGCGCTGGTCGAAACTCTGCCGCAACAGACGCTCCCGCGGACGATCGAAGGCCTGGCCGCACACCTCCGCGATCTGCAGGACACCCTGATCGTCGCCCGAACCGCGCGAGCTCACCTTGCCGAGTCGCTGATCCGGCTCCAGGCAGTGGCGGGATTCAACCGGACCCGCGCCGTACAATCGGCGCCGCGCCAGGAATTTGGCGAGATGGCAGAATACTGACGGTCCACACACCTGTCCGGCTGAACGCTTTCTATCACTTGGCTTTGGCCTGGAGGTTGCATCGGGTTGTCCCGCATGATGCTCGAGAAGACCGGGCTCGAACTCGGCAACTACCTCACTTACCTGACGCGCCGCGAAGAAGTCATAGCGTCAAACATCGCGAACGCCGATACACCGGGTTACAAAACACGCGACCTCGCCTCCCCGGGGGATTTCAGCTCGGCTCTGGCGGACTGGACGTCAACTGTGGAGGCGGACGGTCTCCCGAGCCACAATGACGGCAACAACGTCGCCATCGACCGCGAAGCCAAACTGCTCGCGGAAAACAGCCTCAAGTTCAACCTCGCCACCCAGATGCTGCGGGGCGAGTTCAAAGACATCCGCTCCGCGATCGAAGAGGGCCGCGCGTGAGCCTCTTCAACGCCATCGCGATCAGCGCGTCCGGCATGGAAGCGCAGCGCGCGCGGGCCGAGATCATCACCGAAAATCTGGCTAATGCCGACACCACGCGAACGCCCGAGGGTGGTCCGTACCGCCGTAAGGATGCCGTCTTCACGACCGCGCCGATGCCTGCTTCGTTCTCCGATGCCCTGTCGTCAGCATCGGGCGTCGCTGTTTCGGATATCACGATCGACGACCGTGATCCCGAGCGCCGCTACATCCCCGGCCATCCCGACGCCGATGCGCAGGGATATGTCGCGTTTCCGCGCGTCGATGCCGCCGAGGAGATGGTGGACCTTATGAGCGCTTCCCGCGGCTATCAGGCCAATGTCGCCGCGATTTCGGCGGTCAAGGACATGATCGCCCGTTCGATCGATCTCTTCCGCTAAAAGGTCCGCATGAGTATCCCTTTCGGAATCATTCCTTCGACACTCACGGGGCTGGGGGCCACCGGCAGCTCACCTGGAACCGGGGCCTCACTTCCGGAAAGCAGCTTCGCCGATGCCTTCGCCACTGCCGTCAATCAGGTAGAAAGCGCGCAGGCGAGCGCCAAGACCGCCGCCATGGATCTGCTCGCCGGCGGCAAAGGCGATGTTCATACGGTCGCGGTCGAAGCGCAGCGAGCCGAACTCTCGCTCGAGCTCTTCCAGCAGGTCAGGAACAAGTTTGTTTCGGCCTACCAGGAAATTATGAAAATGCCGATGTGAGCGCGGGCGTTCGATAGCGGAGTCCAATGAATCAACTCGCAAGAATCTGGGCATCGCTGAGCCGCAGTCAGCAGATCTCGCTGATCGCCGCTCCGGTATTGGCGCTGGCGATCCTCTCCGGTCTCCTCAAATGGAAACACGACAGCGATTTCCGCGTCCTCTACAGCGGGCTCGCGCCGGAGGACGCTTCCGCAGTCACGCAGACGATCCGCACCGCCGGGATCGAATTTCGTCTCGATGAAACCGGAGCGACCGTGATGGTCCCTTCGGCCCGCATCGCCGACGCCAGACTGGCGTTGGCGGGCGCAGGCCTGCCGCGCACCGGCCGCATCGGCTTCGAGCTGTTCGACCGCACGAACCTCGGCGCGAGCGACTTTGCCGAACAGGTGAACTACCGGCGCGCGCTCGAAGGGGAGCTCGAGCGCACGGTGGCGACGCTTTCCGAAGTCGAGCAGGCGCGCATTCACGTCACCTTCGCCAAAGACTCCGTGTTTCTCGACGCGCGCCAGCCGTCGAAAGCCACCGTCGTCCTGCGCCTCCGACGCAACGCGCAACTGTCGCAGGGGAGCGTGAACGCCATCGCCAACCTCATAGCCAGTGCGGTCGACGGACTGGCTCCCGACGGCGTTGCCATCATCGATTCGAATGGACACCTGCTGAATCGTCCGCATCCGCCCGGCGACAGCGACGCGCAGGCGGCGGAAGGCAATCTCGAATATCGCCGCCAGGTCGAATCCGAGCTTCTCAGCAAGATCAATCTCGCGCTCGGTCCGCTTCTTGGGCCCGATCGTTTCCGCGCCAGCGTCAACGCGGATTGCGACTTCACCGCCAGCGAAGAGAACGAAGAGAGTTACGATCCTTCGAAATCCGCCATGCTGACCTCGCAGACGACGGAAGAGTCGAGCGGCGGCGCGCTCGCCGGGGGCACGCCAGGCGCGGCGACGAACCTCCCGCGCGCCACCGCCCCTGCGCGCGCCGTTAGCACGGGATCCGGAATCACGCGGCGCACCGAAAACGCGACCTATCAGCCGGCGCGAACGCTGCGGCACACACTTTCTCCGAAGGGAACGATCCGGCGCATCTCGACGGCGGTCCTCGTTGACCAGACTGTCCGCTGGGATGGCGTGGGCCCCAAAGCGCGCAGAACGCTTGTGCCGCCGTCGGCGGAAGTTTTGAAAGGCGTACACGACATCATCGCCGGCGTGACGGGCTTCAACGATCAGCGCGGCGATCAGATCACCGTCGAGACGCTGCCGTTCGAGACCACACTCGAAGCAGAGCCCCCACTCGCTCCGGCGCCGGCCGCCAAACCCGCGCCAAAGGGATTCGATTTCCGGCAACCGGCCGTAATCGGCGGCGCGGTAGCGCTGCTTGTAATTGCGGCGGGATTGATATTCGTTTTCTCCGGTAAGCGCCGCAAGGCCGGCATCGAAGCCGACCAGACGCAAATTGAAAGCGGAGCCGCGGGAGCCTCCGGCGGCAAGTCCCAAATCGGGCCGCTGGCAGCGGAAACCGAAGAGCGCCAGGCGCAAATCGAAGCGGAAGAGTTGAGCCGCATCAAAATGCCGCCCACTACGAGAAAAACGGAAGTTCTCGTGAAGCACATCCGCGGCGCGGTGCACAAGGATCCCGAATCCGTTACCAACGTGCTGCGGAGCTGGATCGCCGAACCCGAGACGAAGCGCGCTACATAAGACGCCATGATCGCCAACGCCGTCGCCAAAAGTACGGAACATCTCACCGGGCTTCGCAAGGCCGCGATTTTCCTCATCATGCTTGGGGACAAGGCAAGCGCCGAGATCATCAAGCTGCTCTCGGAGGACGAAGTGCAGATCGTCAGCCGTGAGATCGCGCGGCTCGAATCAATTTCCTCGGAAAATGCCGAGGCGCTTCTCGAAGAGTTTTACCAGATGAACATGGCGCACGATTTCGTCGTGCGCGGCGGTCTCGACTACGCGAAGAAAATGCTCAATCAGGCATTCGGCCCCGAGGTCGCGAAGAGACTGATCGATCGGCTCGCCAAGTCGGTGGGCGGCGAGTATGCCAGTCTCGACGAGCTTCAGAAAGTCGATCCGCAGCAGCTCGCCAAGTTCATTCACAATGAGCATCCGCAGACAATCGCGCTGGTGTTGTCGCATCTGAACGCTTCGCAGGCGGCGGCGCTGCTGGTTTCGCTGCCGCCCGAAATGCGCTCCGATGTCGCTCTGCGCATGGGCGCTCTCGATCAGATCTCCCCCGAAATCGTCAACAAGATCGCGACCGTGATCGGCAAGAAACTGAAGTCGATCGGCGAATACAGCCGTGAATCCTACGGCGGCATACGGGCGGTGGCAGAGATGTTCAACCGGCTCGACTCCGGCACGAGCAAAGAAATTCTGGCGACCATCGAAGCCCACAACCCGAATCTCGTCGAGACCATCCGCCACCTCATGTTCGTCTTCGAGGACATGATGATGATCGACGCGATCCAACTGAAGGACATCATTGGCCGCGTGGACCGCAAAGTCATCACGCTGGCCCTGAAAGGCACCAGCGACCAGCTGCGCGATCACTTTTTCACGACGATGTCCGCGCGCGGGGCCGAAATGATGAAGGAGGAACTGGAATCGCTCGGACCCGTTCGCATCAAGGAAGTCGAGACCGCCCAGCAGCAGATCATCGCCATCGTGCGTCAGCTCGAAGCGGAAGGTGTGATCACCATGAAGGGCACCGTCGGAGAGCAGTATGTTGTCTAAGGTCGTAAGCCGCGCAAAGGCGGGCGAGCCCGGGGCGAGCCGAATCGAGGCGATGGTATTTCCATCCATCACACGCGACACGCTCGGCCGGCCTCGTTCCATTCAAGGCGGATCCGGGGGACAGGCGGTCGCGGCGCGGGAAAACGATGATGCCGCCGGGTTGCGCGAAAAGGTCCGGCAATTGGAAGCGCGTCTCGCAGCGGAGCGCCGGGAGGCGTTCGAAGCCGGCAGGCTCGAAGCTGCGAAGCAGGCCCGCGCCGAGCTGGACGCAGTTGTCGAGCGCCTCAACGCCTCGATCGCTGACATCATCGCCATGCGGCCCGATCTGCGCCGGCGGGCCGAGCGCGATGCCGTCCACCTCTCGCTCCTGATCGCCAAACGAATTCTGCATCGGGAATTGACCGTGGACGAAGGCGCGCTGACGGCGATCGCGCGCGTTGCTTTCGACCGGCTGGCCCGCTCGGAGTCTTACCGCATCACCGTGCATCCCCACTTCGCGCCTGCCATTACGTCGGCGCTGCCCGGCCATCAGGTCTCCCGCGTGCACATCGAGCCTGACCCCGGCTGCGCCAAAGGCACCCTGATCATCCACTCGGACGAAGGCACGATGGATGCGTCGATCGATACTCAGCTCGAGGAAATCCAGCGTGGCCTCACCGACCGCATCGGGGGGACCCGGTGAGCGCCACGTCGAGCGCCACGACATTGGCCAGACAATACGACGAAATCGATATGAGCCCGTATCCGGACCTGTTGAGTCGCCTGGACCCGATTCGTCTCGAAGGCGAAGTTGTCGAAATGGTCGGGCTGATCGTCGAGTCGCGGGGGCCCGCCGCGGCCATCGGCGACTTCTGCGAAGTCCGCACACGGGGGGGCCGAAAAATCCGCACGCAGGTCGTCGGATTCCGCGCGGGGCGTGTACTGTCGATGCCTCTCGAGCCGACCGACGGACTCTCGCTGGGCGATCGCATTGTGGCGCGCGG
The DNA here is from genome assembly GCA_035552355.1 of Bryobacteraceae bacterium. Classification (GTDB taxonomy): domain Bacteria; phylum Acidobacteriota; class Terriglobia; order Bryobacterales; family Bryobacteraceae; genus BOG-234. The sequence continues at coordinate 62,062 of DASZLP010000035.1, read as the reverse complement.
CGGCGAATCGGCCGTTGCCGTCTCGACCACACTGCGCGGCCGCGTGCTTGACGGGTTTGGGATGCCCATCGACGGCGGGCCGCCGGTCTTCGCGGCGGAAACACGGCAGCTCTACGCGCAGCCGCGCGGACCGATGGAGCGCGCCCACATTGAGGAGCGGCTGACGACCGGCATCCGCGCGATCGACGGCCTGCTTCCCTGCGGAAAAGGCCAGCGCATCGGCATCTTCGGCGGCAGCGGGGTCGGCAAAAGCACTCTGCTCGGGTCGATGGCGCGTTCGAGTTCCGCGGGCGTCAATGTAATCGCGCTGATCGGTGAGCGCAACCGCGAGGTTCGCGGGTTCCTCGAACACGAGCTCGGCCCGGAAGGAATGGCGCGCTCGGTGGTCGTGATCGCTACCTCCGACCAGCCCGCGCCTTTGCGTGTTCGCGCCTGTTTCGTCGCCCTCGCGATTGCCGAGTATTTCCGCGATCAAAACGAAGACGTGCTGCTGGTGATGGATTCGATTACGCGCCTTGCGATGGCCCAGCGTGAAATCGGCCTCGCGGCCGGCGAGCCGCCCAGCCAGAAGGGATACACGCCATCCGTCTTCAGCCTGCTGCCGAAAGTATGTGAGCGGGCGGGGAATTTCGCGCAGGGCTCGATCACCGCCTTCTTCACCGTGCTGGTGGAAGGCGACGATTTCAACGAGCCGATCTGCGACGCGCTGCGCGCCATACTCGACGGCCATATCACGCTCGCGCGCGAGCTCGGCGCGGCCGGTCACTATCCGGCCATCAAGATCCTCGATTCCGTCAGCCGCCTGCAATCGCGGCTCGCGACGCCGGAGGAATCAGCAAACGCGCGCCGCATCCGCGAGGCGCTCGCCCTCTACGGCCAGTCGGAAGATCTCATCAATCTGGGCGCGTATGTTGCGGGGTCCAACCCAAAACTCGACGCGGCCATCCGCTCGCGCAATGAGATCCTGCGTTTTCTGCGGCAAGGGCCGGAGGACCGCTCGCCCGTTCAGGACACGGTCCGGCAAATGGGCGCGCTCGCCCAGTTAGTGGCGCAAGGCAATCCGTGAAGGCATTCCGGTTCCGACTCGAACAGGCGCTCCAGTGGCGCGGAACGGAGCTCAATATTCAGAAAACCCGCGCGGCTGCCGCCAATGCAAAACTCGCCGGCATTGAAACCGCGCTGTCTCGCAAGCAACTCGAGCTGTCGTCCGGCGCCGCTAATGCCGTGCGCGACGCCACAGGCTTCGGACTCGACTCGTGGGCTGGATTCCGGCGTCGCCTGTCCACTGCGATCAGCGATCTTGAAGTCCAGATCCTCGCGGCCCGGAAAAATGCAGACCTCGAAGCCGGACGGCTCATCGAAGCCCGCCGTAAACTGCGCGTGCTCGAGAATCTCCAGTCCACCGCGCAAGAGCGGTGGAAACAGGAGTTCGAACACGAGCTCGCGGCCTTTGCGGACGAAGCCTTCGTACAAGGGCTCCGCTCGCGCAGCCGATCGAAACAATAACTCTCAACCCGCGAACACAATCTCCGGCTGGGGCCGCTCCCCGGCCCAATCTTCCGAAGAGAGCGAGAGTACTCTCAGCCTCTGCCCTTCCGGAAGCCTTTGCAGAAGCACTGTAAATCCATTCGCAAAGAAGAGCGCATCGCGGTGCTGGTTGGCTTCGGCCGAAATCTGCGTGAAGACAACTTCTTCGGAAAGGTCCGGCGCGACCTCCGCCCTGAGGTTCTCCGGCACACCCAGCAACTGCAGCCGCGCGCCGGGCGGAAGGCAGACCACGGGCGTCGGCTCCGGCACGGGCGAGAATCCATCCCGAAACCACTGCCGGAAGGTTCTCGGCTCCCGGCGCGCCCAATTGTTGAAATCGCGCGACGCAACGATCCCCGTCGATCCGCACTTGAATTTGTGCGCGACCAGTTCTTCGCCCTCCACGGCAAGCCGGTTAGGCGCCATCATCAGTGAGTAGTCACACATGGTTTACCGTCTTTCTGTCGGCGCGTTCGATACAACCGCGCACAACGGCGGCCCGAGTGGGCGCCCTTGCGCTCATTTCCACCCTCCGCAGTGGCATCGTAGCGCGCGCCGAATTTTTTGCGTAGCGACTTAATCACACTCCAGAGTCTCCGGCGCGATGAAACGCACACAATTGAAACTCCGGCTCCGGCCCGCTCGGGCGGCATATGATTCTGGGAGGGGACTCTCCTGCTCAAATGACGCGAAAGCTGGGACTACTGCTGGCCGGCGCGCTCGCCGCCGTCGGACTGATCGCGCTCGCGGCAGCCGTCATTCTGACGAGGACCCACGGTTTGAATACCCGCGAGCGGCCCGGACCCATCGAGCGCTGGGTCGCGGCTCGCGCGCGCCAAATGGCCCTTCCGCAAGGCGCGCGGGACCGGCCAAATCCCGTGCCGGATTCGCCCGAGGCGCTGGCCGACGCCCGCGCTCACTGGGCGGACCACTGCGCCACATGTCACGCCAACGACGGCAGCGGCAACATCGACATGGGCAAGCGCTTATACCCGCCCGTCCCCGACATGCGTCTCGACACCACGCAGCACCTCACCGACGGCGAGTTGTTCTTCATCATCGAGAACGGCATCCGCCTGACCGGCATGCCGGGCTGGGGCGGGGGCTCCGCCAAAACTTCCGTGCACGCCGAGGAGGATTCCTGGAAGCTGGTGCGTTTCATCCGCCATCTCCCGCGGCTTACGCCGGAAGAGGAGCGCGAGATGCAGTCGTTGAATCCGAAGAGTCCCGACGAGTTAAAGGAAGAGCAGGAAGAGAAGGATTTTCTGAATGGAGGCGATACAGATGAACAACCAAAGCATCACCATCACTAAACGCAGATTTGGAACCTTGCTGGTTGCGGTCATGGCAATCGGGCTGCTTCCGGCCTCGGCGCCGGCGCATGGCGGGGAGGAACACGTAATCGGTACGGTCGCCAAAGTCTCAGACACGGCTGTAACCGTCAAGACGGCGGCCGGAAAATCCGTCGACGTCGGCTTCGACGCGAAGACCACATATTCTCGCGCCGCCAAGCCCGTGGTGAAGACGGATATCAAGGTTGGAGATCGGATTGTGATTCACGCGGTCGAGGTGAACGAGAAGCTGGTGGCCCACACTGTCGAGCTGGGTGCGGCCGCGGCCACGGCCAAAAAAAGCAGCGCTGCGAAGCCGAATTAACTAAATCGATACCTTGTCCGGCTAATTGGTCCTGGGAAGTTTGTCCAGGATCGCCGCGCTCTCTTCGATCTTGTCCTCGCGGTAGAGAACGCTGGCCAGAGCTTTCATCGCGTCGACATTATTCGGCTCCGCTTTGAGCACCTGTTTGTACATTTGCTCCGCGAGCGAATAATCTTTCCGTTCGGTGTAATCGGCGGCGGCCTGCAGTTTCGTCTTTGTGTCGGCGCTCGCCGGGGGCGCAGCGTTCGACGGCGCGGACGCGTCCGCCGGGCTGGCGGCCGTTGCCGCGGGAGCCGAAGCGCCGGGTGCGCCGGCATCCCCTTTGTGGAACAGACTCGGGATCTTCCAGACGCCGATTCCGATTACGATGAGCGCCGCCAGGCCCATCCAGACATTGCGGGGCCACGTCTTGCGGCTGGCCGCCCGTCTGCGGCGAGTGTTTGGCGGCTCCGGGCTGAGTTCCTGCGGCGGCTGCTCCACGATCCCGGCCGCGGGCGCGGCGAGGCGTCGCGGAAGCTCCTGCGCCAGCTTGTCGACACCGCTGATCAGCCGGCTGAGATTGTCTTCCGTTCGCTGCGAATACTCCCGGAGCTGATTCATCGCCTCTGCCTGCTTCACCATGTCGGTCTCGAGCGCCGACACTCGCTGCACCAATTTCACCTGGATGTTCCGAACGAAGGTCTCGAGCGTTTTGACGTGGGTTTCCTCGATCTCCTGCTGCAGCTTCGCCGCCATGTTGTGGAAACGGCTGGTGACCGCCTGTTCGATCAACTGCGGCAGACGAGCTTCGAGATCGCTGATCGTGCGGGCGAGAGCCACGTCGTTTCCGGCAGACCGCCCCTCTCGGAAAGTATCGGCGATCTCGGTATCCAGCCAGCCCCGCACATTCCCTGGGACTGGCGACTCGCCCGTCTCCATCTCCACGACGCGGCCTTCAATTTCGTCCAGCCGGTCGAGAATGGGCTTAATGCCGTCGGCCATCATGCCCAGAATTTCGTAATCGCGCTCCTTTAGATTCTCTCCGCCAGTGTCCTCGCGAAGGCGCTCGCGAAGACTCTCGGGATCGCTCGTCCGTCCGCCGGACGCCGGCCGGCGCGCTCTGCCGTAGCTCCCATCCCGGGAACTTCGGAAGGCCGGACGCTCGGGAACCAGGCGCGGGGTTTCTTCAAGAAGATGGCGATCGAGTCCGTCGCGGCGCAGTTGCGGTGAAAAGTATTGCCCGCCGTCCCGCACATATGAGATGGCATCAATCAAATGGCGGGCCGGCCCGTTCTTTAATAAGTAGGCGTCGCCGCCGGCGCGCACCACCTCGCGAATGATGTCGTCGTCCGCGGTGCCCGCGAGCACCACTACTTTGGCGCCAAGCGCTTCGCTGCGTACGCGCCGTAAAAGCTCGATGCCGTGCACTTTCGGAAGATTCAGGTCGACTACCGCGACATCCGGGCGGAGACGGCGGATTTGATCCATTGCCGCTTCACCGTCGGGACACTGCGCGACTACTGTGAACTGCGCGTTTCCCTGCAGGACGGCGGCCAGCCCGTCGCGGCGAAGCGCGTCTTCGTCGGCGAGCAGGATCGTGATTTTATCGGAAGAAGCCATGCGGGAGGCGTTTTAAACGATCTTATCGTGAAAATGGCCATTGCACGGACTGCGCGCAACGCTACGGTTCCGACTCGACCGCCGAGCCTGAGCCGAAAATCCTATCGGCGGTTGCGGTCTTCGTGGCGTCATATTTCCAAATGCCCTTGCTGGACTACCGGACTTTGCTGTTCCTGGCCGCGGCCGCAATGCCGGCGTGGCCGCAGGTGCGGTTCGAGGTGGCGTCCGTCCGGCGCAGCCAGCCCGGAATGACAGTACAGGACGCACGCCATAATTTCCGCGGCGATCGCTTCGATGCGCAGGCGATGACTGTCGGCGACGTTCTCGACATGTTGGGCGGATACCAACTCTATCGGGTTATGGGCGGACCCGATTGGATGAGGACCGACCGCTACGATATCGAGGCGAAAGCCGACCATCCGTTGGAGCTTGCTGATCGGCAACAGGCGGTGATGGCGCTGCTGGCAGAACGTTTTCATCTGAAGTCGCACCGCGAGACGCGGAAAGTGCCTGGGATTGTGTTGCGGGCGCCACGCGGGCAGCAGGAGAGCCTGAAGCAGGTGGGTAGCGACGAAACTTCTTCGATCCATATGGATGGTGGTGACGTCGTGTTTAAGGCAATGCCAATGTCGGGCGTAACGAACTATCTGTCCCAGATGTTGAAAGCGCCGGTTGTGGACGAGACGAAATTGAAGGGGGCATACGATTTCAAGCTGGCTGTTTCGAAAGTCGAGCGGCAGCCGCAAATGAGTTGGGGAGACGGGGTGCGTGAGGCCGCGGAGGCGATCGGCCTCCGGTTGGAGGATCGACGGATTCCGCTGGAAATTACGGTAGTTGACCGGTGCGAGCGGCCAGCCGCAAATTAATCCGTTACCGACAGGCTGTGGTTGTTTAGCAGCCCATGCCGGAAGTCCCGAAGCACCGCTTACTGACGTGCGCGGATCAGTAAATTCAACGGTTTTATCGAGCCGCGACCCGGTCATCCCCTTCAGGCGTGCAGGCTCGTGAGGGAGCGACTATTGCCGGGCTGTCAGCCGAAGATACTCCATCGGGAACGGCGGCGCGGCTCCGCGGGTGGAAGCGGTTCGGGCGCCGAAGCGGTGGTTTCAAGGCTGGCCGGCTCCTCGGGTGGCGTGGTGGGTACCAAAGGAATGTCTTCAGACGGCAGCTGTGGCACCATGATGCGGCCCAGTCCGCCGAGCAGCTTCTGAATGCTCTGCTCGGTGCGAAGCGAACACTCGCGAAGCTCACTCATCGCGGCGGATTGGCCCGCGACTTCGCCTTCCAGGCTGGAGATTCTCCGGATTACGCGGGTCTCGACGGTTTCGACGAAGGCATCGAGCGTTTGCCGCTGGCTGTGCTCTGCCTCCGATTTAAGTCGGGTCTCGACCTCGGCCATGCGCGTGGCCACGCTATTTTCGAGCCATCCCTGCAGTTCGCCGCGGAGCCGTTCCGCGGTCGTGCCGAGACCCTCCACCCGCTGTTGTTCATTTTTCAGATGGGCCCGCACTGCCGCCAGTTCGGCTTCCTGAGTATCGAATCGAAGCGCAACCGCCGCCGGTTTTGCGGATTCGAGCCCGCCTTCGAGAGTCTGCAGCCGGTTTTCCAGCGCGTCGATGCGGCTGGCGAGTGGCGTGTCCCGCCGCGGTTTTTCGATTGGCGTCGATCGCCCCGGTTCGGGGGCTGCGAGTGCCTCGCCCAGCCGGATACCCGCTCCGAGCACCAGACCACCGCCCACGGAGGCCGCCAGAATTTTGAGGAAGTTACCCACATTACCTACTTGTGTAGTCTCTTAAACGGCACTTTCCACATCAATTGTTGGTCAAATCAGTACTTTCGGGTGATTGCCTGGTACTATCACTCGGCTTTATCCTATTTACTACCAGGGTGAATCCTGGGACTACTCCAACGGCCGCCGGAGTTGAGGGTTTCAGTTCGGAGCCGATGTCGTTTGCAGGTTTCTTTGAATCGCGAAACGAACGAGGCCGGCAATGCCGTCGACCTCGAGTTTGCGCATGATATTTGCGCGATAAGTGTCCACTGTTTTTGGACTTATTTCTAACATTTTAGCGATGTCTTTCGGTCGAATTCCATCCACCAGAAAGCTGAAGACTTCATATTCTCGCTTGCTGAGGAGAGCTAACGGATCCCTTTTATCTCGTTTGTTATCAATTGATTCACGGCGTATTAGCGGCGTGAGGTATTGGCCGCCGTCCTGTATATAATTGATCGCGTCGAACAGGTGTCTGGCGGGTCCGTCTTTCAGGAGATATCCATTAGCGCCGCTGCGGAATAATTCCCGAATTATATTCTCGTCCCGGCTTATCGACAGCACGATCAGCCGTGTTTCCGACTTGGCCTGCCGTACCCGCCTGATAACGTCGAGACCGCCCATCTTCGGCATATTGAGATCCAATACCGCGAAATCCGGCTTCAGGGCCAGGATGAGCTCCAGGGCTTCGTTTCCATCGGAGCTCTGCCCGAGGATCTTCAAATCGGGCCGCGAAGCGCAGAATGCGGCTACACCTTCGCGCACGATTCCGTGATCGTCCGCCAATACAAGCGTCAGGGGTCTGGCCGTTTCCATGTAAGTCTCGCTTTGTCCGATATTTAATCAACCGCAAGCGGCAGACGGACAACCACCGTCACGCCGAGAGGATTACTCAAAACGTTGCAGGCGCCGCCGAGCGATTCCGCATGTTCGCGGATCGCGGTCAGGCCGATTCCTTTTCTGCCGGGTGTGTCTGGCTGAAAACCGTGGCCGTTGTCTTCGACCCGCAGTTCTATCATTGTCGAGAAGCTGACCGGAAGTGGCCTGAGCGTCAGAGAAAGACGCGTGGCGCCGGAATGGCGCACGACGTTGGCGATGCACTCCTGCGCGCAACGGTAAAGAACTACCTTCACGGCATGCGGCGGCTCGTCGGGAAGCGGTTCGATTGCTGTTTCGACTTCCAGGCTGGCCGCGATCCCGCTCGATTGGACCAAATATCGGATGGCTTCCGCCGTCGTGAGACCCTGCCATTCGGGTGGATGCAGACCGTGCGACACAGACCGGACCTGATTCAGCGCCTGTTCGGTCAGCGCCTGCAAACGGGCCAGCGCGTCGCGTCCTTCCGGCGGCAGACCGGCCGCCCAATTATCCAGCATTTCGAGGTTCAGCTTAATGCCCGCCAATGGTTGGCCGGCCCCGGCGTGTAACTCGCGGGCGATCCGCCCGCGCTCGCGTTCGAGTTCGGCAAGCACATTGGCGCGAGGTCTTCGGCGTTCGGGCTCATGCCGGAGGACTTGATAAAGGCGGCCGTTCTTCTCGCCGATCATCGAGAGCATGGAGGCCCAGGCGTTGGCATCGGGTGCCTGCGAGCGATGGGCAGGACCCTGCCGGAAGCGGGAATGCCCGGGTCTATCCGGCGGCCTAAGATTCGCCCGTGATATGGTTTCAGGCACTTCCTATCATTTATACTCGCTGGCTCTGTGGAAAGGTAGTACTTCGTGTGCTTTACGACCAAGATGGTTCTGGTACTGAAGTTTACACGGCGGGCCCCCGCAGGACTGAGGAGTCCATATAATTGCGGTCGTGTCCAAGACCCTCTCGACTCTTGCTAAATCCGGACTAATACTGGCGGGTGGCATCTTCGGATTGCTCCGAAGCCTGCGAATCCTCGAAAATCTTGTTCGCAATACGAACGCGGTAACGGCGAATGCCGCCGGTATGGAGACCTTGCGGGCGCATGTCGACACGGTTCATCTGGCCGTGGCGCGGCTCGGAACCGAGACCGGCCGACTGCAGACACGCATCGATCAGATGGCGGTCGAGATGGATACCAGAATGGTCAGCCGAGACGAGCTGGAGCAGGCGCTCGAGCGGGCATTTGGAAAACTGGAGAGGGGCGTGGAGTCCCGCTTTGAGCACCAGAGCCGATCCGTGGAAGCGCTCCGGGTAATGGTCGGGCAGACCGACGAACTATTGCAAAAGGTTCTCGACGGTCTGGAGGCGGTGAAAGCGCAGGACGAAGAACTGGATTTGACCCACGCGCGGGTCTGAAGGCGCTCCCTCACGAGCCGGCACCCTGAAGGGGATGACCGGGTCGCGGCTCAGTAAGTTCTTTCTGCGCCGCGCGCGTGAGCAAGCTGTTTGCAACTGGTACTAGAACTTGAATTGGCTCGGACGGCGTTCCGAGGTCTGCTGCTGGACGGGCATTCTTTCCACAAAGAACGAGCGCGGCGGCTGCCAGACGGGCGCTGGTTTCGCGCCGGCCGGCTGCCCTGAAGTCTCGATTACGCCGCCACCAGGCGTCAGATTCTTGAGCCCATAAAGCGCCAGCTCGAACCGGTCTTTGACTCCGAGCTTCTGGAAGAGTCTTGAAAGATAGACCTTCACGGTGCCTTCCGAGATGTTCAGAGCAGTCGCTATCTCCTTGTTTTTCAATCCTTGAGAGAGCAGGCTGACCAGTTGGCCCTCGCGCCGCGTGAGCGAGTATCGGCGGGCCGACATAATGCTGTCGGTAAGTGCCTTTTCGAACCAGAGCTCACCGTCATTCACGCGGGTCAGGCAGCGCATAAGCGTCTCGACCGGAAGTGTCTTGCGGAGAATACCGCGCACGCCGAGGCTCATTGCCTGTAGTGCCAGCTCGGTTGAAATCGAGTGGACCCACAGGACGATCTTGGCGTTCGATGCGACCTCGTGAAGACCGCTCAGGACTCCGAAGGTGATGCCGGCAGTAAGGTCAACGAGGAGAATGTCAGGCTGATGCGACTCCATTTGCGGGCGAAGCTCGTCGATGCGGTGGCAGTAGGAAATGAGATCGAGGGCTTCGGAGCTCGCCAGGATTCTCGCCAGACCTTCCGCGAGAATGGGCTCATCGCTGCAAAGGAGAACATTAGCCATGAAAGGAGCTTATCATTTCGCAGAACAAATGCCTAATACTTTTTGCAGTTTTCTTTTGAATAATTATGGTCTCTCTAACCAATACTACCTTTAGTCGCCCGCGTTGCCTGGAGCACTAATGCCAGGGGGTTTGTTTCGCCGTGAATGGCAGTCGATGTGCGACGCAAGTTCCTTTAACTTCAAAAGTTTAAACGATTATTTACATTGTCTACAGAAGACAACACGCCCGCTCAATACCGGAGTTAACCCGCTGCGGTAACCATCGATAGCGTCCCGGTGCAACCCATTTTCGGTATTGCCGAAAACCCCCGCTAGCGGAAGAATTCATATTTACACCAGGCAAAATGGATCGCAGAACCAGGTCACGAATTGATGTGCAGCTGACGTGTTTCGTCGGGAGCGATAAAGCCCACGCCGAACCGCTCAGAGCTTTCACCGAAAATGTCAGCCGTACCGGCGTGCTCATGCGCTGGATCGAAGGAACTCCCCTGCCCGACATTGAAAGAAAGCTCGTTCTCGAAGTCAAATTACCGGAAAATTCCGAGGTAGGACCAAGGGTAATGCGCTGCCGTACCGAAGTGATTCGGATAACGCCCACTGGAAAAACCCACGCAGTGGCGCTGCGAATCCTGAGCATGCGCTTCGTGAAGGACAAAAGAAGCCGACAGGTAAACGACCTCGCGTCGATGCCCGTCCCCGTGGATCGGATCATTTAATGCTGTTCCCCGCTCCCGCTTTGGAAGCCAGGCCGGCCCCCACATCAGATGCGAAGCCGGCCACAACCGAACTCGCAGCAGCGACGCCCGCAATCGCCCGCTTTCTACCCTCGCTGACCGACATTGCGTTTCTGATGCCCGTTATCTTTGTCTTCGTCAAGCTGACCGGCGCTCGCGTGCTCCTCGGCGACGGAGACACCGGCTGGCACGTCCGCACAGGCGAATGGATTCTTGCCAATCACAAAGTTCCACACGTCGACATGTTTTCCTTCAGCCGGCCCGGTGCGCCATGGTTTGCGTGGGAGTGGCTGTGGGACGTTCTGTTCGCGGGCATTCACCATTTCGGCGGACTGGCGTCCGTGGTCACCGTGAGTCTCGCGATCATCTGTTTCACCACCGTCGCTTTGTTCCGTCTCGTGCGGCGCACCTGCGGCAACGGTTTTGTCGCTATAGCCGTGACCCTATTGGCGACGGGGGCCTGCTCCATTCACTGGCTGGCACGGCCCCATCTTTTTACGCTCCTGTTCTTCACGCTCACTCTGCAGCTGACCGCCCGGGCGGCGGGAGACGGCACCTCGGCGCCACGCGGCAAACTCCTCGCCTGGCTGGTCCCGCTGACGCTCGTCTGGACCAATCTGCACGGCGGATTTTTCGTCGTGTTTCTCGTGCTGGCCTGCTACGTGGGCTCGAACCTGCTGAATGCAGCGATCGAGGCCGACCCCGAGCAGCGCGCGCGTTTCCTCCGCTTCACGAAGCCGTGGGTCCTGACGGGCATTGGCTGTTTCGCGGTCACCTTTATCAACCCTTACGGCTGGGGATTGCACAAGCACATCGTCGATTACCTGACCGATCCCTACCAACTGCAGCACATCAATGAATTTCAGCCGGTCAACTTCCACGCGCAATATGCGGCCTATTACGAGCCGCTGATGGTTCTCGCGCTGGTCACGGCCCTTTGGGACATTCGGCGCCGTCGCTTCGCCGATGTTTTCCTGAATCTGGGATGGCTGCATCTCTCGTTGATCGCCACGCGCAACATTCCTCTCTTCGCCATCGCCTGCGCGCCGCTCATCGCCCGCTCGATTGTTTCGGTGATCGAGGCGGCGCGCGACGCTCGTATCGCCGGCTGGATTCGGCGCATCGCCGCGCGGTTCCGGGAATCGTCCTGCGAATTCGAGCTGACCGACCGGATTCCGCGCACGCATCTGGTGAGCGCGCTGACGATGCTGTTAGTGGCAGCCTTGCTGCTGGCTCCGAAACCGGCGGGCGCGAAGTTTACGTCGACCTACGATCCGAAGGCTTATCCCGCGGCGGCTCTCCCGATCCTGCGTGCCGCGGAGACCCACCACATTTTCGCTGAAGACGAATGGGGAGACTATCTGCTCTATCATCTGTACCCGGCGAAGCAGGTTTTCGTGGACGGCCGAAGCGATTTCTACGGTGACGACTTCAATCTCGCCTATCTCGACGTGATGGAAGTGAGACCCGGCTGGCAGAAAACGCTCGATAAGTACTCGATCGATACGATCGCCATTTCCCCCAAATTTGCTCTCTGCAGCACTCTCAAGATCTCACGCGACTGGCGCGTGGTGTACGACGACAGTATTACCGTCGTGTTCCGCCGCACCGACGCAGGCCGCTCGCGCTTAACCAGTTCTCTCGTTTCCAGTAACGAGGGGAGACCCCGTGATCGCGCGATCACGAAATCAGGCAACACTGATCGCAAGATCACTCAACCAGGTCCCGGAGCTTGATCAACCAGGACCGCCAAAATCCAGGACCAACGACCTTTAGAGGAGGACACATCAAATGAAGAACATGTTTATGACTTTCGTGAAAGACGAACAGGGCCAGGACCTGATCGAATACACCCTGCTTATGGCTTTCATCGCGCTGGCTTCGGCCGCTGTTTTCGTGAACGCCGGCAAAAGCATCAGCAGCATCTGGACGTCGGCGAGCAATCAGCTGTCGAACGCCGCAGTCTCGGCCAGCTAACCGGAACGGGCGTCCAGGGGGACGCCCACTCCATGGATTTTTCGTACGTAAGAGAAAAAAGGAGAAGAGAGGAAATGCAGTCTTTCATGCAACAGTTCTGGCAGGACGAATCCGGTCAGGACCTGATCGAATACACCTTGCTGCTTGCATTCGTTGCCCTCGCCTCGGCTTCGCTGTTCGTCAGCGCGGGCACCAGCATATCGAGCATCTGGACGTCGGCGAGCAATCAGTTGTCGAACGCCGCACTCTCGGCGAGCTAGAAGTCGCACCCGCGGGGCGTTCGACCGGTGGAAAACAATCGGGCGCCTCCAACCCCGACGGAAACATTAACTCATGAAAAAGCGATTAATCGGCGTGTTCGCATTTGCTCTGGCCGTCTCGGCCGGCGCGGCGTTCGTGCTCTATCAATTGATCGCGTCACGCATTACTGTCGGCGCATCGACCAAACCGGCGACGACAAAGGTTTTCGTGGCGTCCCGGGACCTCGAACTGGGGGCTCTCGTGCAGGAGCGCGACGTCGGCACAATGGACTATTTGACGCCGCCGCCGGGAGCCGTCATGAAGAAGGAAGATATCGTCAATCGCGGCGTTACAGTTCCGATCCACCACGACGCGCCGTTTTACGAAGCTTCGCTGGCGCCCAAGGGAGCGGGCGCGGGCTTCGCCGCCACCATCCCCACCGGGATGCGCGCTTTCGCCGTGCACGTCAATGATGTGGTCGGTGTGGCCGGCTTCGCCGTCGCCGGCATGCGCGTCGACATCCTGGTAATGGGAACGCCGCCCTCGGGCGCGCAGGAAGGCATTGGCGCCATAACGCGGACGCTGCTGCAGAACGTTCAGGTGTTGTCGGCCGGCCAGAATTACCAAAAGGACGCGGAAGGCAAGCCCGTGCTGGTGCAGGTAGTCAATCTGCTGGTGACCCCCGCGCAGGCGGAAATCATGAACCTTGCCGCGCAGCAGACGATTCAGCTCGTGTTGCGTAATCCGGCCGATCTCGCCATCGTAAACACGCCGGGCGCGTCGACCGCGAATCTGTTCGCCGGCGGAAAGATCAAGGCGCCTCGGATTGAAGTGGAAGGCCCCGGCAATGAGGAAAAACCCGCCGCACCCTTCAGACCTGTTCCCGTGGCCGCGAGACCGGCGCCCGCGTCAGTGAAACCACAAATGGTAACGATCGAAGTCTTCAACGGCGACAGGAAAGTCGAAGCCACATTCCGGAATCCTGACGTTCCTTCGGTGGGCGAGGCGCGGCGGTGAAAATTCGCGTGCTCGACATATTGCTGATAAGCGGCTTGCTGCTTTCGGCGAGCGTTCTGCGGGCGCAAACCACCGCCGCTGGTTTCGAACCGCTGCTGGTCGGCGCGGGCAAAACGCAGCTGCTCGACATGCCTGTGAATGTCGAACGCGTTTCCGTGGCGTCTCCCGAAATCGCCGAGGCGGTTCCCGTGAGCGCGCGCAGCCTGATGATCAACGGCCGCGGCGCGGGCGAAACCAGTCTGGTGATCTGGCTGAGCGACGGCACGCGCCGCGCGTACGACCTGCAGGTGAGGCCGAATTCTGCGCGGCTCGACGCGGCGGTTGAGCAGATCACCCGCGAGTTCGGGGGCAGCGTCCAGTTGACGAGCGACCCGGCGGGGGTATATCTCACCGGCCACGTGCGCGACCTCTACGACGCCGAGCGGGCGAACATGATCGCAGGCACGCTGGGCCGCGTGGTCAATCTCCTGAAGGTCGACGTGCCTCCGCAGGAAAAGCAGATCCTGCTGAAGGTCCGCTTCGCCGATGTGGACCGCTCCAAAGCCATGGACCTGGGCGCCAACTTCTTCGGAACGCCTCAAGGGATTCCCTTCACCGCCACCACCGGCACGTATTCCCCGACCCGAATCGGTTCGGTGGGGCAAGGCACCACGAATTTTTCCCTGAGCGACGCTCTCAACCTGTTTCTTTTCGATCCGCACCTGAATGCGGGCGCGACTATCAAAGCGCTGGCCAACCAGAACGTGCTGCAGATTCTCGCCGAGCCCAATGTGCTTGCGATGAACGGCAGGGAAGCCAGCTTCGTCTCGGGTGGTGAATTTCCGTTTCCGAATCTGCAGGGCGGGGGCGGCGGCGTGGGTCAGGTCACGGTTTCTTTCAAAGAGTTTGGCATTCGCATCCGGTTCCTGCCGACGATTACGCCGCGCGGAACCATCCGGCTGCACGTGGCGCCCGAGGTGAGCTCGCTCGATTTTGCGAATTCGCTTTCGATCAGCGGCGCGACTGTGCCCGCGCTCGATACGCGGCGCGTCGAAACCGAAGTGGAACTGCAGAACGGCCAGAGTTTCGCCATCGCCGGGCTGCTCGACAACCGCACCACCGAGTCGCTCAGCAAGATTCCCGGTCTCGCCAACATTCCTCTCTTCGGCAAGCTGTTCCAGACTCGCTCCACCAGCAAATCGAATTCGGAGCTTCTCGTGATCATCACCCCGGAGCTGGTCGAGCCCATGCAGGCCGGCGAGGCTCCGCCGGATATTCCGCGGCCGCAGTCGTTTCTCGAAGGCGCTGGCATTCTGACCCAGGCGCCGCGCACGCCGGGCGTGGACCAGACCGGGCCTGGCCCCGCCCGCCCGGTGCGCACCGAAATTCCGGTGCAGGAGCTCGAAGATCTACAGAAGGGTGGGCAGACGCCGCTCGGTGGGTCGTCTACCGGAAGCTCGGCGCAGCCGTTGCCTGGAAACACACCAACGCCCTCAGGCGCCTCACCTGGCTTCAATCCGGCCATCACGCAGCCGCTGCCGCCCTCCGGCGCATCGCCAACCGGTGGAGGCGCGGGGGCGAAATGAGCATGATGCCCCTCACGGCCGCGCTCGTCATCTCAAACCGGACGGTTTGGGAGCAGACGCACGGGTGCGTGCAGAATCTGCCCGTACGCCTTGCGGTGGAGCAGGGCGTGGCCCTCTCCGATGCGGCTGAAACAGACGCGCTGCTCGATCGCATCGAACGGCATCGCGTCGACGTCGTGCTGGTCGAAACCGGCGCCATCGCGCTGCCTTTCGAAGAGTTTGTGCGGCGCCTGCGCGATACGGCGTCGCAGCCCGCCGTATTCGTGCTGAATCCCGAGGCCTCGCCGGCGCTCATTCTCGAAGCATTGCGGGCCGGCGCCAGTGAGTATCTTTATCCGCCGCTGGGGGACGCTCTGCGCGATGCGTTCGAGCGGCTTTCGGCAAACCGCTCGAAGGCCGGCGCCGATTCCGGCAGTTCGCTGGGCAAAGTCTTCGGCTTTCTCTCGGCGCGCGGTGGTTGTGGAGCGACCACGATCGCGGTGCATGTGGCGACGGCGATTGCCCGGCAAGCCGCGTCGAAGCAGAACGGGGCGAAACAGGGAAGAACGCAGGGCTCGATGGCGGCAGCGAGACAGCCGATGCTGCTGGCCGACTTCGATTTCGAAGCCGGACTGCTGCGGTTCCTGATGAAAACCAAGAACAACTACTCGGTGCGGGACGCCATCGACAACCTGCGGCGCATGGACGCGAGCCTCTGGAAGGGGCTTGTATCGGCGTACACCGAGAACATGGACATCATTCCCTCGCCCGATGAAGTGGCGGCCAAGCGGCCGCCCGATCGCGAAGAAATGACCCATCTCGTGCGGTTCATCCGTTCAACCTACCCCATCGCCATCGTGGATTTCGGCCGTAGTGTCAGCGTGGCCGCACTCGACGCGCTGCCGGAACTGGAAGTTCTCTATCTCGTCACGACACCCGACGCCGGCAGCGTTGAAAGCGCCCGGCGGGCGGTGAGAATCATTGAAGAGCGCGGGGTCGCAGGCAATCGCTTCAAAGTTCTGCTCAATCGCGGCGGCGACAACGGGAAGTTCGATGCGAGCGGAATCGAAAAAACGCTCGGACGCAGTTGCGACGCGATATTCCGGAACGACCATATGGCGCTCTACGATGCGTATTCCGAGGGCCGCTTCCTTTCGCCGGCGAGCGCTCTGGGAAAAGAATTCGGCGCGCTCGCGTATTCGATTCGCGCGCGCTCCACTGGCGAGCACAAGCGCGCCAAGGGAGATGCCGAGCGCAGGCGCGCCGCCGGAGACCCTGAGCCGGGCGCCGCGGAAAAGACGAATGAGCAGCCAAAAGGTCCGAAGCGCTGGTTCTCATTCCTCTCCGGGTCTGCAAAGCCACAGGAGCAAACCGCACAGGCTGAAAAGGCCGTTGCGGGCGTTAGGCAAAGCGCACAGGCATAGGCGCGGAAAGATTTCATGGCCACACAAACACCTGGGACAAACGGCACCAACGGTCAGGGGGCGGAAGCGGGATGGGTCACGCGTCTCGCCAATCGCGATCAGAACGGCGCGGAGTATCAGGAACTCAAATTCACCATCCACCGCAAGCTGCTCGACCGGATCAATCTCGAAGCGCTGTCTTCGCTTGCGGGCGAGCGCGCGCGGGCCGAGATCCGCATCGCCGTCGCCAAGCTGGTGGATGAAGAGCGCACGCCGCTCAGTCTCGCCGAAAAAGAGCGCGTGATTGAAGAAGTCCTCGACGAGGTGTTTGGCCTCGGGCCGCTCGAACCGCTGCTGCGCGATTCGAGCATTTCCGACATCCTCGTCACCACACCCAAGCTCGTCTACATCGAACGCGGCGGCAAACTGTTCCGGACGTCCGTCGAATTCAAGGACAACACACACCTGTTGCGCATCATCGAAAAGGTTGTGGCGCGCGTGGGACGACGCGTGGACGAATCCTCTCCGCTGGTCGATGCCCGTCTTCCCGACGGTTCACGCGTGAATGCGGCGATTCCTCCGGTAGCGGTCGACGGCCCGCTGCTTTCCATCCGCCGCTTCGGCAAAGAACTGCTGGAAGGCGAGGACCTCGTCAAGAAGCTGGCACTGACCGAAGGCATGCTCGAGCTGCTCAAGGCGGCGGTACGCGCGCGGCTGAACATCCTGATCTCGGGCGGCACCGGCGCGGGCAAGACCACCTTGTTGAACGTGATGTCGAGCTACATACCGGAAAACGAGCGCATCATCACCATTGAAGACGCGGCCGAATTACGGCTGCGCCAGACGCACGTGGCCCGCATGGAGACCCGCCCCGCCAACATCGAAGGCAACGGCGCCATCAAGATCCGTGATCTCGTCATCAATTCTCTTCGTATGCGGCCCGACCGCATCATCGTCGGCGAGGTGCGCAGCGAAGAAGCGCTCGACATGCTGCAGGCGATGAACACCGGTCACGACGGCTCGCTCACCACCATCCACTCGAACACGCCGCGCGACGCCGTCGGCCGCCTCGAAGTTCTGGTCGGCATGGCGAACTCGAACATGGGCGTGCGCGCCATTCGCTCGCAGATCACCAGCGCGATCGACCTGATGGTGCAGTGCGCGCGCTTCAGCGACGGCAGCCGCAAAGTCACTTACATCACCGAGCTGGTAGGGCTCGAGGGTGAGCAGGTGACCATGCAGGACATTTTCGTATTCGAGAAGAGCGGCCTGGCCGAGAACGGCAAAGTGCTGGGACGGTTCAAGGCGACAGGCGTCCGCCCGCGCTTCTATGAAAAGCTGCGCTCTTCGGGCATTCAGCTTCCGGCGTCGCTGTTCCAGACCGTGGTGGAGATCGGCCAGTAATGAACACGATCATCGCCGTTTCGTTCCTGGTCATCCTTGCGCTGCTGCTCTTTTCGATCGGCTTCGGGCTGCGTTTCTATGAGAAGCAGCGCCGCAGGAAGCTCGTCTCGATGCTGCGCACAGTTACAGAAAACGGCGAGGATCATCACGTCAATCTGTTGATCGAAAATGCGCCCAAAGACGGCGTGCAGGATCTCCTGGGCGAGATGAACATCACCGGCCACATCAAGAATGTGCTGACCGAGTCGGGACTCGACTGGACGCTCAGCCGCCTGCTCACAACCATGGGCGTGACCTTTATGCTGGGCGCGATCGCCAGCGCCTGGGTTCCGCTGGGAGCGCCGGCGGCCGTGCGCGCACTGGCGCTTGGAATCTGCACCGGATTCGTGCCCTATTTTTACGTTTCCAAAAAACGCTCCAAACGAATCGACGCGCTCGAAACGCAGTTGCCGGACGCGCTCGATTTTCTCTCTCGTTCCATGCGGGCCGGGCACGCCTTCACGATCAGCCTCGAAATGGTGGGAGAAGAAATTCACGAGCCGCTGGGACAGGAATTCCGCGGATTGTTCAACGAACAGAATCTCGGCGCGTCGCTCGAGCGCTCGTTCGCGAACTTCGCCAGGCGTGTCCCGGTCCCGGATGTGCATTTTCTTTGTTCCGCGGTGCTGCTGCAGCGCCAGACCGGCGGTAATCTCAGCGAAATACTGAACCGCCTGTCGCTGATCATCCGCGAGCGGTTCAAGTTGAAAGGCCAAGTCAAAGCTGTCAGCGCGCATGGACGCCTGACCGCAACGATCCTGTGCCTGCTGCCGATCGCGACGCTGGGCGGCTTGATGCTCACCTCGCCGGGCTATCTCGATCCGATGTTCCACGATCCTATCGGCCGCAAGATCGTGATAGCGGGCGTGGTGGCGCAGATTCTCGGGAATTTCTTTATTCGCAAGATCATCAGGATCAAGGTATAAGCGAAAAACCATGCTGCCTATACTTCTCGCGAGCTTCCTTTTTCTGCTGCTGATGGCCGTAATTTCGGTTTACGGGTACCGCGCGTATGTGCGGCCGGGCAGGATCTACGATCGCGTCGGCGGCATGGCGGAAGCGGCGGTGGCCTCGGAAACCGTTTCCGTAAAGCCGCGGGATATCGTGGTGCGGGTTTTCGAGCAAATCGGCGAACAGATTCCGCTCAGCCCAAGCGACCAGACCGGGACGAAACGCGAGCTGGTGATGGCCGGCTTCCGCTCGGATGGCGCGATCCGGATTTTCTTCGGCATTAAGGTGATTTTCTGTATCGTCATGTTTTTCTTTTGCCTGACGCTCTACCGGCATATCACCGACAACCCGATCCTGCGTATCGTATTTCTGGTCGCGGGGACCGCTCTGGGCTATTACGCGCCTGGCATGGTTCTGGAAAAACAGGTCAGGAAGCGGCAGATGAAGCTGCGGCTGTCGCTGCCCGACGCGCTCGACATGATGGTCGTCTCGGTGGAAGCGGGGCTCGGACTCGATCAGGCGCTGCAGTATGTGGCGCGGGAGATGGAAGGATCACATCCGGAGCTGAGCGACGAGTTCGGATTGGTCGGACTGGAAATGCGCGCCGGCAAGAGGCGGTCCGAGGCGCTTCGCAACCTCGCCGACCGGACCGGCGAAGAAGAGCTTCGGAAACTGGTGGCCATTCTCATCCAGACCGATCGCTTTGGAACCAGCATGGGAGAAAGTCTGCGCACGCACTCCGATTTCATGCGGCTGCGGCGTCGGCAGGAGGCGGAGGAGAAGGCGGCGAAAGTCGGCGTGAAGCTGGTTTTTCCGATCTTCATTTTCATTCTTCCCTCGATGATGATCGTGGCGGCGGGGCCCGCGATGTTGAAGCTGTTCGATGGTCTGTTCCCGTTGATGCAGAGTTTCGGCAAGTAGGCAACGAAAGGAAATCAGCGCACAGGCAACAGTCCGTGTGCGCCGAAGAAAAGGAGAGACGCAAATGAATTCAACACTCGTTCAGGCAGTTTTGTGGATTGCCACTCTTGGGGCGCTGATTCTGTTCCTGCAGCGGCGGCGCAAGCGCAGGTCCAATTAACGGGCCCCGTGGCGTGGGCACTCTTGCCCGCAGCGCCGGGGTTCATCCCCACGTCGATTTGCCGGCGGGCGAGCGCAGCGTCCGACGGCTGCTGGAATGCGGAGGCCGGCTTCTCTTCCTGACCAGGAGTGAGACCCGGAACTGCGTGCACCAAATAACCAAAACAGATTTGAAAAGGAGACAAGTCGATGAACCCAACAGTATTGCAGGCCGTGCTCTGGATCGTGGCAGGATTATTCCTGACCCTTCTCATTATTCGCCGGGGCAAGCGCAAAACCCGTAACATCCAGTAAGCGATGAACCGGCGATCGCCGCCCCGGCGACGATCAAAACATATAGACAACAAAACCGCGGGTCTCGAAAATGACCGATTGGAGAAGCAGGCAAAACCGCGATGGCGGCTGGGCATACAACAAAGGCTGTTCGTGGACCGAACCAACAGCGTTTGTGCTGCTCGCTCAGACCGCCACGCAGGTTGACCGGGTCAGCTTCGAGGCAGGCTTGAAATTTCTCTGCTCGACGCAACGGAACGATGGCGGGTGGAGCCCGCAGCCCGGTGTGGCGGAGAGTACGTGGGTAACAGCGTTGGCCGCCCTTTTGCCGGAGGAGGCAATCGGGGCGCGCCGGATGAAACGCGCGCTGGAATGGCTGGAGGGCCAGACCGGCAGAGATTCCAGTTGGAGCTGGAAGTTCCGGACATGGCTCAACGGCGACCGAAGCGCGCATCCGGACGGCTGGCCCTGGTTTCCAGGAGCCGCGGCGTGGGTAATTCCCACGTCGCTCGGGATGCTTGCTTTTGAGCGCGCGCTCCGGCGGGGCGCAGACAGTGGGCTGCACAGGCGGGTCAACTCGGGCAGGGATTTCCTGTTCTCGCGCATTTGCGCGGACGGAGGATGGAATCATGGCTCCAACCAGGCGCTGGGCCGCGATGGCGACTCTTATCCGGAAACCACCGGTGTGGCGCTGACGGCGCTGGCGGGCACGCCGAAGAACGAAACGATAGTAAAGGGAATCGCGGCAGCCAGGAGGCATCTCGCGGAGTGCAGGACCGCCGAGGGAATCGCATGGCTGCGGATGGGCCTCGCGGCTCACGAAGAGCGCATGCCTGCAACGATGATGCCGTTGCCGCGCACGACGCTCGATGCCGCGCTTACAGCGCTGGCGGGGGCGGAGAAGAATCCGCTGCTTGCGTAGCGCCCGTGGCAGAAGTCCCGAAGCACCGCTTACTGACGTGCGCGGCTCAGTAAATTCAAGGTCATAGGGTCACGAACAGATGAACGCAACACGCAGGGAGATTCTCGGAGCGGCGACCGCCGGCATCGCATTGACGCGCTGCAGTTCGTCGCCCCAAAAAACTGCCGCCGTGCACCGCGTGCCGGCGTACAAATCCGCCGTAAGCATCGTGAAAGCGCCTGCCTACACGATGGATGTTTACGATACGGTCTACCGCATGGCAGTCGATCACCGGCTCAATGTGCGCGGCAAGCGCATAGTGCTCAAGCCCAATCTGGTGGAGTTCGATCCGCACACATCCATCAACACACATCCCGTGGTCGTGCACGCCGCGTATGAGGCGTTCCGGCGGCTCGGCGCGGCGGAAGTGAAAATCGCCGAAGGGCCCGGGCACAGGCGCGCGACGCTCGATCTCGCCGACGCGGCCGGCTACTTCTCGACGGTCCCAAAGTTCGAGGATGTCTTCACGGATCTCAACCTCGATAACGTGGCGAAGCGCGTCATCCCGCAGCCGGTGTCCGGACTAAAGGAACTGTATCTTCCACACACGGTTCTCGACTGCGATCTGCTCGTCTCGCTGCCCAAAATGAAAACACACCACTGGGCCGGCGCCACGCTGTCGATGAAGAACCTTTTCGGCCTGGTGCCGGGCGGCGTGTACGGCTGGCCCAAGAATGTTTTGCACTGGGCGGGCATTGCCGAATCGATTGTGGATCTGCACCACCTGTTCCCGCGCCAGTTCGCCATCGTCGACGGCATCGTCGGCATGGAAGGAAATGGTCCGATACAGGGGACGCCGAAGAATGCGGGCGTGCTGGTCGCGGGCAGCGATGTGGTCGCCGTCGACGCTACCTGCTGCCGGATCATGGGCGTCGACGCGAAGAAGATCGATTACCTGCGCATTGCGCGGGGCGAGGAGAATCTTGCCGAGTCTTCATTCCGCCAAATCGGAGAGCCGGTGAGCGCGGTGCGGACGCCGTTCGAGCTCATCGACCCGTGGCGTCAGATGGTGCGGGCGGCCTGAGATTACTGCGGCAGCAGCCGGCTGCCCGCGGCCAGGATCATCGACAGATTCCAGACCACCAGACCGGCGTACCAGTAATTGATCCAGTGCATGATTTTAATCCGGTTCAGCACGACGCAGAGGCCGCCGATTCCCAGTCCGATCACTTTGGACGCTGCAACTCCCCACGCGGGCGATGTTGCGTGAATCAGTTTCGCGATAAAAGGGCTGACTTCAGTGCCCCCGAGTTTGAATCCTATCAGCGTTGTTAGAAAGTCCAGTAACTGAAGATATATAAAAACCTGAACCGCCATGATTTGAACCGGCATGATGCCCCCCGTTATATATGGACCCGGTATCTCGCCATATAAAGAAATGCGAGTGTACCAACTGCAATCATCGCGCCGTGAGGAAGCCGCAGTCCTTTGGTAGTGGTTACATCCAGTTCATCGCTGCTGCGGTAAGGCGCACGGAAATGCAAAAGGTCCTGTATGATCCATCCGACATTAAAAAGTGTCTTGCGCATCCGGCCGCGGAACATCAGCAGAACCAGAGCGATCGCTCCGCCCAGCACCGCGGTCAGAAGAAATATCCACAAACAGTTGCCCGGACCCACTACCGCGCCGACAGCCGCCAGAAGCTTCACATCGCCAGCCCCGCGGGCCCGAATCAGATACAACGGAAAGTAAAGTATGAAACCCAGTCCGAGCCCCTCCGCGCCGCGAAGCAGCCCGGACCAACCCGAGTCGTACACATTCCATCCCACACCAACAATGAGCCCGGCCAGAACCAGCCAGTTCGGTATGCGGCGGGAGCGAATGTCGAATATAGCGGCAAGCGCCACCAGGATCCCCAGTAAGATCTGTCCCGCGCCGAGCAATGAAGGTTGACCCAGCATTAGTGATGTTTCTTAACGAAAAACCCGTTGCAGAAATGAGTATAGCCCGAATCTAACTTCCCGCAGCATATTTCAGTGGATGTTATCCAAAGTTAGCGACCGGTACGTTAACATTCCATCGCCGGACGCGCCATGAATTGGCGCAGCCCCGTGTGTTAGCGTCGGCATTGAATGATTTCGATTACGGCAGGTGAGTTAGCGGACCACTTAGGGCTTCCTGTGCGGGGCAATGCGTCGCGTCTCCTGAGCGGCGCGGCAATGCTCGAGGATGCCGCTCCGGACCAACTCGCCTTCGCCGGAGGACTGAAGTATTTCGACGCCGCCAGACGTTCTGCGGCCGGATGCATTATCGTGCTGCCGGAATTCGACAGCGAGCCGGGCCAGACGGTGATCGAATCGCCCCAGCCCCGGGCGCACTTCGCGCAGGCTCTCTCGCTGCTTTATCCCGCGCAACTCGTTACCGCCGGCATCCATCCCTCGGCGTCGATTGGGCCAGATGCCGTTATCGATCCGTCGGCCGAAATCGGCCCCTTTGTCACGATCGGCTCCCACGCGCGCATTGGGGCGCGAACCCGCATCGGCGCGGGGTCCGCGGTCGGCGCGAGCGTCGAGATCGCCGAGGACTCTCTGATTCATCCGCGCGTGACCATTTATCCGCGCGTCAGCATCGGCGCGCGCGCGGTCGTGCACTCCGGAGCCGTCATCGGCGCGGATGGTTTCGGCTTCGAATTGGCCGGCGCCGCGGATCGAGCTGCGTACAGAAAGGTGCCGCAGGTTGGCGTGGTCGTCATCGGAACGGACGTCGAGATCGGCGCCAATACCTGCATCGATCGCGCCACTCTCGGAGTGACCCTGATCGGCGACGGGACGAAGCTCGACAACATGGTCCATATCGCCCACAACTGCCGGATCGGGAAACATGTCGTCATCGCGGCGCAGACCGGGCTCGCGGGGGGCGTTACCATCGGCGACTATGCCGTCGTGGGCGGACAGGTGGGCGTCGGCGACAAGGCCCGCATCGAATCCAAAGCCGTCATCGGATCGGGCGCCGGCATCCTGACCGCCAAAATCGTGCGCGCCGGAGAGCCGGTCTGGGGCACGCCGGCGCGTCCCCTGCGGCGGTATCTGGAACAACTGGCCACCCTCGCCCGGCTTTCCAAACGCCGCTGAAACGGGGTCTACAGTTCTTCCCCACTACCGCCGATCAGTGCGGTGATGACAACCGCAACAAATGCGCGCTTACCCGGATCCGTTCCGCCGGCGAACAATCCCCGAGCCGGGAAATATCTCACATTCCGCCTCGGCCGCGAGGAATTCGGCATCCAGGTCCGGCACGTCCGCGAGATTATGGGCGTGCAGGATATCACGCCGGTGCCAGGCACAGCGCCTCACCTCAAAGGTGTGATCAATCTGCGCGGAAAGATCGTTCCGGTGGTGGATTTGCGCGTTCGCTTCTCATTTTCCGACACGCCCTTCACCCACACCACGTGTATCGTCGTCGTCCAGGTCGAGCAGGAAGGCGTACCGGCCCTGATCGGGCTCATCGTGGACATTGTGTGCGAGGTGCTCAACATCGCCGGCCACGATATTGAAGATCCGCCGAATTTCGACACTCTGTATGTACTTGGCATCGCGAAGTTGAAGGGCGCGGTCAAGGTTCTGCTGAAGATTGAAGATGTCCTGACGCTGAAGGAGCTGCGCGGGTCGATATGCTCGCGCATCGCAAATGCGGACGGCAACCTGTAGCCCAGCCATCGTTTTTGGCAGCCTGTCCAGGGCCAGCGATCCGCTAAACTGCATCAAAAGTGCTGCAAGCGCCGTGCCGGCGCTTGGCGGCTTTTCTCCGCCCGGCGCCTCGGACGGCCGGAAGCTCGGCGACGTTGAGTGCAGTCACACCCCGAACACCCCCATTCCCACAAGTCTTGCCGCCTGAATTGCCTGTTATAATCGAACTGGATGGTATTGCCCTCCCCCGCGCTCACGCGGCATCTGCGTTTCACGGTCTTCCGCAACTCTTTCGCCTCTTTCTGTTTCGCTTGATGTGCGTGTTACCACCAGCCATTTCCGGAGGCCTTGCTCCACTTAGATGAAAGCAACTGTTCCAGTCAGCCGCGGCATTGAAAATCTTTTCGGCACTCGCGATGAAAACATGCGCCTGATCGAATCCGGACTGCGCGTCAGCACCCGGCTCGCGCAGGATCCGCAGGGCCAGGACACGCTCGAAATCGAAGGCGATCCCGAAGCTGTCGCGCGCGCGGAAAGCATTCTGCAGGATTATTTCGCGCTCGTGCGCGAGGGCGTCGTTTTCCGCAACGGCGATCTCAACAGCCTGCTGCGCGTTGTTACGGCCGATCCCGAAGTAACTTTGCGCGGCCTCTTCAAGAGCGGGCAGCAGCGCAGCTTCGGCAAGAAAGTTCTCGCGCCCAAAACGGTCACGCAGCGCCGGTATCTCGAAGCCATCGAGCGCAACGATCTCGTCTTCGGCATCGGACCCGCGGGCACCGGCAAAACCTATCTTGCCGTCGCCATGGCGGTGCAGGCTCTGATCAGCAAGCGCGTTTCGCGCATCATTCTCACGCGCCCGGCCGTCGAAGCGGGCGAGAAGCTTGGCTTCCTTCCCGGCAGCCTGCAGGAAAAAATCGATCCGTATCTGCGCCCGCTCTACGACGCGCTCTACGACATGCTCGAGTCGGACAAAGTAGAGAAGCTGCTCGAGCGCGCCTCCATCGAGGTCGCGCCGCTGGCCTTCATGCGCGGCCGTACCCTGAACGACAGCTTCATCATTCTCGACGAAGCGCAGAACAGCACCTCCGAGCAGATGAAGATGGTGCTGACCCGCCAGGGCTTTAACTCGAAGATGGTTGTAACGGGGGACATCACCCAGATCGATCTCCCCAACGGACGCCGCTCCGGTCTCCTCGACGCCATGGAGATCCTGAAATCGGTCGAAGGCATCTCGTTCGTCCACTTCGATGAGCGCGATGTTGTGCGCCACAGCCTCGTGCAGCGCATCGTCCGCGCCTACGAGAAATACAACGAGGTCGCCGCCGGGCGCCAACTCACCCTCAAGCTCTCCGATCCGTTCACGCCGGAAGCTGATGCATCGTCGCAACTGCCGACCGTCATCGCGGACCCGCAGCTTTCGGACCCGGCGGCCCCCGCATCGGCGCAGGTATGAGCGCACAGGCCGCGCCGAGCGCGAGTATTTAGAGCGCGGTTCACGATGAAAGCCGATCCACTCATAACTTTCCGGCGCAAGCCGGCCACGCTCGACGTTAAAAGCCTCGAATCTTTCGCCGCACTCCTCCGGGCGCGCGTGGCCCGCGGCCGCGAATTCCATTGCCGCATCACCGGCGATGCCGACCTGCGCCGCTGGAACGCGCAATTCCGCGGTAAGGAGTCCGCCACCGACGTCCTCTCGTTTCCGTCGGACGATCCCGCGTCCCTCGGTGACATCGCGATCTCCGCTCAGCGCGCTCGGGCCCAGGCTTACGAATGGGGGCACAGCATCGAGCAGGAGATCCGCATCCTCATGCTCCACGGCGTGCTCCATCTCCTCGGCATGGATCATGAATCCGACGCCGGCCAGATGCGCCGCACAGAGGTGCGCTGGCGTCGCGAACTCGGCCTGCCGTCGGGGTTAATCGAAAGGGCGGTGTCGTGATCATCGCTCTCCTCTTCGTGCTTTTTCTGCTTCTCGTTCTGTTCACGAGCATCCAGACCCTTTACCTCGAAGGTATGCGCCTGCGCGCCCGCGACTTCGAATCGCTGCAGCACTTCAAATCCGACATCGAGCCTCGCCTCCATTTGCGTTCGGAAGAAGGGGCGCTTACGTTTTCGCTTTGGAAGCACACCTGTCTCGTTTCTTTCGGCGTTCTCGTGCTCGCCCAGGTAGTCGATGGCGGATATATGACTTTTCCGATACTCCTTGAAGGGCTCGCCGCGTCGTGGCTCCTGATGGTCCTCTCGTCGTATTTGATTCCGCAGTTGCTCTTCCGCCGGACTTCCGGCCATTGGATCGGACCCTTCATGCCGTTCTTCAGCGGCGCGGCTCTGGTGATCCGCCCACTCGTGCTGTTCCTGAATTTCCTGCATTCTCTGCTCGATGTCACTCGTCAGGAGTCTGTGCGCGAGGACCCTGCTACTCCCGCCGAAAACATCGAAACCCTGATCGCCGCGGGAACCGAAGAAGGGCTGCTCGAGGAAGAGGACCGAAAGCTCATTCAGTCCGTTGTCGAATTCGGCGACAAAGTCGTGCGTGAAGTCATGACCGCGCGGCCCGACGTCGTGGCCATCGAAGCCTCCGCAAGTCTCGACAAACTCCACAAGCTCGTCGTCGTCGAACAGTATTCGCGCATCCCCGTCTATCAGACGACGATCGATGATGTTGTCGGCTTTGTGCACGTTCGCGACATGTTCGAAGTTGCCGAGAGCGATCGCCCCACCCGCAGCGTGCGCGAGTTGATGCGGGCCATTCGCTTCGTTCCCGAGACCAAGCCCGTCAACGACCTCATGCGCGAAATGCAGCAGGAGGGCGCGCACATGGTGATCGTGGTCGACGAATACGGCAACACCGCGGGCCTCGCGACGATGGAGGATTTGGTCGAGGTCATCCTGGGCGAAATCCGTGACGAGCACGAGCCGGCTTCCGATGTGGAAGAAGACGGACACGGCGGATACATCGTCTCCGGCAGCTTCGACATCGACCGAATCGCGGACATCCTCTCCTTTCGCCCGGACGAGGAGATCGAGTCGACGACCATCGGCGGACTTGTTACCGAATGGCTCGGCCACGTGCCGAAGCCTGGAGAATCGGTCGAGCGTGACGGCATCCGCGTCGAGGTTCTGGCGGGCGATGAAATGCGAGTCGAACAAGTCAGACTCACTCCGGCTCCGCAGGAACACCACGAACCCGCGGAGCACAAAGCATGAACCGCGATCGTGAGGGAGCGGCAATGCACGGCGCGGGTCATAAATCCGGCTTCGTCTCCATAATCGGCCGTCCCAACACCGGTAAATCCACTCTGCTGAACGCGCTGGTCGGCCAAAAAGTAGCCATAGTCGCGGACAAGCCGCAAACGACGCGCACGGCAATCCAGGGCGTCCTCACGACCCCCGATGCCCAGATAATTTTCATCGACACGCCCGGCATCCACAAGTCCGACAGCTCGATCAACAAGCGCATGATGGATGCCGTCCGCGCGTCCCTCGAGGAGCGCGATGCATTCATCTACATGGTCGATGCGACGAAGCCGTTCGGCAGCGCCGACGAGAAGGCCCTCAGCATCCTTCACGGCGGCCAACCCGTAATCATCGCGCTGAATAAGATCGACGCGCTGCCGGCCAAACACGAGATGCTGCCGCTCCTCGAAGAATACCGGAAGCGTTACGATTTTGAGGCGTACCTCCCCATCTCGGCCGCAACCGGCGAAGGTCTTGACGATCTTCGCGCAGAGGTCCTGAAGCTGATGCCGGAAGGCCCGGAATACTTCCCGCCGGACCATTTCACCGACCAGCCCGCGCGCTTTCTGGCTTCCGAGCTCATTCGTGAGAAAATCCTGGCCGCCACTCATCAGGAAGTTCCGCATTCCGTCACGGTTCTCGTCGATAAATGGGAAGAAATCTCAAACCTGATTCGGATATATGCAACCATCGTCGTCGAGCGCGATGGACAAAAAGGCATTGTCATAGGTTCGAAGGGCGCCATGCTCCGTGAAATCGGCACGCTTGCGCGTCAGGAGATGGAGGCGTTGTTTGGCTCGAAAGTCTATCTCGATCTGCATGTGAAAGTGGAATCGGGATGGCGCGAGAAAGCGGCGTTTCTGAACACCGTCGACTGGCGTACAATGAGCCAAAGAGATGATTAAGCGCCTGCTTCTTCCATTCGTATTTCTGCTCACGCTGGCCGGCGCGACCTTTGCCGCGAGCAAGCCGGTCACTGACGATTTCCTCATCGACACGATTCGGCAGAAACTCGCCGCCGATCAGGTTGTGAAGGGGGGCGCCATCAACGTCGATGTCAAGAACGGCGTCGTGACCCTGAGCGGCACGGTGGAAGAAGATAAGCAGAAGAACAAGGCGGAAAAGATCGCGAAGAAGGTGAACGGCGTCAAGAGCGTCACCAACGACATCAAGATCGCGCATCCCTGAGGTTCCGTGCCACAAAATCGGGGAGGTTTCGTGCCACAGAATCCGGCTGGCGGGCCTCTCAACTACGAGTCCGAAAAAATTTCGGGAAATCTGCAGTTTGCTGACGGTATCGCCTGGTCCCGTTCCGGCTATCTGGTGGTGGCGGATGTCCGCCAAAAAAAGATCCTGCGCTACGATTCGACGCCGCCGCCGAAAGTGATGCGTGACAACGATGGCGGCGCCTCGGGACTTGCTTTCGATCTTCAGGGCCGCCTCTACGTCTGCGAATCGGAAGCGCGCCGGGTGACGCGTCTGGATACGAAAGGAAAAGAAGAAACGCTGGCTGCGGATTACCAGGGAAAGAAATTCAACGCGCCGAACGATATTGTAGTGCGCCGCGACGGCCACGCATACTTCACCGATCCGGCGTTCGGCAGCGCGAATGACCACCGCGATCTCGATTTCTACGGCATCTGGCACATCACTCAGAGAGGCGATGTCGATGCTGCCGCGAAGTGGCAGACGCGTCCGAACGGAGTCACACTCTCGCCGGACGGCAAAATCTTGTTCGTAACCGACTCCGATCGCCATACGGTCGTGGCGTTCGATATTGGCCGTGAAGGGCAACTCGCCAACCAGCGGGACGTAATCCGGAACGTGACCGGCGTCCCTGGAGGCATTCGAACGGATGCGGATGGCCGCCTCTACGTCGCGGCGAAAGGCGTGGCGGTCTATTCATCCGACGGCAAGCTGCAGCGCACGCTTCTCGAAGATCAATACGCGGCGAACTGCGCGTTCGGCGATGGCGACCTCGAAACGCTCTTCATCACTTCGCGCGCTGGTTTGTTCCGTGTGAAGGTCGGCGCGAAGGGAGCGCTCCAGTATTGAGGCTGTGAGCAGGGGCCTGTGAGCAGCCGCCGCTATCCCGACCGCCCGATCCTCGGCGTCGGCGCGCTCGTCATTGACGGCGATTCGATCCTGCTCGTCGAGCGCGGCCGCGAGCCTCTAAAAGGCTGGTGGTCTCTGCCGGGAGGCGTCGTCGAGACCGGTGAACTTCTCGAAAACGCAGTCCGCCGCGAAGTCCGCGAAGAGACTGGTCTGGAAGTCGAAATCGTCTCGCTCGTCGAAGTCTTCGAGCGAATCATGCCGGATCAATTCGGCGCGCCCGAATACCACTACGTCCTGATGGACTATCTGTGCCGCGTAACCGGCGGCACTCTCTGTGCGGCCGACGATGCCAGCCGCGTGGCCTGGGTGAAAGAAGATGGCTTTGGGGAGTTGAAAATTACGGAAGGCACACCCGCCGTGATTGCGAGGGCCTTCCGGCGCTATCGGGAACAGCATGTTTGAAGAAGCTCAAATCGCGCTGGAGTGGGAGCAGGTGCGCGCTCTCCTCGCCCGTCATATCGGCAGCCCTCTCGGCGCGGCCGAACTGGCGAAGGTCTCTCCCTCCGTCGATCGCGAGACCGTGGAACGTGCACTCGCGCACGCAGCCGAAGCGATTCAATACCTGCGCGCGGCCTCCGCCCCGCAGCCTGCCGGACAGGGCGCGGCCATCCGAATTCATTTCAATGGACTTCCCGATGTCACCCCCTCGATTCAGAAACTCCACATCGAAGGCGCCGCGCTCGAGCCGCGAGAAATCTTCGAGCTGATCGGATTCCTCGACCGCGCCGCCGATGCCGCCTCGTTCCTCAACGCCGCGGGTGAACGCTTCCCTCTGCTCGCCGCGATGGCGCGGGGCATTGGCGATTTCCGCCCGCTTCTCAAAGAGATCGAAGGTAAGATCCAGGCCGACGGCACGGTTCTCGACAGCGCCAGCCCGCATCTCCATCGCCTCCGCAAGGATATCGAGAGACAGAAGAAGACCATTCAGGATTCGCTCGAGCGTTTCCTGCGCGCCAACCGCGGCGAGGGCGTTTTGCAGGAGGAGTACATCACCCTTCGCAACGACCGCTTCGTTGTTCCCGTGATCGCGGGACAGCGCCGCAAGCTGCCCGGCGTCATCCACGGCGCGAGTTCGACCGGACAGACGCTCTTCCTCGAACCGCTCGAAACTATCGACCTCAACAACGAGCTGGTGCGTCTTCAGGAAGAAGAGTCGCGCGAAGTCTTCCGCGTCCTGCGCGAGCTCACCGCCCGCCTGAGCGTGTACGGTGAGCCGATCCGCGCCGCCGCCCAAATCATGGGCGAGCTCGATCTCATCTTCGCGAAGGGCCGCTTCGCGATCGACCTGGATTGCGCGGTCCCGGCGCTCGGCGATCGTCTGCATCTCGAAAATGCGCGCCATCCTCTGTTGATAGACGTGCTGCGCAAGGGCCAGCGGCGCGTGGTTCCGTTTACTCTGACCCTCGACCGCGCTTGCCGCACGCTTCTGATCAGTGGCCCCAACACCGGTGGCAAGACCGTCACGCTCAAGACTGTCGGCCTTCTCGCCCTCATGGCGCAGGCCGGACTTCCCGTGCCCTGCTCAGCGGCCGAACTGCCGGTCTTCGAACAAGTGCTCGCCGATATCGGCGACAACCAATCGATCGAACAGAGCCTCAGCACGTTTTCCGCGCACGTTTCGCGGCTGCGCGAAATGGCTCTCGACGCGACGCCGGATTCGCTCGTGCTGCTCGATGAAATCGGTTCCGCGACAGATCCGGAAGAGGGCGGGGCATTGGGCGTCGCGCTTGTCGATCACTTCCGCGCGGCGGGGGCGTACACGCTTGCGTCCACCCATCTGACGGCACTCAAGATTTACGGCGCGAATACGAAGACCGTACTCAATGCTTCGATGGGCTTCGACGAACAAACGCTGGAGCCGACGTACCAACTGCAAACCGGACTGCCGGGAAAATCCGCCGGACTCGATATAGCCGCGCGCCTTGGCATGCCCGAGGACATCATGAAGCGCGCCCGCGCCTCACTGCGTACGCAGGAAATCGAACTCTCCACCCTGATCGCCAACCTGCACCGCAGCGCTGAAGAAACGCGCCGACTGCAGACCACGCTTGAACAGGAACGCGCCGCGCTCGCCGCACGCGAAAAGCAGCTTGTCCTCGACACCGAAAAAAAGGAAGCGGCGAAGCTGCGGGAGCTCGAAGCCCGTTTCGACGAGATGCAGCGACGCTGGCAGGAGCGCGGCGATGCGATTGTCGCGCGCATCGAAGAAACCGCGGAGCGCCGCAAAGCGGTGGACGAAGCGAGCCGCCAGACCGCCCGCGCCAGGCGCGAAATGCGCGAGGACTGGGAACGAATCGCCGTCAACCCTCAAATCACGCGTACCTTGAAGATTGAAGAGGGCGCGCGCGTTCGGCTGAAGGGGATTCGCGAGCCGGCCCGCGTCCGCCGGTTGCTCGGCGATGGACGCTTCGAAGTGGAAGCCGGCTTCATGAAGATGCACGTTGCGGCGGGCGATGTCGAAGAAGTGCTCCCGCCGTTGGACGCGCCGAAACTGCCGAAGAACGTCCGCTTCCAGCCAGGCCCGCAGTTGATCCCGTCCGTGCAGGAGATCAACGTCATCGGCGAGCACGCAGCGGAGGCGGTAGAACGGGTCGAACGCTTCCTCGACGCGGCGATGATGGCGACGGCTTCGCGCGTCCGAATCGTGCACGGGCATGGCATGGGCATTCTGAAACGCGCGATACAGGATTTGCTGAAAGCGAGCCCCCACGTTGAAAAGTACTATCCAGCATCGCAATCGGAAGGTGGCGCGGGCGCAACTATCGCCGAACTAAAGGAATGAACCCGCTGTCGTCGCGGCGCTGAGAGCAGCCTTTTCATGTCAGACGGCAGCAGGATAAACGCCGGTATGATCGTCTTGTGAGGGTCAAGACTTCAATCACGCTGCCGAATGATCTGCTCCGGCAGATTGATCGCCGGAACCCTAATCGGTCCGCGTTTCTGGAGATCGCCGCCAGAAAACTGTTGCATGAGGAGAAGAAAGCCGCGAAGAGGCGCGGGGATGCGGCTCTCATCAACAGATTTGCCGATCGGTTGAACAAAGAAGCGGCCGACGTTATGGAGTATCAGAGATTTCCCAAATAGGCGCCGCGACCGGCCTCCATTGGAGCGACTCTTTTTGAATACATGACTTGCGGAGAGCTTTTCTCGTTCGTAAACCCGGTTCAAACGATCCGAAAAAAACAGCGCGTCTTTGTGATCGTGAGTCGCCAGGTGCTGATCGATTCTCGCTTTTCCAGCGTCAGTCCTGAAATGAATTAATCCCTGCCAGTCCCCTGGTCAAAAGCATTCCAGGATAAATCGTAGAGGTCCAGTTCCGTCGTTTCAAAATATTCCAGTGCTGCGTCCAGAGCGAGACGCTGTTGGTCAGGCCTATCAAAGTAATTGCGCAGCATCTCGCTCCACGAACAGGAAAGGCCCGACCTCCGTCACTTGAACCCGCGGAAGATCTTCGCGATCGGATCGAAGAACTGATCGACGACGCGCTCCTTCAGCGGAATAATCCCGTTATCCGTAATGTGGATGTGCTCCGGACACACCTTCGTGCAGCACTTGGTGATGTTGCAGAGACCGATGCCGTGCTTGTTCTTCAGGTCGGCGATTCGATCGTCGCTGTCGATCGGATTCATCTCCATGTTCGCGGTGTAAATCAGGAAGCGCGGCCCGATGAACTCTTTGTGCATGTGGTGGTCGCGCAATACGTGGCAAACGTCCTGGCAGAGGAAGCACTCGATGCACTTGCGAAACTCCTGCGGACGGTCAACATCCGCCTGGGACATGCGCCAGGTGCCGTCCGGTGCGTCGGGTTTGCGCGGCTTGAATTTGCGGATTGTCTTCTTGGCTTCGAAGTTCCACGATACATCCGTAACCAGATCGCGGATGAGCGGGAACGTCTTCATCGGCTCGATCTTCACCGGCTGGTCGAGCGGGATCGAATTCAGGCGCGTCATGCACATCAGCTTCGGCATGCCGTTGATTTCGGCCGAGCACGAGCCGCACTTGCCCGCTTTGCAGTTCCACCGCACCGCCAGATCGCTCGCCTGCTCGGCCTGGATCTGATGCACCGCGTCGAGCACCACCATGCCCTCGCTGATCTCGGTCCTGTAATCTTTGAAACCGCCGGACGCGCGGTCGCCGCGCCAGATCTGAAACGTCGCGGTGCTCGCCATTACTTCATCTCCTCAATGATCTGCTTCATCTCTCCGGTCATCGGCTTGAGCGGTTCGCGGGTAAGCTCCATCGAACCATCCGCGGCACGGCGCACCACATGGTTGAACTTCGCGGCCTCTTCGCTCTTCTCCGGATAATCGTCGCGGAAATGCGCGCCGCGGCTCTCTTTGCGCTCGATGGCGCAGCGCGCCACGGCTTCGGAAACCGTCAACAGATTGCGAAGATCGAGGGCCGTGTGCCATCCGGGATTGTACTCACGATTGCCGGGCACCGCGACCGTCTTCGCCGTTTCGCGCATCTCGGCCAGTAGCCCGAGCGCGCGGTGCATCTCTTCCTCACGGCGGACGATGCCGACGAGATCCTGCATCATCTCCTGCAGCTTGTGCTGCACTTCATAGGGCGGCAGGCCGGTTGTGCGATTGAATGGCTCCAGAGCTTCGCGCGCGATTTCATCCACCTGTGCCGGATTAATCGAGCCCGCGCCGTATTGCTTCGCGAATTTCGCGGCGTGCTCGCCGGCAAGTTTGCCGAAGACGAGAAGGTCGGAAAGAGAATTGCCGCCGAGGCGATTCGCGCCGTGGAGTCCCGCGGCGACTTCACCCGCGGCGAAGAGGCCGGGCACGTCGGACATCTGCGTATCGCCATCGACGCGCACGCCGCCCATCACGTAGTGCGTGGTGGGCCCGATCTCCATCGCGACCTGCGTGATGTCGATATCGGCAAGCTGCTTGAACTGGTGATACATGCTGGGCAGCTTGCGCTTGATATGTTCGGGCGCGTTCGGAAGTTTTTCTTTGATCCACGCGATGTCGAGGAAGACGCCACCATGCGGGCTGCCGCGGCCTTCGCGCACTTCGCGCACGATGCAGCGGGCGACGTGATCGCGCGTGAGCAGTTCCGGCGGACGCTTGGCGTTCTTGTCGCCGATGACGTAGCGCCATCCTTCTTCTTCGTTGTCGGCGGTGGACGACTTGTAGTTCGCCGGAATGTCGTCGAACATGAAGCGCCTGCCCTGGTTGTTGCGCAACACACCGCCTTCACCGCGAACGCCTTCGGTCACAAGGATGCCTTTGACGCTGGGCGGCCACACCATGCCGGTCGGATGGAACTGGACAAACTCCATATCCATCAGCGATGCGCCGACGCGGTAAGCCAGAGACTGCCCGTCGCCGGTGTATTCCCAACTATTGCTGGTGATTTTGAATGCGCGGCCGATGCCGCCGGTGCCGAGAACGATGGCCTTCGCCGAAAACAGCTTGAAGCGGCCGCGCTCGCGATCGTAGCCGAAAGCGCCGGTGACGCGCCCGCCATCGGTGAGCAGATCGATGATGGTGTGCTCCATGTGGACGTCGATGCCCTGATGGATGCCGTGATCCTGGAGAGTGCGGATCATCTCGAGTCCGGTGCGATCGCCGGTGTGGGCGAGGCGCGGGTAGCGGTGGCCGCCGAAGTTGCGCTGCAGGATTTTGCCGTCTTTGGTGCGATCGAAAATGGCGCCCCAGGCTTCGAGCTCGCGCACGCGCGCCGGCGCTTCTTTCGCGTGCAGTTCCGCCATGCGGGGATTGTTGAGGTACTGCCCGCCGCGCATGGTATCGGCGAAATGGACGCGCCAGTTATCGCGATCGTCGACGTTGCCCATGGCCGCCGCCATGCCGCCTTCCGCCATCACGGTATGGGCTTTTCCCAGAAGGGATTTGCAAATGAGGCCGACCTTGACACCCGCCGCCGACGCTTCAATCGCGGCGCGCAGACCGGCTCCTCCGGCGCCGATTACGAGCACGTCGTAATCGAACTGCTGATATTCGGCCATGGTTAGAAGAGCCTCGCGTCGTGCCAGATGCCCATCGCGCAAAGGCGCACGTAAAGATCCGCGAACCCGACGAAATACATGCTGTACCAGGCGAAGGCCTGATGACGCTCATTGAGGCAACTCACACAATCGTAGGCTTTCTTTTGCAGCGGAGAAGTCGACAGTACATCGCGAAAACCGCCAACCAGGTGCCGCAGCGAGTGACAACCTAACGTATAGCTGCCGAGCAGAATTACGTTCAGCAGAAGCACGAGAGAGCCGACATTGATGTGGAATCCATCGGGCCACCCGAAGAACCCGTCGTACGCATCTTTCGCGAGCAACACGATAAAGATAACCGCGATGTACATGAAATAGCGGTGGACGTTTTGCAGAATCAGGGGGAAGGAACGCTCGCCGAGATACTTCTTTCGCGGCTCGCCAACAGCGCAGTTGGGCGGGTCCGCCCACCAGCCTTTGTAATATGCGCCCCGATAGTAGTAGCACGTCAAGCGGAATCCGCCTGGCGCCCAAAGGATAAGGAATGCCGCCGAGAATGGCAGGAAGGTGGGGAACCAGGCGGGCGGTCCGCCGAACCATGCGTGCGGAGAAATGCCGAACAACTCCGGAGAATACATCGGCGAAATGTAGGGGCCGAACCAATAGTTGTTCCCCTGAAAAGCCGCCCACGTGGAGTACACGATAAAGGCGAGATAGCCGAGGAAAATGGCAAGGGGCAAGGCCCACCATTTGTCCGGACGCGAAGTCGTACCAAACCGCCCCTGAACGAGCGGCACATCGATCTGCGGCATAAGCGACGAGTTTCTCCAACGCGCACAACGGCCTTGCGGCTTGTGCGCTCAGTCTATCCGACGGGTGTTACCGTAAGCGCGCCGGAGTATTCGGGTGAAATTTCATTGTAACGGGAGGGTGTGAATGGACCGCCGTGGCTCGGGCACCTATGCCCGCCGCGCCGGCAATCGTGCCGGCGCTTGTTTATCGAGTGCCGAACAAGTGCCCGCGCAACGCGTGATATCTTAATCAACCAATGAGGCACCTTTCACTGGCGATTGGCCTGCTGTGTTCGAGCCTGCCCGCTTTCGCGCAGGTGGATTTTTCCGGGGAATGGGCGCCGCTCTATCACGAAGACGGTCCCGAGCGCCTGCCCGGTCCCGAACTGGGCGACTACACCGAACTTCCTATCAATGACGCGGCGCGCCTGAGGGCCGACAGCTACGATGCCGACCGCATCTCCGTCGTTCCCGAATACCAGTGCCGCCCGCATGGCGCCGATTACTCCATGCGCGGACTGGGCAACCTTCGCATCTGGCGGGACTACGATCAGGCGACGCAGAAGCTCGTGGCGTTTCACACGCACCTGCTGGCGTGGGACAGCGAGCGCACCATCTATATGGACGGCCGTCCGCATCCGCCCGAATATGCCGACCACACTTGGCAGGGCTTCTCGACCGGCGTGTGGGAAGGCAACATGCTCACCATCACGACTACCCATTTGAAGACGAATTACATCCGGCGCAACGGCGTGCCGCGCAGCGATAAGGCGACGCTGGTCGAGCACTGGTACCGGCACGGCGACTATCTGACCGTCGTCACGGTGATCACCGATCCGGTATTCCTCACCGAGCCGCTCGTGCGCAGCGACAACTGGTTCCTCGATCCGGGGCAGGCGATCGGCGTGTTCGGATGCGAGTATGCGCCGGAGGTGCCGCGTCCCACGGGCACGGTGCCGCATCATCTGCCTGGCACGAATCAGTTCCTGCACGAGTTTGCCAACTGGTACGGTCTGCCTTACGAAGCCACGCGCGGCGGCGCCGAGACACTGTATCCGGAGTATCGGCAGAAAATCGGCAACTACACTCCACCCGCGAAGTGCGAGCGCTACTGCACATGCACGACGCTGTTCAACTGCAACCTCGTGGTGCCGCCGCGATGAACCGGCTGCTTTTGTTCGGGATGCTGGCGGCCGGATTGCTCTTCGCGCAGCAGCCGCAGAATTACGACAATGTCAAAGTGAACATTCTTCCCGTGCAGGGGAATGTTTACATGCTTATCGGCGCGGGCGGCAATACTACGCTGCAGGTGGGCAAAGACGGCGTACTGCTGGTCGACACGCAATACGCGCCAATGGCGCCGAAGATCATGGCGGCGATCCGCACGCTTTCGGAAGCGCCGATCAAGTACATCATCAACACCCACATGCACGGCGATCACACCGGCGGCAACGGAGCGCTGGTGAAACTGGGCGCGGGTGGCGGAATGCCGCGCATTATCGCGAACGATCACGTGCTGAATCGAATGACCGCGGAAAAGGGCATTCCGGATTCCGACTGGCCGAACGACGAGTACTTCGGCAAGTCGAAAGATTTCTTCTTCAACAACGAAGCCGTCGTCGTTTATCACATGCCGAACGCGCATACCGACGGCGACAGCATCGTTTTCTTCCGGCGGTCGGACGTGATCGCGACCGGCGATATTTTCACGCCGGAGCATTATCCGATCATCGACCTCGCGCGCGGCGGGTCGGTCGAAGGCATCATCGACGCGCTCAACCGCATCATCGACATTACGGTGCCGGCGAAGTATCAGGAAGGGGGGACGTACGTGATTCCCGGACACGGGCGGCTTTGCGAGGAGGCCGACGTTGTGGAGTATCGCGACATGGTAACGATTATTCGCGACCGCATTGCCGATCTGATCAAAAAGGGCCGCACGCTCGAACAGGTGAAGGCGGCGAAACCGACGCTGGACTATGACACGCAGTACGGCGCGACTGCGGGCATCTGGACGACGGACCAGTTCGTCGACGCTGTGTACAGGAGCTTGAGTGAGAAGAAGTAACCCTTACCGGCGATTGTCGCTTCCGCCGGCCACATGCGCCGGCACGAATGCCGAGCCAGCACGCCTTAAGGGGATGCCGGGCGCGGCAGGCAAGATTGTTTGCGCCACGGTTCTTCTCGCGACCGGCCTCTTTGCACAGGGGCGCGGCGGACCGCCCGGCCCTCCGAAGTCCCCGCGCGAAGCCGCGCCGGTCGATCTCACCGGCTACTGGGTGTCCGTCGTGACCGAAGACTGGCGGTGGCGCATGGTGACTCCGATCAAAGGGGATTTCGCCGGCGTGCCCCTCAATGCTGCCGCGCGCAAAATCGGCGATGCCTGGGACCCCGCCAAAGACGAAGCCGCCGGCGAACAATGCCGCGCCTACGGAGCGCCCGCCGTCATGCGCATTCCCGGGCGCGTCCACATCACGTGGCAGGACGACAACACGCTGAAGATCGAAACCGACGCGGGAACGCAGGGCCGCCTTTTCCACTTCAATGGAAAGCCGACGGCCAGTGAAAAGCCGAGTTGGCAAGGCTATTCAGTCGCGAATTGGGAGAAGCCTCTGCGCGGTGAAGGCTTGCCGCTTGCGGGACTGGGCGCAGTCCGCGAAGGCACGAAGGGCCGCTCGCTTGAAGTGGTAACCACAAACCTGCGTCCCGGATACCTGCGGAAGAACGGCGCCCCTTACAGTGCCAACACGGTCGTCGACGAGTTCTACGATCTTTCAAAAGAAGCCAACGGCGATACCTGGTTCCATGTGACGACGATCGTGAAAGATCCGCAGTATCTTGAAGAGCCGTTCGTGACAAGTACTGACTTCATGAAGCAGCCCGATGCGTCCGGCTGGGCTCCTTCGGCGTGTACGGCGCGATGACGGCACGCGGCCTCGACTGGATCTCCGTCACGGAAGGCAGCGCGCGAAACAGCCGGTTCCGCAGTCTCGTGAAGCGGGCACTGGAACGCAGGCCCTCCATGCGCGGGTCGACGTCCAGCATGAAAAGGGCGGGCGAATTTTCGCCGGCCGCGCGCTCGAGCTCGGCGAACGCCCGCTCCTTCTCGCCCAGCGCATCGTAGAGAAACGCCATCGGGTAGCCGTCGACGTACTCGGTCTCGCGTAGTTTCTCGAGATCTTTCAGAATCGTAATGGCTTCCGGCCTGCGGCCGGCGCGGGCCAGACAGCGCGCCTCCTCGGCGCGCAATCGCGGGAAATCGGGATTCATCAGCGAGGCGAGATGGTAGTGCTCGAGCGCCTCCTCGATTCGCCCTGAGAACTCCAGCGCCTGCGCGTAGTGCGAGCGGCCCAGCGCAAAATAAGGGTGCAGATCGAGCGCCTTCTTTCCGCAGGCCACGGCCTGATCGAACTCGCCCCGGCAGCAGCGCACCAGAATCTCGGCCGCCGGCAGGATGGGCCACAGTGCGTCGGCTGCATAGGCTTCGGCGAGGATGTCGAGAGCCTCGTCTGTCCGATGCGTGCTGGCATAAAGCACTGCCAGCCGGATGTGGACGCCCGCGGTCCGCGGGTTTTCTTCGCGAGCCTTCAACAGCTCGGCTTCGGCTTCGGCGAATTTCAGCTCGAAGACATGCAGGCCCTGGGCACGGTCGCCGCGCAGTTCCGGCGTCATGCCTGCAAGGTCCACGGCGCGCCGGTGCGAATCGAGGAAAGCCGCATACATCTCGCGCGGACGGCGCATGGCGAAGGTCGCGAGCATCAGGTAACAACGCGAAATCCCTTCCCACGCGCGGAAGTCGGTGCTGCTTGCGCCGGCGACTTCGTGGAAGCACGCAAGCGCCTTATCGAAGCCTTCGCGCGTGTGCCTCTGCCAATAGTGCCATCCGTTGCGAATGAGGTCTTCCGAGCGCGGAATATCGAGCCGGTAACCGAGTTTGGGATGGTAGCTGATCCAGCGGCCATATTCCCGCAGCGCTTTCTTGACTTCTCCAACTGTGACGGCCACGGTGTGCCGCGAGACGGATACGCCGTGCCAGGCTTCGCCGATCATGGCGGCGTAATCGACGCAGTGACCGCTGTTTTGAGCGAGCGTCCGCAGCGCGTGGAGCGCCTGCGGACGGAGTTCCAGTTCGGCTCCATCCCGAAGCAGCCGAGGAACTTCAGTCTCAAGGTGGAAAGGTCCGAATGCAATGTGGCCGGCGGGGGCCCGCATGCTTACATCTCCCCTGAATTTGACGCGATTTTGACTCCCGATCGAACGGACTATACCATACCGTGGGGTCGGATGGAAGCTTGTGCCGGGCCGCGTCCTGTGGCCGCGAGGAGATGTTTGAGCGCTAACGGCGCGGCGCCCATCCGCCCGTGACGGTGAGCGAAATGCTGCGTCCCGGCAGCAGGTTCAGCAAATCACCGCCGTTCGCCGCGTAACTGGCCGGCGTGGTCGACGCAGGCGTGATGCCGACGATGTTGTGGCTGTCGGCAATATTGTTGAACGCCAGCTGAATTTTTGTCCCGCGGAGGTGTGACGCGTTCTTGATTGTGTAATTCAGGAATGCATTTTCGAGATCGAACGGATCGATTTTGATCGCCTGGTTGATTGCGCCGTAATCGTTGTAATACTGGCCCACGCGCTTGTAAGTGAACCCGAAGTCCCAGTTCCGGTGCTGCCAGAGAAGGCTGAGTCCCTCGATGTTACTCGGAGTATTCGGCACCCACAGGCCCCCGTTGGCGATCCCCGGACCGGTCTGGTATTTGGCGGAGCCGACCGAAAGATTAGCGTACAGGCTCAGGCCATGTCCCAGGGCAACGTTACCTTCCGCTTCGAAACCCTTGGTGTTCGAGGGGCCGGTCGGATAGTACACGGGCTCATTGCTCAGGGCATCGGTGAAGGAATTGTAGCCGTTCTGGAAGTGTACGTAGTAGCCGTCCATATCCAGAGTGAAGCGGTTGAACTTGAGAACGGTTCCGCCCTGATAAGTCCTGGCGACGGTCGGCTTCGGCGGGACGAGAACATTGCCTCCCGGCACGTCAAACACATTGCTCGGAGGAATGACGCTGCCTTCGGCGAACTGGCCGTAGATCGACCAGGCTTTCCAGACGCGATAGCGCGCGGTCAGCGTCGGCAGCCAGTTGTTGTAGTTCACGTCGTGGGTCGTAAAGGCTGCTCCACCGACGCATACCGCGGGACTCACGCCCGCGACCGCTTTCACCAAAGTTCCGCCGAGACATTGGACAGTCTTCACGTCCTGGTATTGATTCAAATCCATTTTGTAATCGGCGGCTTTGATGCCGGCGGTTACTACCACCCGCGGCAGGGGATGCCATTCGAATTCGGCAAAGGGCTGGAACGACTGGGTGACGAAATGCTCGTGGAAGTTGCCGAACGGCGTGTCCTGCCCCGTCAGGATGTTGGATGGGATCTGCTAGCGGTCCGTATAGGCCTAGTCGTACCACATGCCGGTGCGGAAGACACCCCACTTCATTTCCTTGCTGAGAATGAGCGTGTCGCCCGTATGGCGGTAGCCGTTAAGCTTGTCAACGCCGCTCGGCGCATCCGGCGTAAGGACGACTTTCGGGCCGTTCTGATAGAACTGCTTGTTCCAGTAACGCGTCGTATAGGTCTTGTTATTGAACTTCCAGCCGCCGCCCAGATCCGAATCGAATGCGGCGTATTCAAAGTCTGTCTGTACGTGATAGGTGTTGTACTTGTAATAGTAAGGATCGGGCGTACCGTTCGCGAGAAATGGTGTGTTATCGAGAAGGTAGTTGTCTCCAAACTGCGCCACCTGGACGCGCGTCGGATTGGTCGTGTTCGGCGTGTTATTCCAGATGTCGACCACGCCGCCGTAGAGGCTCAGACTGGTCTTGTCGGAAAAGCGATGCTGGTATTTGCCGTAGCCGGCATCCCGCTGCTGATAGTTGAAAGTCTGGTAGCCATCGGAAGTCATTCCGTTGATGTTGAAGAGGAGGGCATCCTGCTTATGCGGCCCGAGCAGGCCAGACTCAAAATCGAGCGAATAGAGCTGTGTATTGAACGAGCCATATGTGAA
Organism: Bryobacteraceae bacterium; assembly: GCA_035552355.1. Classification (GTDB taxonomy): domain Bacteria; phylum Acidobacteriota; class Terriglobia; order Bryobacterales; family Bryobacteraceae; genus BOG-234. The sequence goes on along the minus strand of DASZLP010000035.1, from coordinate 18,995 downwards.
CGTGCCGCGAATGTCGGGATCCGCCTGCAGTTCCGGCGACTTCAGATTTATCGAGCCACCGAAGTTCGTGGGTCCGAAATCGGACGCCTGACCGGGGCTGCGGTCGAAATCTGTCGAGCTGATCCATTGCGAAGGAAAGCTCGCCCAGGAGTGGTGTGTCGGTGAGTTCGTATCTTCGAACGGAATGCCGTCGAACGTGATCGTGTACTGGCCATCGGAAAATCCGCGGAAGAAAGACTTGCCCTGGCCGAGGCCGATTCCGTTCGGGTTGAGACTGAACGCGCCCGGAGCCTGCTGGATCACTTCAGCGAAATCCGCGACCGGCGCCATGAAGTTCGTAATCACCGCGTTGCTGATTTCTGTGCGCGCTGAAGTTGTATCGAGGGTGTTGCCCTGCGGCGACGACTCAACCGTCAGCAGCACCGACTCCTGCACCGTGACGGACTGCGAGATGGCGTCGACGTTCAGAGTGATCGAGATGTCTTCGGTCCTGCCGGCGCCGACCTGGACGCCGCGGCGAGTGCCGTGCGCAAAACCGGGAGCGGTCGCGTCGACATCGTACGTCCCGGCGGGCAGACCGGTAGCCGAAAAGTGTCCGCTGGCGTCGGTCGTCGCTGTATTCACCGTGGTGGCGTCGTTCCTTACGGTGACTGTCGCGCCCTGAATCGCTTTGCCCGCCTGATCGAGAACGGTTCCGGTCAGTCCGGTCTCCTGCGCGTAAAGGGGTGTAATGGCCGCGCAGAACGCCGCGCATGCCAGGAGCATCGACACACTACGGCAGCGATCAGACACTTGTAACATTCGGGAAACTCCTCCAAACAGAGAACTGGTTTGTGTAAGAAGGAGCGTAGCAGGAGGAGCTTACAGTTGACTTACAGCGACATGACAAACGGATGACGCTGGAAATAAAACATGCCGGTAATAAAGAATCTTTCAGGCAATAAGCGCCTGCCCTGCGCCGACGGCCGCGGTCGGATATCCTGTATATCCAGATGGAGGCGGTTATGAAGCGACTGGCTTTTACTTGCATATTGGCGATGGCTGCAGGCGCATTTGCTCAACAGGCGTCTGCTCAACAACCGGGCGGGCGCGGCGGCGGCAGGGGAATGGCGGCTCAACCGGCGCCCCTGTTCTTCAAAGAAGCATGGAAGGATTTCTCCGGAAACGTGCCGATGACGCAGGATTTCGTGCTGACACCGGATCTGCAGCTGAATATGTACGGGTCCGGGAAGGATGACTTCAATGTCACCAACGAAGGGAACGTGCCGCATATCTGGACGGGCCTTTGCGCCTCATCCTGCGCGCTCACGCTCAGCAACAAGGACAGCTTTGTGGATCTGACCGGAAAGGCGAAGATTCGCTGGTATACGAAGACATCGGGGTTTCATCAGGTGCGCCCGGTGGCGAAACTGGCCGATGGAACGTGGCTCATCGGCGACCACTTCGATGCCAATACGTTCGACTACCACGAGAGTGAGTTCTATCTGTCGGAAGTGCGCTGGCTCAAGCTCGACATGCCAAAGGTGCAGACGAAAGGCAACCTGCTGGACAAGGTGGATTTGAGCAAAGTCGACCAGGTTGGTTTTGCCGATTTGACGCCGGGCAGCGGGCACGGGACAGGTGGATACTCGGACGTCGGCTGGATCGAGGTTTACGGGAAGTCCGTCAAACGGGAGACGACGGAGTCGAAGTAACGCCGCAAATCTGCTGCATCGAGGACGCTACTTGCTGCAGCCTTTTTTCGTCTCCTCGAAGTCCTCGAACAAACGTCCGGCGCTGGCGCCCGCCAGTGTATCCATGCGGTGCGGCTGGCCTTTCTCGACCGTATAGTGAGCGACGGCGCCTTTGGAGCGCAGAAACTCCGCTTCCGCCTTCATCTCGCCGTGCCACATGTATTCGTCGTTCTCGCCGACATACATGAAGACGCACATCTTCGAAATCGCCGTGAGTTTGGCGGTGCTGGGTTGCCACATGTATCCGGGGAACGCCGTCACCGAAGAGAAGTACTGAGGATTCGCCGCCGCCACGTGGAACGACGCGATACCGCCATTGGATGGTCCCGCGATGTGAAATTTGTTGCCCTCGATTTTGTAGTCGGCGAGCATCATTTTCAGGAACTCGGGGAAGATGCGCGCGCCCTCTTCGAAAAAGAGTTCGCCATTGGGCGCGGCGGGCGCTATGACGATGTAGCCGCGTTTCTCCGCTTCCGCGCGGAAGTTGCGGTTGAGGACGCCATCGACGGTGTTCATCGTCTCGGGGCCGCCGCCAAAGGCGAGGATGGCCGGATAGGTTTTCACCGGATCGTATCCGTTCGGGAGAACGACCTTATACTGAACCGTCACGCCCGCCACCTTGCGGGACTTCTCCAGCAGCTCCGCCCGCGCGGGCTGGAAAGTAAATGCCACAACCAGCGCTGTGCACAACAACAACATCGATCGCCTCATGGTGAAACTCCTTCGAAATGACAGGTTATCGGAGCCGCGCGCTTCCGGCAAGCCGGATCGCATCCTCTTGCAGACTCAGCCGCGGCGGAACGAACCCGGAGCGAGCCCATCCAAACTGTCGTTATCGTGTTTTCGTGACCTGTCCCCGAGGTGGGCCTCCGCCCCGCGAAATTTCATGACAAGCGCGGACGCGCCACGGCGGGCGCGGACGCTCTCGCACGCCACACCGGCCCGGCAATTGCGCCGGCGCATAACGTTTTTTCAACCCTGCAAGGGGAGGCCTCTCCTTTAGAAATCGAACCGCGCGACGAGCTGCCCCGTGCGCGACGGATAAAGCGTAGTCGCCGTATTGATCGAGCCGAAGCCGGAAACAATCTGCAGGCCTGGGGAGCAGGCGCCGTTGCCGCCGGTCGGAAGCTTGCACGACGGGGTCGTTTGCGGGCTGGCGAGCGACGGGTTATTGAAATACGTCCGGTTCAGGATGTTGGTGAACTCGGCGCGGACGCTCAGGTTGAGCCGCTCTTTGAAGCGGAACTGCCGGCCGATGGCAAAATTCTCGGTCGGACGGCGCTCGCCTCGGAAATCGTTGTAATAAGTCGCCCCGCCGTACTGGCCCGGCGCGGGGTTCGTCCACGCTGCCGGATTCAGGACGAACGTGTTGTTCGGGTCGAAGCAGTGGCAGTTGAGGTCCTGCAGATAGAGAGGCTGGCCGGTACGAACCTGATACTGGCCCGTCTGGAAAGTCACGTTGCTGATCGTTCCGGTGGCGAGAGCGGCCGGGTAGCCCGTCGCATTGGCGGTGGGCGACGCCAGCGGAGTGCCGCTCGCATAGTAGGCGTAGCCGTTGAACGTCCAGTCCTTCAGCGCCGATGCAACAACCTTTGGCGCGCCGAATTTTCCCGCCCAGTTCGGTATCCCGTAGGTGAAGCCGAAGCGCATTACGAGCGGCTGATCGAGCGAGGAGATCGCCTTGGCCAGCGCGCGGTTCTGGACGTCGGGAGTTCCGCCGAACGTGTCTTCCGACTTCGACCAGGTGAAGGCCCAGTTGGCCTGGAGCCCATGAGAAAAGCGTTTGTCGGCGGTCAACTGCATGGAGTTGTACCAACTGTCCCCAAGCGGCGGGTTCACGAGCGCGATTGTCGTGAACTGCGGGAACGGGCGGAGCGACTGAGCTACGCTCGCTGTCAGCGGAAAGCCGGGGAAGGGCAGCTTGTTCTGGAAGCGCTGTGCGCCCGGCTGTCCGATCGGCGAGAGCAGTATCGCGAGGTCGGCCGGGTTGTTCAGGCTCAAGCCATTTTTAGAAAGGATGTCACTCGACAGGTAGTTGTAATTGGTGAGCGCGGAGCCGACATAGGTCGGCCACCAGATACCGCGATTGCCGACATAGGAAGCCTGAACGACGAGGTTGGGAGCGAGTTCACGCTGCACGCTGAGGCTGTATTGATACTGGCGTGCGGGGCGTCCCGCATTCGGGTCGTAATACTGGGGACCCGGCCCGGGGAACACGCCGCCAATTGGATAGAAGCCCGGGCTGAAGTTCGGCCATGCCACCTGGGCTGCGGTCAATGGCGAGCCGTTGATCGTGACGCCCTCGCCAAGCGTCATCAGAGCCGCGCCGGGCGTGGAGGCCGGGAATTTGTTGCTCGCTGCGGCGTTGCCGCTCGCGGCGCCGAAAACCTGCGCCACGCCGGTGCCGGTATATTCAATGCCAAAGCCGCCGCGAAGAACCGTCTTCGGCAGAGCCTGCCAGGCAAAACCGAGACGAGGTCCGAAGCCCCACGGATAGTTCTTTGCAAAATCGCAGTGACAGGTCGACTGGTAAGTCACGGCTCCGGGGAATCCACCGGCCGCGGGGTTGGGCGTAGTGGGGGCGAGGTTGGGAGAGCGTCCGTATTGCTCTTTGTAATAGGTCGAGTAGTCGTAGCGCAGGCCGATGTCGACTGTCAGTTTGCGGGTGACTTTCCAGCTATCCTGCACGTAGGAACCGTACTGCTGTTTGCCGAAGCGAACTTCAGAGGGCGGATCAACCTCAGCTGTATCCACCGCGCCCAGCAGGAAGCTCGCGTAAGGGAGACCGATGTGGTTGGCGCCGACGCTGGCTGTGCTGACGCCGGTGGAGGTATTCACCAGATAAGGCATCGCGGTCTGGCCGCTGCTGAATCCGTAAGTGCCAGAGAGGTTGCTTACCGTGACGGTGTAACTCCCCTGGAATTCCGCGTTGCCGCCGAATTTGAAGGTGTGGTTGCCCTTGACCCAGGTCAGGCTCGCGATATTGTCGACGATGCTGTAGATGTTGTCGGCGCGTCCCGGAGGTCCGGCGATGCTCGTTCCGCCGGCAGTCGTGTCGTTCAGACCGGTGAGCAGCGGAAACGTCGCGGGCCGTTGGAACGCCGAGCTGCAGAGGCCGATGCCACCGCAGACGTCGTAATCCGGCGTGTCAGAGGGACGTCCCAGATAGTCGCGGTCGTAGCCGGTACCGAGGTGGAGCAGCAGGGTGGGGCTGATGGTGCGGTCCCAGTTGAGACGTTCGCGGTGCGAATAGATGCCCCCTCCGAACGAGCCGGAGATGGGTTGCGGCGCGCCGTCTTCTCCGTATCCGGTCAGCGTGTAGGTCATGGTGCGGCTCCAGAAGAAAGAGAGCTTGTCCTTGGAACTAAGGATTTGATCGACCTTCAGGGAAGGCGCTTCGGTGTCGCGATCGACACCTTCAGTGTTCTGGAAGTTGTTCACGACACCGGTTGCGTTGCACGGCGGACCCGCCACGCAGAAGGGCGACGGGATCAGGGCCTGAATCTTCTTCGCCACCGGATCGATGCGGCCCGGGGGAATGATGTTTCCGGGGAAGGGATCCGTCACGAGTTGCCCGTTAACAAGTCGGGCAGTCCTGGGGTCATAGATCGTGTCGGAGATAATGGGTCGCCCGAGGGGATCCGTCCCGAGGTTCCGGGCACCCGACGCCGTGATCGCGGCGCTGAAGTCGCCGTTCCGGTAGGCGTTGGTCGGAACCGAGAAGGTTCCCGGCAGGAAATTCTGGCTTTGCAGGAACTGCTCCCAACTGAAGAAGAAAAAGGTCTTGTCGCGGCCGTTGTAAAGTTTCGGAATTCGCACCGGCCCGCCGAGCGTGAAACCATAGTCGTTGCGGCGCTGCGTGGGGCGCACGAGATGCCCGTTGCCCGAGTTGGTGAACGGCTGGCCGGCGTTGAAGTCCTCGTTTTGCAGGTACTCGTAGCCACTGCCGTGATACCGGTTGCCGCCGGACTTCATGGTGACGTTCATGACCGCGCTGCCCGCCTGCCCGAACTCGGCTGCGTAGTTGCTGGTCTGAACGGTCCACTCCTGAATGGAATCCATGCCGGGCTGGTTCTGCTGATTGGCGCCCTGACCGAGAATGTTGGTGCCGTCCATGCCGTCGATCAGGATTTTCTCGGAGCCGGAGACGCCGCCGTTGATGCGGACGGTGGGTCCGGTGAACGAAGGACTAGGCTGATAGAAAGCGCCCGGCAGCAGCGCGACCAGGTTGAACGGATTCCGGATGCCCGACGAGTTGCTTCCGACCGTGAGCAGCGGCAACGCGTCCATCGTCTGTGTTGCGATCGTGTTGCTTAACTCGCCGCTCTCGGTCTGCAGTTGCGGCGCGACGTCCTGAATCGTGATCGTGTCGGAGGAACTGCCGACCTCGAGGGTGGCATCCACACGCATCGTCTGCGCGGCCTGAATCGGCAAGCCTGGACGCACGAACTTCTTGAAGCCGGGCACGGTCACATCCAGCTCGTAGGTGCCCGCGGGGAGTCCCGGGATGGTGTAATTGCCCGTCGAGGAAGCGGCCACCGGATAGAGCGCCCCGGTGTCAGTGTTGCGGGCGACAACCGGCGCATTCGCCACGACGGCGCCGGTCGGATCGGAGATCGTCCCGGTCATCGTTCCGCGGTCGCTTTGAGCAAACAGGGCTGAAGCGGAAAAGAGCAGGCAGGCAAGGCCACATACGGAAACGGCGGTCAGACGCATCGGAATCCCCCTTGAAGAATTAGCTGTTTCATTTCCGGACCATGAGGGCAGACCTCTCACGCACAGCAGGCGCGTTCGATTCACCCTCAACCTCGATGCCGGAAAGACTTTCCCTGAGCGTGGAGTTTATGAAGTTGATATAGCAGAGTCAAGGGCGGACGTGGATTACCTGGCTGACTATGTGATCGGCAGCACAATATTTTTAATTTATTGCCGGACTTCGTGGGCGTGGTCCTTCTCGTTTTCGTTGCAGAAGGTTTCGAACACGTCGGAATCCGCCTGCAGCAACTCTCTTACCGTGATCGTGAAAGGCCGAGTGTATAGCGGCGGGTCGTCGAACGTCATCTCGAGATCCATATGTCCGAAATCACGGCGATGGTAGCGCTCGGTGACGCGCAACGATTCACTGTGCGGATGGCCCATCAGGTCGAGCCAGGCTTTGTCGTTGAAGCCCGCGGTCTCGACGACGAGTGTGTCGCCCTGCCATTTCCCCACCGAATAGCCGAGCCACGCCGGCTGCGCGAATTCCTTCGGGAAGGCGCGGCCGTCGGTATAAATCTGCCGGTGCGTGTTGTCGGATTCGTAGAGAATCACGACGGTCCTGGGCGATTGAACGATCTTCGTGTATTCGGAGACGAGTCCGGCGGCCGGAATTCCGATGGGGAGGCAGCGGTCGGCGGGGTTAGTGCCGGGCGCATGCTGCCGGAGGAGCGCGGCGGCGGCCGGACGCATCGGCGAATCGGCGGGCTTGAAATCGAGAAGGACGTTGATGGCATACTTCGAGATCGTGTCCGGCTCCATGCCGGGGACGCTGTCGTCGCCGACATTCTCGCCGTAAATTTTTTTCATCTCGGCGAGCGTGGCGGGTTCGACATGCCAGACGCCGGAGAGATCGGGTTTGCCATGGGCGGCGCGCGGCGCGGGCGCCGAGAGGTCAGGTTTGCCGTCACGCGTGAGCGGCGTTCCGGGCGGGGAATAATTCAGCCACTGCGCGTTCGCCATGGCGCCGGATAGCCCGGAAAGAAGAAGCGAGCAAAAAAGCTGGAGAGCGGCGGCGCGCATAGATTTCAATGTACTGTTTCCACCCCGAACCTCATAACTATACTGGAAACTCATGGCTGGATTGATCGACGCGATCAGCGTCAGGCGCAGAACCCTATTCGAGCTCGACAATACTCCGTTCCTCTGTCTCGAATCGGAGGTCAGCACGCCTTCCGCCCGCGGCGCGCAGACGCTGATTCGGCTGAAGGTTCGCAACCTGCTTACGAACGCGGTATTCGAGAAAACGTTCAAAGCAAGCGAAAAGTTTAAAGAGCCCGACCTGCAGCTTGTCGCGGCCTCTTATCTTTACAGCGATGGCGACGGCTCGCACTTCCTCGATCAGGAAAGCTACGAGACCCTCACGATCGCAGGCGAGAAGATGGCGAGCGCGCTCGATTTTCTCACCAGCGGTGCGATTGTCGAGGTGCAGAAGTATAACGGCAATCCCATCGGCTTGGAACTTCCGCAGTTCGTCGAACTCGCGGTCGCCCACACCGAGCCGGGCGTGCGCGGCGATTCTTCGAGCGGCAGCGTCACCAAGCCCGCGACGCTCGAAACGGGTCTGGAGATCCGCGTCCCGCTGTTTATCAAAGAAGGCGAGAAGGTGAAGGTGGCGACGGCCGACAAGTCTTTCGCGGGCCGCGCCTGATTCTCCAAACCGCGATATACTAATGGATCGTTCGGACGAGCTTTTGCGGAAATTCGCGGAAATCCGGTAAGATCGCTTCGAACGTATATCATGCAAGCGCTCGCGAGGCTGTGAAGGTCCGGGGCGAGCGCACAGGCCGGACCGCGAGCGAGGATGCATGGTCAGCCTTATCCAGAATAAGGTGGCCAGTTTTCTACGCCTGTGGTCAGGCGGTTGTGCGCGGTTAAACTTTGGAAACTGGAGATCGCAAAATGAAAAGAATGATAACGATCGCACTCGGGACTTTAGCGCTTTCGGCCGGCGTATTCGCGCAGGACCAGGCCGCCGTCGACAAAGCTCTGATGGCTGCTCCCGGCAATTTGAAAGCCACGGCTACCGTCGTGAAATTCAAGGCGGACGGCACTTACGACACTTTGAAGAAGGGCACCGGCACGCTGGTTTGCTACGACAAGTCCGGTATGCCCGGGCAGCAGCCCTTTTCGATCGAGTGCACAGTCGCAGGGAACCTCCCCCGCGCCGCGCAGAACATCAAGTTCGAAGCGATGGGCGACAAGGCCAAGGTTCAGGCCGCTCTGAACGAAGCCGAGAAAGACGGGACGCGCGAAAAACCGGTTTTCGGATCGGTCTGGTATCACCTGATGGGCGCCGATGCGGAGCACACCCGGACGCACATGACAATCGCGGTTCCGGGCGCCACTGGCGCATCGTTGGGTTTGCCGGAGAATGGCCGATCGGGCCAGGTCTGGGTCATGAACGGAGGCACCACCACCGCTCACTTGATGACGCCGGGCGAATAGTTCCGGTCGTTGGAATCAATTGTTGGAGCCCTCGCCGGTGCGAAGCGCGCCGGTGAGGGCTTTTGTCCCTGCGGCGAGGACTTACTCACCCATGCGGCGGTCGCATTCGGCGATTTCCGCCGCGGCCGCGTTTCTGCGCGACACGATGTCCGCGGTTTCCGGCGTCCACCTTTTCCAGCGCGAGAGATTCTTCTGGAAAAACAGCCGCGCCCAGCCGTAATTCCTGTTCGCGAGCAGCATGCGTCCGTAAAGCTCGTCGACGTCCGATGCCGCTTCCATCGCGCGCAGCGTCGGCCTCGGCACCGCCAGCAGATGCGCAGCGACTTTCTCTCCACTCTGGACGAGCGTCGACGCCTCGTCTTCCTTGCCGCGTTTCAACAGATCGGAGGCTCTGCGGTTCGCGGCCGCCAGTTCGTCGACCGACTGCGCGTACCATGGCTCTTTCGTTTCGTCCTTCGGCTGAGCCTTTTGCGCGGCGGGCGGCGGACCGCACGCGGCGAGAAACAGCCCCGTCAGCGCCAGCCTAGTGCGCCACCGGCTCAAGTTGTTCTGCCTTCGGGCCGCGCCGCCAGATCCGGATGCGTCCGACACGCTGCGCCGCGCCTTCGAGGTAGAGGTAAATGACCGGCGTGATGTAGAGCGTGATGAATTGCGAGAACAGCAGCCCGCCGACGACCGCGAGACCGAGTGGCTGACGCGCATCGGCGCCGGCGCCGACGCCGAGGGCGATCGGCAGGGTCCCGAAGAGCGCCGCGACCGTCGTCATCATGATCGGGCGGAAACGCAGGATACAGCCGCTCATGATGGCGTCGAACGGATTTTTGCGTTCCACTCGCTGCGCTTCAATCGCGAAGTCGATCATCATGATGGCATTCTTCTTCACCACGCCGAAGAGCATGATGAGGCCGACAAACGCGTAGAGGTCGAGATCCTTGTGGAAGATTTTCAAAGTCAGAAGCGCGCCGAAGACCGCCGACGGTAATCCGGACAGAATCGTGATGGGATGGATGAAGCTTTCGTACAGCATCCCCAGCACCATGTAAATAACGAGAATCGCGACCACGAGCAGCACCGTGAGATTTTTAAACGACTGCTGGAAGGCCTGCACCGTGCCTTGGTACATGGGCGCGAGCGTGGGCGGCATGCGCAGGTCGCGAATCAGCTCATCGACGCGATTGGCGGCATCGCCGAGCGCGAAGCCGGGAGCGAGGTTAAACGAGATTGTCGAGGCCGGAAGCTGGCCATAGTGGCTGACGCTCAGCGGACCGACCGAGCGGGTGATCTTCACGACCGAATCGAGCGGCACCAGCGCGCCTTTGGATGAGCGCACGTATAGCTTTGAGAGCGCGTCCGGATTGCGCTGGTACTGCGGCTCGACTTCAACAATCACCTGATATTCGTTCGACGGCGTGTAGATCGTCGAGGCCTGGCGCGTCCCGTAAGCCGTGTAGAGCGCGTTCTGGATCTGATCGGGCGTTACGCCGAACGTCTGCGCGCGGTCGCGGTCGATATCGACGTTAATCTGCGGACTCGCAATCTGCAGATCGCTCGTCACGTTGAGGAAGCCCGGAATGGTGCGGATCTTGTCCACCAGAATCGGCACCCAGTGGTAGATCTCCTCCTGATCGGCATCCTGCAGGGTGAGCTGATAGGGGCTCTGAGTGTTGTTGCCGCCGATCTGGATGGGCGGCGGATTCTGCAGAAACGCCTGGATGCCGGGCACGGACAGCAGCTTGGGCTGCAGCTCGGCGAGTACCTGATCGGCCGAGAGTTTGCGATCCTTGCGGTCCTTCAGCATCAGGAAGACCTGGCCCTGATTGCCGCCGCCGACGAAGGCGAAAACACTGTCGGTGTTGGGGTCGTGCTGAGCAATGTTCTTGACGGCCCAGACGTGCTGGACCATCGAATCGTACGAGATATCCTGCCCCGCCTGTGAAATGCCGTTGAGAACGCCGCTGTCGACGCTCGGCAGAAAGCCTTTCGGCATCCCCATGAAGAGCCATACGCTGGTTCCGAGCAGCCCGAACGCGAGGATTAAAGTCGCGAAGCGGTGTCGCAGCACAAACAGCAGCGAGCGTTCGTACCCGTGGTTCATCCATTGGAAAATGCGCTCGATCGCGTTGTAAAAAACGTTGTGCCGCTGATTGTGGTTATAAGTGAGAAACAGACTGCCCAGCATCGGCGTCAGCGTCAGCGAGACGAATCCCGACACGAGGATGGCGACCGCGATCGTGACGGAGAACTCGTGCAGAAGACGTCCGACGATGCCGCCCATGAAGAGCACGGGGATGAAGACGCTGACGAGCGAGATGGTCATCGAGACGATCGTGAAACCAATCTCGCGCGAGCCGCGGCGCGCGGCCTCCATGCGCGACTCGCCGTGCTCCATGTGGCGCACGATGTTCTCAAGCATGACGATGGCGTCGTCGACCACGAATCCGACCGAGAGCGTGAGCGCCATCAGCGACAGGTTGTTCAGACTGTAGCCGAGCAGATACATGATCGCGAACGTGCCGACGATCGAGAGCGGCACGGCGATGCCCGGAATCAGGGTGGCCGAAATGTTCCGCAGGAAGAGGAAAATCACCATCACGACGAGGCAGACCGTAAGCATGAGGGTGAACTTCACGTCGTCGATCGAATTGCGGATGTCTTCGGAGCGGTCGTAAATGATCCCCATGTTGATCGACGGCGGGATGGCGGCGCGGAAAGCCGGCAGCAGCTTCCGGACGTTATCGACGACTTCGACGGTATTGGTGCCCGGCTGGCGATTGATGGCGAGAATGATCGTGCGCGAGTCGTTCAGCCACGCCTGCACTTTGTCGTTCTCGACGCTGTCGAGCACCTTGCCCAGCTCTGCGAGACGCACCGGGTTGCCGTTCTTGTACGTGACGATCATGCGCCGGAACTGGTCGGCGTTCGTCAACTGCCCGGAGGACTGGATCGTGAAAGCCTGCTTCGATCCCCACAGCTTCCCGCTGGGGATGTTGGTGTTGTTCTGATTGATCGCGTTCTGGACTTCATCGACCCCAATGCCGCGTGAGGCCAGAGCGTCGGGATCGAGCTGAATGCGCACTGCATACTTCTGACCGCCGAAGACCTGGACCTGTGACACTCCGCTGACTGTCGAGATGCGCTGCGCCATGACGGTCTCGGCGTATTCGTCGACGGTGTAGATTGGCAGCGTGTCGGAGCTGATGCCGAGAAAGAAGATGGGCTGGTCAGCCGGATTGACCTTATTGAAGGAAGGCGGCCGCGGCATGTTGGGCGGCAGCAGGCCGCCGGCCTTCGAGATGGCGGCCTCGATATCCTGCGCGGCGGCGTCGATATTGCGGTCGAGCGAGAACTGAATGGTGATGGAGGTACTGCCGAGTGAACTCGACGAGTTCATCGAATCGATCCCGGCGATGGTCGAGAACTGGCGCTCGAGCGGTGTGGCAACCGAAGCCGCCATCGTTTCCGGACTGGCGCCGGGAAGGCCGGCGTTGACCTGGATGGTTGGGTAGTCCACGCTCGGCAGCGCGGCCACCGGCAGCGTGCGATATGCGAACGTACCGAATACAAGGATGCCGATACCGGTGAGCGTCGTGAAAATCGGGCGGCTGATAAAAAACTGCGAGATATTCATCAGAAGGCCCCTTGCCCCGCGGCGCCCGGAACAGGTCCGTTCGCCAGCCCTGGAACGACGCGGACCGGCGCGCCGGGAGTGAGGCGCATCTGTCCGTCGGTGACGACGGTTTCACCGGGCGAGAGACCGCTCTCGACGACAATCTGACTGTCGCCCGCCGGACCCTGCAGCGTCTGGCCCGGCTTCACGAGCCGGCTCTCGACGGTCTGGTCGGGTTTGACGACATAGACGAACTGTCCCGCCTGGCCGGACTGAATCGCCTGCGAAGGAATCACGGTGGCGCCTTTGAGCGTCCTGAGTGTCATCACGACGTTGACGAACTGTCCCGGCCAGAGCGCGCGATCGGCGTTCGGGAATTCGGCTTTAAGCTTGATCGTACCGGTCGTGTTGTCGACGGTGTTGTCGATGAAGGTGAGGCGGCCGGTAGCGCTCTTTACCGCGGAAATGACGGCTGTGACGGCGAGAGGATGTCCCTGATCGTAAGACCGCACTTCTCCCAAAAGTTGCTCGGGCACACTGAAGGAGACGTAGACCGGCTGCACCTGGTTGATGTTCACCAGCGGATTTGTATCGTTGGCCTTCACGAGATTGCCGGCCTGGACGAGCAGGGCGCCGGCGCGTCCGTCGATCGGCGAAGGGATGAAGCAGTAAGAGAGGTTGAGTTTCGCGGTTTCGAGCGCCGCCTTGTCGACGTTGAGCGAAGCTTTGGCGCTGTTGATGGCGGCTTCGTCGGCGTGCAGCGCTTCGTTCTGCGCGTTGAATGTGGTCTGGTAAGTCGAGTTCTGATCTTTGGAAATGAGGCCGTCTTTGGCGAGCGCGGCGTAGCGGTCGGCTTGTTCCTTCGCGTTGGCGGTCTGGACTTTGTCGCGCGAGAGATTGGCTTCGGCCTGAGCGATCAGGGCGTTGTCCTTCTGGATGGCCGCCTGCGCCTGATCGATTGCCTGCTGGTAAGGGCGCGGATCGATTTCAAAAAGCTGCTGGCCCTTGCGAACGTCGTCGCCTTCGCGGAACAGGACTTTTGTCAACTCGCCGCCGATCTGGGCTTTGACGGCGATGACGGCGACGGCCTCGACGGATCCGATCTGGCGCACCTCGACGGGCACGTCCTTCTGTTCGGCTTTGGCCGCGGTGACGGGGCTGGCGGGAAAACCGCCGCGTCCTCCCCGGCCTTTGGCGGCGGCGGACGGAGAGGTGGTGTTACAGGCGAACTGCGCGGCGAGAAGCGCCCCGGCAAAGACGGCGGCGACGCCCGCCTTCAGGCGAAAGGACAATGTGGATGGAACTCCCATAACCAAGTTACCAAGACCGGGCGAGGGTCGGCGCCGTTCCGCAGACGCCAACTCGTCGCAACGAACCGAACCTTCGCGCTTTGGGCAGGCGGCGTGGGGCAGGCGGCGTGGACCTCGGAATCATCCTGATGAGATGCGCGCATGTGGTGATTGGACGCAGCAGGCGCAGGCTGGTCTTCTCGAAAGGGCTGTTTCGATTCAGCAAGCGCGGCGGGTGGATACCGATTCTCCTGCCCTGCCGACGCAGAGCGGCGATGGTTCGCTATACGAACATTACGCGACAATCAGTGTACGTTCTTTCGCTGTTAATCGGGGGGAGCCCGTTTATTGCCGTTCCGGCTTCCTGCGCGCGACGCGCTCTTCATGACATCGTTTTCGGAGTCGTGGGCTCCGGGTTGATTTGCCGCCGGAAAATGAAGCGGATCCCTCAGGCTTTGAAGTTCGCGGTAGTAATAAAGCGGGGATGGCCGCCTGCCGTTAAATTTCAACTGTTTCAGAAAATCGATCTCTGCTTCCGTGATGTTGCCGCTTAATACAGCGTCCCTCAGAAATTCTTCAAACGCCGGCTCCGCAACGTCTGCTTCGACGGAATGCTTTTCAGCAAACTGAAACCTCTTGATCACATGGGGGGTCAGCCGCTTGCTGAGGGTGATCTCGAGGTCGAACGTTCGGAGATCGATGTCCCAGGATTCGATAACGGGATCGAGGAACGAGGCACAATCTTCCGCGGAGATGCTGAATACGTCGGTATCCAGGAATTCGAGAATCTGCACGCGCATTTGCTCGTAGCTCCGGCCGCTGAGCTCAGCCAGCGCGCGGAGCCAGGCCTCGTTCCGAAGTTCATCCCTTGCGGCGCCCTGGACGACGTCGAGAAGCATTTGTGTGACGAGACGTTCCAGTTCGCCGAAGGGCTGCCGCTCGAAGATGGCCTGGATCTCGTTCCGCCTGCCGTTATCGCATTTGCGCAGGACCAATTCGCGGGAGTCTTTGAAGAGCGGCATCAAGGGCTCGGCAACCCTCTTTTTCAATTCTTGCTGGCGCTGATGCTTCGCCAGCGTCGAGAGCTCCCCTGGATGCAACTTCAGGAATTGGCCGATCTTTTCGTAGAGGTCGGTGCGGCTCGGGTCGGGAGGCGCCTTTTTTCGACTCAGCAGTTGGGAGATATAAGATTCAGTAACTTGCGCGGCACTCGCAAGATCCTTTTGACCCAGCCCAAAGTCTTTCAATCTCTGTCTTACGAGCAGCGAGATGTCCACAAAGCTCCCGGGAACTTAAGCGATTTACTAAAACCAGTAAACATACAAGACTGCAGCGGGCCATTCACCTTGACTACGCACACCATATTAACCGACAATGGTAAATATACGTTAGGATATCTGCTGCCATCCGCTGGAATGGCTTCTGCAAACTGCTCGGATCCAGCCGGAAGACAATCTTTGGGTTTGCAAAGGAGGATCCGCTCTGACCCAAATCACTTTGCGGTTCACACTACGAGAGCTTGAGATTCTCGCCGCCCTGGCGGCCGATCAATTGTTTCGCAAGGAGTTCATCGATTCGAGGCTGCCTGGCTGCAGATCCGACGCTGCCGAGTTGAATATCGGCAAACAACTCGTTCAGCGGATCAGGCTGGCGGCGGGAAAGAACACACAAACCGCGTCGAGCGTTCGTTGATGCGAGTCAGTTTGCGCGGTTTGCGGGCGCAATACCGGTTTCTCGCCGGCGAGTCGGCGCGGCCGGCGGAAATCGACTAAAGGAGTGGCCATGCAATACGTTTTCAACGGGTTTACACAGGACACCGGGTACCGTGTATTTGCCTTCGAAGGCATTGCGCCCGACCGCGCCCGAACCGCATACAGCGTAACGGTCGACCTTTCTCTTTCAAGAAAGTACGGGATTCGCGTCCAGGAGTTGCCGCTTCTTTGCCGGGCCGTTCTCGAGCGCGATGGTAAGGACGGCGATCGGCGCGCCTTCACATATAGCGAGGACGACATGTCCCTCCGCGCGATAGCCAGCGCCGCCTCTCAGACCGCCAAGCGCAGACCGCCACGGCCGATTTCTCGTGCCGGCCGGGCGCAGGCGGATGCAGGTGAGGACGGACTAAGCCTGGAAATGAAACAGGCCGGGTCATAAAACGCGGCGCCGGGAATTTTCCCGGTCATCAGACCGGTCGCTGAGGCGCCCGTTCGGTGTTATTCTGAATCCACTCTATGGGCTGGAACATACGTGGATTCGTGTTTCTTATCCTCGCAAGCGTGCTGATTTACGGCCAGGAACCCGCCCCTCCCGCCGAAACGCCCGCTGCTGCCACGCCGCCCGCCGCCGCGCCCGGCCCGGCTCCCCGCAACACGGGTGATCCTCAGCCATACGATCGCGTCATCACGAAAGAAGCGAAGTCCGCCAAAGGAATCTTCGCAGTCCACCAGGTCAAAGACCGCTACTACTACGAAATTCCCAAATCCGAGCTTGGCAAGGAATTTTTGCTGAACGTGCGGATCGCGAGGACGACCGTGGGTGTCGGCTACGGCGGCGACGAGATCTCCGACCGCATCGTCCGCTGGGAGCTTAACGGCAACAAAGTCAATCTGCGCGATGTGAACTACAACGTCACTGCGGCCCCCAACACGCCGATTGCTCTCGCCGTCAAGGCCGCAAACAACGACGCGATCCTGATGACGTTTGCTGTCGCGGCGTTTTCCAAAGAGGGCGCGCCCGTAATTGATGTCTCGCGCCTCTACTCGACCGACGTGCCCGAATTCGGCGTGCGCCAGCACCTCAATGCCACCAATGCGGATGGCTCACGATCGTATATCGAGCGCATTTCACCGTATCCCGGGAACGTCGAAGCCGAATCCACACTCACCTACACCCGCGGGCAAGGTGGAGGAGCAGGAGCCGGCGCGGGCGGCATGCGGCCCGGCAGCGCCAGCGTGGTCGTCCACTACAGCATGGTCAAGCTTCCCGAAAATCCGATGATGCCGCGTTTGTTCGACGAGCGAGTCGGTTACTTTTCGACCAGCATGATGGACTACAGCCGCGAGGAGCAGCGCGCGCCACGCGTCCGGTATATCGCGCGCTGGCGGCTGGAGAAGAAGGATCCCGCGGCGGCGGTTTCCGATCCAGTCAAGCCGATCGTCTATTACATCGACGCGGCGACACCGGTGAAATGGCGCGAGTGGTTGAAGAAAGGCATCGAAGACTGGCAGCCGGCTTTCGAAGCCGCCGGTTTCAGCCACGCGATCGTCGCGAAGATCGCGCCGACGCATGACCAGGATCCCGACTTCAGCCCCGAAGACGTGCGCAATTCCGTGGTCCGTTGGATGCCCTCAACCACGGAGAATGCGCTGGGGCCGCACATTTCCGATCCGCGCACCGGCGAGATCCTGAATGCGGACATCATTTTCTACCACAACATCATGAACCTGCAGCGGGACTGGTATTTCCTGCAGGCGGGTCCGCTCGACCCGCGCGCGCGCAAGCTGCCGCTGCCGGACGATCTCATGGGCCGGCTGCTCGAGTTCGTGGTCGCGCATGAAGTCGGCCACACGCTCGGCCTTCAGCACAACATGAAGGCGAGCTCGATGTATCCGCAGGAAAAGGTGCGCGACAAAGAATGGGTGCATAAGATGGGCCACGCGCCCTCGATCATGGACTATTCGCGCTTCAATTACGTCGCGCAGCCGGAGGACGGCATCGCGGTCGAGGACCTCGTGCCGCGCATTGGTCCCTATGATGTTTTTGCGTTGAAGTGGGGATACACCCCGATCACCGCGAAGTCACCCGACGATGAAAAAGTGAAGCTGAACGAATGGGCGCGCGCGCAGGATACGACGCCATGGCTGCGCTTTTCGACGGCGGGCGCGGCCGGGTCCGACTTCGGCGAACTGACGGAAGCGGTTGGCGATGCGGATGCGGTGAAGTCAAGTGCCCTGGGATTGAAAAACCTGCAGCGCGTGGCGAAGATGTTGATGCCCGCGACGACCGCGAAATCCGGCGAGCCCTATGAAGATCTCGCCGAGCTCTACGGACGCATGCTCGGACAGTGGACCCTCGAGATGAACCACGTCGCGGCGGTCGTCGGCTCATTCGACTCGCAGACGAAATACGCGGGGCAGGAGGGGCGTCTGTTCACTCCCGTCGCTAAGGCGCGTCAGCAGGCGGCGATGAGTTTTCTGGCGGACAACGCTTTCGCCACGCCGCGCTGGGCGATCGACCCGGAGATCCTGCGCCGCATCGAGCCGATCGGTGTTCTGGGCCGGATTCGCAACGCGCAAAACACCGTGCTGACGAATCTGCTCAGCAGCGCGCGCTTCGCGAGGCTGGTCGAGCAGCAGGCGGTCGATGGACCGTCGGCATACGCGCCCGAGGATTTTCTCGCTGCCACGCGCCGTGCGATCTGGCGGGAGCTTGATTCCGGCAACGTGAAGATCGACGCGTATCGCCGAAATCTTCAGCATGCGTGGCTCGACCTGTCGAACACGAAGGTGAACTCCAATCCGCCGGTGATCCCTGCCAATGCGCCGCCCGAGCTTGCGGCCCAACTTGCCGTCAGCGCGGATGAAAAGCCGTTTTATCGCGCCGAGCTTCGCAGGTTGAGCGCGAAGATCTCGGCCGCTCTCGAAAGGACGGCGGACCGCGAAACGCGCGCTCATCTGCAGGGCGCGCGCGATCAGATCGCCCGCATTCTCGATCCGAAGTTCAATCCGGGCGGAAATGGTGCAGCGGCGCCGCTGCGGATCGCCTTCGACGGCTTTGAGGTCGATGGCGCAGCGCAGCCGGATATCTGCTGGCGCGATTACGTGATCCTGCCGAACTGAGGCGTTCGCGGTTCACCGCCGGCGCGATTTTTTTCTTCCCAGCGGCTCAATCAGTTACATGGGGTGGCTGCCTCCAATGGCGCGGCGCGGTTCTATGGTCGGACCAGGAAACCTCCATGCAAGTCGCTCTCACTTACAAAAACTTCGCGGCAAACCGCGCCATCAGCCACATCGGACTCGGTGTAACGTAAGCGTCAGAGGAACACAGGTATCAGTTACGGGTTTCGGCCCAGCGAGCGGGAGTAAAGTTCGGGATCTCGCTCCGTTTGCGGCGGTCGAGGCCAGGCAGCACAGTGGTGAAATATTCTTTCACCGGCACTTTGATGCG
>DASZLP010000034.1:0-25513 GCA_035552355.1 Bryobacteraceae bacterium | reverse complement strand
ATGGATGGTTCGCTCCTATGCAGTCACGTTTACCTTCGTCTCCAGCCGCGTGCTCAATCTCTGGCCCCTCTACTGGAGCCATCTTGGCGATACCCTCGCCGCTGTCGGCCTCATCGTCTTCACGCTCGCTTCCCTGCTTGTTGTCGAGCTCAGCCTCCACTGGCGCGAACTCACCACCCGTCGCGCCTGATGGTCGCCTGCTATGAGAGCTATCAATAAGAAACTCCTTCGCGCCCCTCGCCCTTGCGACAGTTCTCCCTGTGCAAGACGAAGTTCTCATCCTCGGTGGTGGAGTGGCAGGGGGGTGGTGGAGTGGCAGGGGTGGCAGAGTGGCAGGCTGCGCCGCTTCGAATCGAGACCCTCCGGAAACCGGGCGTGGCGCTCTCCGGGTTCGCCTGCGTTGTGTCTGTCGTCGGCGCTATAAATGCGCTCCTTTTTCGATACGGTCCATCTCCCGCGTGTACAGTTCGTTGTCGGGGAAGCGCCGGTGTAATTCCCCAAGGAGTTCGCGTGCGCGGACGGGATTGTTGTCGCGCAACGCCGCCACCGCCAGCAGCAGCTTGGCAAACGGTTCCAGATAGTGTCCGTGCGCCGCCGTCTCCCGAAGCTCTTCCAGACCTTTTTCGCGATCGACGTTCGCGCCTGTCATCCGCAGCAGAACCCGCAACGGCGCCGGCTTCAGGCTCAACAGGTAGTTCTCCACGCCCAGCCCGAGGTAAGCGTCCGATGCCCGCGGATCAGCCTGCATCAATCGCTCCGCCAGGACGCGGCCCTCCTTCGTGTAGCTCAATGCGGCGAAGGACTGTTTCTCGATCAGGCCCGCGTTATCCGCCCGCAAGCCGAAGGTCAGAGATTTCGCGAACAGCGCGTTTGGATCGGCGGCGGATTTTTGCAGCGCCGTGTCCGCCAGCCGTACCGCCTGGGCGATTTCCTGAACGAACAGCGCCTTCTTCGCGGGATCCGGACGCAACTTTGCGCGCCCTTTGAAGCGGGAATCGTCCACGAATAATTCGGATTCGAGAGCGCCCAACCGAGCCAGCTCGGAAAACAAATATGCCGCGGCGTTGGAGGCCGGCCCGAGCGAGTCGTCGGGATGACTCTGTTTCCACGCCGCGAATGTCCGGTGCGCCTCGTCGAACTTCAAGTCGTACATCTGGAGCCAACCGGCGTAAAGGCCGTTGTCCGAAACACTGCTCGCTGCGCTTGCGCGGCCCGCGATGACAAACAGGGCGGTGGGAAATATGACGGAAAGAATGAGAAGCCTTGACATTGGAAATACGGCTGTTGTTTCAGACGGCCCAGTGCCGTCAGGGGTTGCCGTTAACGCTTTTCCGGCCCGCTCTGCGGACCCAGGGACTTCTCCGCGCCGTCTGTCAGCGCCTGCTTTTCGGCCTCAGTAAGTCTGGCGGCTGGATGCATCGGCAGGTAGAACCACGGCGGCATTCCGCCCTCTTTCACCTGCTCCGCGACGTCTTTGGCGTGTTTTTGCGGATGGTCCCATTCGTTGAAATTGAGATGGCTGCGTCCGCCATTCACGTCTCTCTGGAGAAGCCACGACATCGGCGCGACGTGGGAATACCAGGGCCAAACGGTCTCATTGCTGTGACAGTCGAAGCAGGCCCGGTGGATCAGGTCCTTCGTCTGAGGTGAATTCCACGGCGGCTCGCCGGAGGCCGGTGGATTTGTGTGCGTGTGGCCGAAAGGAATGAATTGAATCAGAACGGCGGCGAGCAATACCCACTTGAAAATTTTCATCGCATCAGTTGAGATCGCGCGACAGCATCAGCTTCAAAGTCACCTTATCGGATGCTGCCGTCAGGCCAAACCCAATGCCCGTTTCGATATTGAGAAACTTTCCGCCGTGATCCATAACGGCCCATATTTGATGCGACTGCTCCGTTGACGTGTAGACCTGGCGCAGAGGCCCATAATCGGCGTACTCTTCTACCGCGGCGGACCACTTCGGAGAAAAATTGTAAGCGACCCGTGCCGACGGCGCGAAGTCAAGGCTCTTGAAACCGCCGGTATAGGCGGTATCCACAATGGGATTCACGATGATATCGATGGGGTGCAAATGCCAGCCGACGATGGGCCGGACCTCGGATGTAAAGTGCCGCGGATCCCATTGTTTCTGGTTGACGCTGAATTCGAAATTCACGCCGTAGAAAAACCTCTGTTCCGCCGCATGCGGCTTAACGAACAGCCAGCGAAGCTTGAAGCCGTTGAAGGTCGCGCCATCGTTTTTGGAAAAACTATAAAGCGGCAGGTATAGTCCCTGCTCGAACCAATCCGTGACTCCGTACGCCCATTCCGCGACGCCCACCAGCGCTCCGTTGGATTCCACGGCCCCGGGGAACGAAGGCGTCTTCTGGCCATCCGGCGTGAAGTTGTTGTGAATCATCAGATTGAATTTGCCCCGCTCGGCAATCGCGGCATCGTATACCTGAATCTCATCGGTTTGCGCGAGGGCCAGGATGGGCGATGCCAGGAAAGCGATGGCCACCAGTATGTGGCAAAAACCGGCTCTCTGCGGTCGGGACCGAGTAGACATAAAGAGGTACAGGTTAGCAAATCGGAGCCTCGCTGCGCGTGGTTTTTTGGCTAAATGAACAACCGGTCATCCGGCAGTTATTCCGGAGTCATTTCCGCTGCCGGCTCAGCCGGAAATATGGGCGAGGGAAGGCAAATGCGCACTCGTCGAGTCGGCAGCGAGCGGCAGCGCGATCATAAGGCGGGCGCCTCCTTCGGGCCTGTTGGAAGCCTCAATGGCCCCGCCATGCACGCGCACAACAGCTTCGACGAACGCCAGACCCAGACCGTGGCCGGTCGAATTTCGCCCTTTGACGCGGCGCTCAAAGATTTGCGAGCGGACCTCCGGCTCGAATCCCGGTCCGTTGTCTTCCACAACCAGCACAGCGGCATCTTCCCCTGCCCGAAGGGAAATTGTCACGGTGCATGAGGCCGGCAAATGTTTTAATTCGTTGTCAAACAGGTTGGCGATCATGCGATGAAGCAGAGCTGCGTCCGCGGAAACCTCAAGCCACCCCGCGCTCAACAGCTTCACACGCAGTCCCTTTTCCGACATGGAGGGTTCGTACAGGTCGATCATGACTCTCAGAAGATTGTCCAGGTCGATAGCAACGCGATTCAGCCTGAGCGCATTTGCTTTGGCTTCGGCAACGTCGAGGGACTTATCCAGAAACTCTGTAAGACGATCCATGTCCTCCATAGCTGACACGATCGATTCCGATTCCTCATCTCGCGCGCCGGCGGTCAGAGACATTTCCAGCTTGGCACGGACCGCGGTTAACGGGCTACGAAGATCGTGGGCAAGCGATTCAGTGATGGTGTGTAATTGATGAACCGATCTTTCGATGCGATCCAGCATACGGTTCAGGGTGATCGCCAATTGTGAGACTTCATCGTTCTTGCGCATCGTAGGAACCCTGCTGCTCAAGTCAGCCTCACCTATCCTCGAAGCAGCTTCCGTTATCTCCTGAATGTGACGCAGCACCCGCCGGGTGCTGTAAAACACGATGGCCGAGCCTATCAGAACGATCAGTAACCATAGAAGAATAAAGCGAAGGCGCAGCTTCGCGAGGACGCGCAGTTGATCACGTTCAGACAGGCCAAGGTAAATCCGGCTTCCGTTGTCCATCCTGACGCAAACCACTCGAAAGGGCTTGTCAAAACCGGTTATGTGCAAGCTCGTTGGAGTATCGGGGACGATCCTGCTGTTCCTGACCGCGGCGAGATGGGCGTTCACGTCGCCTGCCCCCACCCACAATGCCACCGAGCCATCGGCGGCGGTTTGAAGGAAGAACACGGAATCGTTCAGGCCCGCATTGGCTCCTCGCTTGTGCGGTACCTCCCTGCTGGCGAGTTCGGCTACCTCTCCAACAACTCGTCCGTAGAGCCGCCCTGTCGGCGTTCGGCCCGCTACATCGCTCAGAACTCCGGTCTCTCCCGCCAGCCAGGCATCGGTCCTCCGCTGGATGTCCCCGGCGACAAACTGGTGAAGGAATATGAATACGACCATGGTGCCGCAGGCGAACGCCAGAGTAGCCCACAGGGAGATGCGCCAGGCAGCGCTTCGCATGATCGGTTTAGCGGTCTTTGAGAACATAGCCCACTCCCCGCAGCGTCCGAATGAGAGGTCGACGCCCATCCGTGTCTACCTTCCCGCGAAGACGATAGATGTGTACATCGACGACGTTGGTATCCGGCTGGATTCGCATACCCCAGACTTCGTCGAGAATCATGGATCGCGTAACCACGCGGCCCGCATTTCGACACAAATATTCCAGAAGAACGAATTCCTGCGGCGTCAAATTCAGGAGCTCCCCGCTCCTGGAAGCTTCACGCCTGAGCAGATCGAGTTCGAGATCGAGCACTCGCAGGCGAGTGGCTTCGGCGGCTGAAGAGCTGTTTCGCTTCACCAGATTGCGCAACCTTGCCAGCAACTCGGCAAGCGCGAATGGCTTGGTCAGGTAATCGTCGCCACCCTGTTCGAGCCCTCGCACACGGTCATCCACCGAACGCCTTGCCGACAAGATGAGTACTGGTGCACGCAGCCCAAGCTGTCGCAGCCGCAGGATCAGGCTGAGGCCGTCTTCGTCAGGCAGACCGAGATCGACGACCAATACGTCAGGCTTGCTCTCGATGGTCATGCGCTCGGCGGTCCCGGCGTCCCCGGCTGCTTCTACCTGGTATCCGGCCTCAGTTAGCGAACGCTGGAGGAAGCTTTGAATTTCGACTTCATCTTCCACCAGCAGAAGCCGCATGACTTGATGTTAATGCATTTGTATAGGGGTCTCTCCCAAATGCATGGCCTGGTGCTGTTCGGTTTGTGGATTCGCCACCCCACTCGGTGAAGTGGCGTTCCGGTTAGTGACTGTCACCGTCGTGATCGACGTCTCCCGACGCCTGGGCCTGCGCTTTCGGACTTAACTGAACCGAGTCCGTCGGTTCGGAAGACGAAGCCCGTTGCGGTTTGGTTTGGGCCGTGTTCTGCGGGGCAGCGGCCTGCGATACTGCCGATGCGGAAGAAACTGGACTGATCATATTGGTCTTGACTCCTGCTCTCTGTATCGGCACGTTTGCGAGAAAGTTCGAGTTCATGAACATCTCGTCATCCAGCGGTTCTTCAGGGATCATTTTCGCCCGATATAAACGTAAATGATGAGCCGTGTCTGGTTCGAGCCTGGCCAAATGAACGAATCGTCATTAACGGAAGTCCATCGCAGGCGTCTCCCTACACAGGTGAATCCTTGCATCCCGGCGAACACGCGTAACTCGACTGCCGTCGGCAATTTCGATGGCGTACTATCCTGAGAATCGCGACATGGCCGATGGCGTATCCAAACCTGGCAGTCAGCCTGGCGTCGATATGGCATCGAACATCCTCAGGAGTTCTGGCCGGATCTGGAGCGGAAATTTTCACGCAAACACACGTCCGTAAAACCGTGACAACTGGGCCGAGGTCCACCCGTGACTGGAATCGGATCACCATTCGCCATCCTCTATGAAAATTCTTCTGCACAACCCAGACAATGGAATCACTGGCAATTTCATGCCACATCTGTGGATGTTTTTGCTCCAGGCGCGAACGCCACCGCCGCACGAAGTCATCCTGCTGGATGGCAACGCCAAACCCATGAACGACGCGGAGCTTGTCCAGTTCGTGAAGGATCAGGCCATCGATCTGGTCGGTATCGGCGCCATGACCCGGATGATCGCCCGCGCATACCGCGCCGCGGATGCCCTCCGTGCCGCCGGTGTCCCGGTGGTGATGGGTGGACCGCATGTGACCGAACTTCCCGACGAAGCTTTGGGGCGCAACGGCGGCGTTCGCCACGCAGATGCGGTAGCGCTGGGCGAGGCGGACGAGACGTGGCCCCGCATTATCGAGGACGCGGCCAACGGCTGCCTCAAGGATGTGTATGCGCCGGTGGACGCATTCGGCCAGGAGCATAAACCGAATCTCGGGGAATACCCGAAGATCGCCTGGGAGTCGCTCGATCTCGAACAGTTCAATCAGATCCCGAAGTTCCTTCGTCCCGTCTTCAAGAGCTTTGGAATCGAGTTCGAGGGATTTCATCTCATTCCGATCGAGTCCGGTCGCGGGTGCCCTTACGGTTGCGAATTCTGCACAGTCACCGGCTTCTTCGGGGATTCCATTCGGTTTCGCTCGAACGCGAGCGTCGTGGATGAAATGCTTCGCCTCAAGGCTCGTTCCCGCCGGGAGCGAGGCAAGGTTGCGGTTTTCTTCGTGGACGACAATTTCGCCATCAATGTGAAGCGCACCAAGTCGCTTCTGCGCGAGATCATTGCCGCCGGCGCTCAACTGGCCTGGGTCGGACAGATCAGCGCCAACCTGCTTCGGGACGAAGAGTTGGTCGACCTGATCGCCGAATCCGGAGGTAAGTGGATATTTATCGGCATGGAATCTCTGGACCCGGCCAACCTGAAAGACGTGAACAAGAGCTTCAATAAGCCATCCGAGTATGCGGCGGTGCTGGATCGATTGGCGCGCCGCAACGTGTATGCAATTACGTCGTTCATCTTCGGCCTGGATAACGATTCTACGGGTGTCGCGGCACGCACGCTTGCGGAGATCGCGAAGTGGCCTCCGGGTTTGCCGGTGTTCGGTCAGATTACGCCGTTTCCTTCCACTCCGCTATACCGGCGGCTGGCCACGGAGGGGCGGCTGACGCGGCCGACGCACTGGCTGGACTTCGCGCCATTCAGGATGGCGCATACCCCTCTCAAAATGACCGTGGCCGACGTGCATGTAGAAGTGCAACAGGCATGGACCGATTCCTATGACCCTGCGGCCACGCGGAGAGCGATGAGCAAGATCGCCGACGCTCCTGTTCCTTACAAGATCAGCCACCTGATTGCACGATTGTGTTTTCGGGGTATCTATTTCCCGCAGAAGGGCTCGCTCGCCTGGTTTAGAGTAATGATCGAAAACCGAAGGGTGATTCTTCGCATCATCCTCGATTCCTTCACGAAATGGCGAGGCTCGGCGGAAGCGGAGGTGCTTCTGGATTTTGATACCGGCGCCAGAAAGCTCGCAAAAGCAAACCTGAATCAATGAACCTGCACAGACTGAATGTCGGCATCGTCGGTGGTGGAGTCGGCGGCGTGGCCGCCGCCGTCGCGCTTCACCGCGCTGGCATTCAGGCGACGGTCTACGAGAGAGCGAACGAGCTGCGCGAGGTGGGCGCGGGCATGATGCTTTGGCCGAACGCCACGCGTGTGCTGAAGGAACTTGGTCTGCTCGAACGGGTGGCGGCATTAAGCGGGCCGAACCAGCATTTCCTCGTTCGCTCCCGGAGAGGCACGATTCTGATGGATATCGGGCTGGGTCATTTCGACGTACCCGCCTTGTGCACACGCCGGTCGGATCTGCTGGACGCGTTGATTTCGGCATTGCCGGCGGACTGCCTTCGTCTCGGCCACGATTTCGGATATTTCGAACGGCAAAAATCGAGCGTAGCAATTCACTTCTCCAATGGTATTTCGATGGAGCATGACTTCCTTATTGGCGCCGACGGCATTCGTTCGCGCGTTCGAACTCAATTATTAGGAATCCGTGAACCAAATTACCGGGGCTACACGGTCTGGCGTGGGCTGGCGCGCCTTACAGGCGTCGCCTCGAAAGGCTCGAACAGCGAAACCTGGGGACGAGGAAACCGCTTCGGCATTCTCAGCACAGGTGGCGATCGGTTCACCTGGTATGCCACGGCGAACACCGATTCTGGTCACGTCGACTCACAGGAAGGCCGGCAACACGAGCTTCTACAGATGTTCGCAGGGTGGCACGATCCAGTCGAAAGCCTGATTGCCGGAACCGAAGAAAGCGCCATTTTGAAAAATGGCGCGTACGATCTGCCGCCCCTGAAACGTTGGGGAAATGGGAGAGTGATGTTGCTCGGGGATGCCGCCCATCCCTGCACGCCGAATCTCGGACTGGGCGGCTGCATGGCGCTCGAAGACGCGCTGGTGCTTGCGAAGTCATTTGCTAAAGAATCGTCTCCGGAACTCGCCCTGCGGCGTTACGAATCCCTGCGCCGGGAACGAACACGCCATGTGCAGCAGCGCTCCCTTCTAATGGGGCATATCGGGCAGTGGGAGAACCTGCTGATCGCGGCCGGGCGCCAGGTGGTGACAGGTATGCTTCCGGCGAAAATCTTCGAACGGAATTTAAAGAGAGTTTACTCTTATGCGGCTTAGCACTCTGGCTCTCTGCACGGCGATTGCAGCGACAGCTCCGCTCGTGGCTCAGGAAAAAGCCATCGACACACAGCGCAGCACCATCACGATTCACGTTGGCAAGTCCGGGCTGTTTTCAGCCGCGGCCCATGAACATACCATCAACGCGCCGATATCCTCCGGCACCATCCTGGAGTCTGGCACCCCGCACGTCGAATTTCGAGTTGAAACCGCGGAGATGACGGTGAAGCCCGACCCCAGGATCGACGCGAAAGATCAGGCAACGATCCAGACACATATGGAAGAAATGACGCTGGAGACGAAGAAGTTTCCCGAGATAACCTTCCGCTCTTCCCACGTCCAAAAACTGGCCGAAGGACAATGGAAGGTCGATGGTGATTTGTCCTTGCACGGTGTCACCAACCCGGTCAGTCTGACTGTGAAACAGATCGGCGAGTCCTACACGACGCACACCGTTCTCAAACAAACTGATTTTGGAATTAAGCCCATCAGCATTGGTGGGGGAACCATTAAGGTGAAGAACGAACTGGAGATCGATTTTCAAATCTTTCCCCGTAAGGCATAAGGTGATGTGCTTTGTTGATACTCGCTGCTTGCCAGGCAAAAAAGAAAGCAGGGTGGATGGGGTGCGATGTCGGCAATCAAGCGCCGTGTGGTCGTACTGGGATGGGCGCGGTGAGCCCGAACGGGATTGGGCGAGAGGCTTTCTGGAATGGTGCGAGGCGCATCTCGCCACCAGGTTCAGATCGCGCGCGAAGTGACGGGCTTAGATGAATCCGCTTATGTGGAGCCCAGGGAACGGCAGCATGTGTCTCGCGCCGCTGCTGAAGGAACTCCGATGGAAAGCGGAAAACGGCGTATTCAGGATGACCACGCTCCAGTTCCAGCGCAATAGATAACGGTTTTGCCGCTGCCTGAAGCCCCCGTAAGGACAACCAGGGACCCTGGTCTCAATTCAGAACCTCATTTTTGACGCGAGTTGTCGTGTTCGTCGAGCGCGCGGCGAGTTTTCTCACGCGCTTTTTCGAGATCGCGATTCACTTCCGCGCTGGCTTTGCGAGCTTCTTCACTCGCCTCCTGGGCGACCTTGCGGGATTCCTGTTTGACTTTATCCGCCGTTTCGCGAGCTTGCTCTTTCGTTCGCTCCGCCTGTGCGTGAGCGTGCGCCTGATCTTCGCGGGAACAGGCTCCAGCGGCCAGCGCAAGCAGGATGACGATCCCAACTCTCATCACCCTACCTCTGTGCAAACGAAGGGCCAACGGGCTTATCCCGACGAGATCGGTCCGTCCGATTTCGAGAGTTGCAACAGCATCGACTCGCGCCGTTGCGCGGAAGCGTTTACGGCGGAATCCAATCCGACTTTATAGAAGATGGCTCCAATAATCGCGGCGATCAGGAGTATTCCGCCGAACACTACATCGCTTTCCAAAACGGATCGCGCCCAGTAGGCGACCACGAGCGGCAACAACAGCAAAGGCGCGCAGAAGATACTCAACGCCTGCAGCCGGTTCGACATCTGGTTCATCTTGTCGGGATCCATCGCGCGCGGCATTCGAATCGAGACGATGTTTCCCATCGAAAACCAGTAGAGCGACGCGATCAGAATTACGGCCGTTGTTTCGACGCACTTCGCGAACGAAACCGGAACGTGAACAGTGGCGCCGGCGGCGATCACGAGCGCGATCTGGGGAAGAAGCAGGCACGCCACCGTGATGTTCTTGCCGATCAAAGCATCCCGAAACGATATCGGCCACGAGAAATAGCCCTGCACCGCCGAGCGATCGAAGCCGAACGCGTTCCAGTAACTGATGGGGCCCAGCATCAGCAGGCCGTAGAGCGCCATCGCCGGCAGAGCGATCTGCATGCCGAACGAGTCTCGGTCCGTGCCGCGCAGCGCCGGGAGGTAAATCACGATCCCGAATACGCTCGACATCAGATAGACCAGGCGAAAGCGCGGAATGCGCGTGAGCGTGCGCAGTTCCTTCTCGACAAGCGCGCCCAGTGGGTCGGCCAGGAACCGCGAAGGGATGCGGAAGACCCTGTCCGACAGGCAATCGGGACTGGCATCGCTTCCACGCCCTTTTTTCGCGGCAGAACCGTCGAAGCGCAGGCCCCGTTCGAACTGCCACCGCCCGAAACACCAGGCGATCGCGAGGAAAAGCAGACAGACCGCGGTTGCGGGAAGCGCAGTCTCCGCCAGCATCAGCCTGGCCGCTGCGGCCCACGGCCACACAACCTGCGCCGGCGCCCATCGCAGCATGGTTGTCCGGCGGACATTCAGGAAAATGAGGATCTGGGGCACCAGTCCGGCCGCGGCAAGCAGCACCATCAGGGCTTCTCTCATTCGCGTCCTGCGGAAAATGCCTTCGACGAGCGCACGCACGCCCGCCGACAGCAGGACGTTGGTCGCGGCGAAGACAGCAGCACCCGCCACGGTGAATGCCGCCGCGTTCCAGCGAAAGAGCGGATTGCGCAACAAGCCGATTGCGGCGCCGCCCAGCAGGATCAGCATCTCTCCGCTGTTCATCAGCCGGAGCATCAGCTCGACGGTGAACAAATTGCGATGCGGAATCGGATAAGCGAGCAGCTTGCGCATATCGAGCGATGCCCCGAAACCGGCGGAGATGATGGGCGCGAGCTGCCAGTAAGCCATCACGAGGAAAAGACCGCCCGAAAGCGCCGGCAGGAAATACGGTTGATTATCGGGGGTGGCGAAGAAAACCATCGCCACGAGCGCCGCGAATCCCCAGAAGCAGTAGTAGAGCGCGCCGGTCGCGGCGGAAAAGAGGGTGCCGGTGCGGCCGCCGAGCCGCATGCTCAATAACTGCGCGCGCAGAATCGCCGCGATCATTGGCAACCGCTCAAGCCAGCCATTCGAGCTTCTCGTATTCGCGCGCGCCCCCCACCTTACGGACGAAGACGTCTTCGAGCGTTTCCGAGCCCGCGCGCAAATCTTCCATACGCCCCTCGGCCACGATCTTTCCGTTATTAATGATGGCCGCGGAGTCACACAGCCGCTCGACTACTTCCAGCACGTGCGAAGTAAGAAAGATCGTCGCCCCGTGGCGGACCTGATCGAGCAGTATGTCTTTCATCAGGCGCGCGCCCACGGCGTCGACGCCTTCGAACGGCTCGTCCATCAGAAAAAGCTCCGGTTTGTGGATCAGCGACGCGGCCATCGCTACTCGTTTCCGCATGCCTTTCGAGTATTCCGCGATCAGCTTGCGGCGTTCGGCGGAAAGTTCAAAGAGATCGAGCAGCTCGTTCGCGCGTTGCACCGCGAGAGGGCGGGGAAGCCGGTACATCCGGCCGACAAATTCAAGGAACTCCGCGCCGGTCAGGCGATCGAACAGGAGAGATTCGTCGGGCACGAGACCGATTCGTTGTTTGATCGCCATTTCGTCGACGGGCATTTTCAGTCCAAGCAGCTCGATCGAGCCCGAAGTTGGCGGGATCAGGCCCGTCAGCATTCGGATAGTGGTCGATTTCCCCGCGCCGTTGGGTCCGAGGAATCCGAAGAACGAGCCGCGCGGGACGTTCAGGCTGAGTCCATCCACAGCCGCTTTGCCGTCGTAGATCTTGCGCAGATCGCTTACGGCGACAGCAGGCGGGGCGCCGGTCATTGAAACACTATGGTATTCCAGCGCCACCCAATGATCGCCGGCTTGTGTTTGGCGCTTGCTAACCTATTCTATTCATGACGATTGAAGAAATTCGCGAGCTGATCCAACTGCTTACCGAGACCGGCGTGGCCGAGCTCGAAGTGCAGCGGGGTGACAATCGCGTACGCATCCGGAAGTCATTTGCAGTCGAGACCGAAACTGTTATGACACCGGCGAACACGGCGCATCACACACCGGCTCCAGCCGCTCCTCCGCCGTCGCCCACATCCGAAACTCCCCCTCCGTCAACAGCGCACCCGGAAGCGGTCTACGCAAAGAGCCCCATCGTCGGCACATTTTACGAGTCCTCGTCCCCTGATTCGCCGCCCTTCGTCCAGATCGGCCAGGAAGTGCGGCCTGGAACCGTACTCTGCATTATTGAATCGATGAAGCTCATGAATGAGATCGAAGCCGAAGTCGCCGGCATCGTCGAGAGCAGGCTCGTCGAGAACGGGCAGCCGGTGGAATACGGAGAACGACTCTTTGCCATCCGTCCCCTTTAAAAAAATCCTGATCGCTAACCGGGGGGAGATCGCGCTGCGCGTCATCTGCGCGTGCAAGGATCTCGGCATTCCGACCGTCGCGGTCTATTCCGAGGCCGACCGCAACAGCCTGCCGGTGCGTTTTGCCGATCAGGCCATCTGCATCGGTCCGGCGAAGAGCGCGCGGAGCTATCTGGATATTCCGTCGATCATCAGCGCGGCCGAGATCGCGCACGTCGACGCGATCCACCCCGGTTACGGATTCCTGAGCGAAAATGCGGGATTCGCCGAGGTCTGCCGTGAGTCGCACATCAAATTCATAGGTCCGGCGCCGGATGTAATCGCCGCGATGGGTATCAAAGAGCGGGCGCGCGCCATCATGAAGGAGCACGGCGTGCCCATCCTGCCTGGATCGCCCGGCGTGCTTGCGAGCGCGGAAGAAGCCATTGAGACGGCGAATCAGATCGGCTACCCGGTAATTCTGAAAGCTTCGGCAGGCGGCGGCGGGCGCGGCATGCGCGTGGTCAACAAAGCTGAGGAACTGCCTGGGCTTCTGGCACAGGCGCAACAGGAAGCAGGGGCGTCCTTTTCGAGTGCGGATGTCTACCTCGAGAAATATATCGGCGCGCCGCGGCACATCGAGTTTCAGATTCTCGCCGACGAGCACGGCAATGTGGAGATTTTGGGCGAGCGCGATTGCAGCATCCAGCGGCGGCATCAGAAACTGCTCGAAGAATCGCCGTCGCCGGCGCTGCGTCCGGAAGTGCGCGAGCGAGTCATGGCAAAGCTGCGGGAGGCCATCAAGGCAATTGGCTACAGCAACGCGGGAACCGTCGAATTCCTGATGGATGAGAAGGGGGACCTTTACTTCATTGAAGTGAACGCCCGCATTCAGGTGGAGCATCCGGTTACCGAAGCGGTCACCGGAGTCGATCTGGTGAAGGCGCAGATCCGCATCGCGGCCGGCGACAAGCTGGGGGAAATCCTTGGCGGCCCGGTTCAGCCGAGGGGTCACGCGATCGAATGCCGCATCAACGCGGAAGACCCTGTGACTTTCACGCCATCGCCCGGATGCATCACAGGATTAAATCTCCCGGGCGGCGTCGGGATTCGCGTCGACACGCACGCTTATCAGGATGGGGTCATTCCTCCTTATTACGATTCACTCGTTGCGAAGTTGATCTCATACGGCCGCGACCGCGACGAAGCCATTCAGCGAATGAAGCGGGCGCTCGATTTGTTCGTGATCGAGGGGATTCACACTTCGATTCCTCTGCATAAGCGCATTCTGAATGAGCCGGACTTCATCGCGGGTACGTTCGACACGAATTTCATCAAGCGCTGGATCGCTTGATCCTGGCGTAACAAGCGCCGGCACGATCGCCCGCGCCACACTGTAAACCTGTGGCGCGGAACACTCATGTCCGCCGCCTCAGGCAATCGTGCCGGCGCTTTTTCTCCGCGATGCTGTGAGATTTCCGGGTTAAGTTTGCATGGTCAATCGGCCCGCCCACTACTTCGCCGGCGGCTCGGCAATAAACCGATACCCCACGCCGCGGACCGCGAGCAAGTGCCGCGGCTTTGCTGGATCATCCTCGATATACCGCCGCAGACGCACGATGAAATTGTCGATAGCGCGGGTGTCGGTGTCTTCGTGCAGTCCCCAGACGTCTTCCAGCATCGCCTTGCGCGACACCGGCTTGCCTTCGTGCTGAATCAGATATCGCAGGACGTTCATCTCCATCAGCGTCAGCGGAAACACCTGGCCGCGCACGCGCAGCTCGAGCAGATCGAAAAAGACCGACTTCTCGCCGAATGTAAATTCATCGCTTCGTTCGGCCGGCCTTTCCAGAGTTTGCTGCGCCCGATGCAGCCAGTCCCGGCGCCGCAGCAGCCCCTGAATGCGCGCAATCAGAATCGAAAGATCGAACGGCTTGGTGAGGTAGTCGTCAGCGCCCGCCGAGAACCCCTCGAGCACATCGTCGGAATGTCCGCGCGCCGTCAGAATCAACGTCGGCACGAACTGGCCCGCTTGCCGCATTTCGGAAATAACCTCGAAACCGCTTTTTCCCGGCAGCATCACGTCGAGGACCACGATGTCGAATTCATTGGTGCGATCGAGCAGCAGGTCGAGCGCCGCCTCGCCGGTTTCCACCACATCGACCCGATAGCCCTCGGCTTCCAGATTGAAGCGCAGGCCCTCGGCCAGATGCTGCTCGTCCTCTACGACCAGGATCCGCTTCATCTCGCGATGGGGAATTGCAAAGTAAACCGGCTGCCTTTGCCCGGACCGCCGCTTTCCGCCCAGGCGCGTCCGCCGTGTCTCCGGGCGACCGAGCGGACGATGTAGAGGCCGAGGCCGGTGCCTTTCACCCGGATCGCCAGCGGTCCGTGAATCCGGTAAAAGCGTTTGAAGATGCGCTTAAGCTCGTGTCCGGCGATGCCGGGTCCCTTATCGCTGACGCTGACCTCGGCAAAGCGGTTCTCACGCTCGCGGGCGGCCACTTCGATGCCGCTTTCGCTGCCGGAATACTTCACCGCGTTGTCGATCAGGTTCGAAACCGCGGCGTGTACTTCATCGTAGTCGCCCTGAATCGGCAGCGGCGTGCCAGGCTCGTACTTCAACAACTCCGGCGGGATGTGATGCAGGATGCGCGCGCGCGCTACGCACTCGCCCACCAGCTCATCGAGGCGCATCGGCGCCAGGTGCGGCTTCCGGCTTGACGAACCGACGCGTCCAGTGCGGAGGATCTGTTCGATCGTGCCCAGCAGGCGGTCGCTGTCGGAGAGGATGATGCCGTAAAATTCCTCGCGCCTCGACTCATCCACATGCCGGCTCTTGAGCGTTTCGACGTAGAGCCGTATCGATGCTACGGGCGTCTTGAGCTCGTGCGTGACGGCATTGATGAACGAGTCATGCTGCTCGTTGCGCCGGATTTCACGAACCAGAAAGATCGTGTTCAGGACGACTCCCGCGATGATCAGCGCGGTGAGGACGATCCCGAGGAAAAGCAGAATCCCCGAACGCCAGTCGAGCAGCACCCACCCGACATAAAGAAAGATGCTGACCAGCGTCAGGCCGGTGCCGAGCGAAATGAAGAAGGCGATGGATTTGCGGCGGCCTGTGCCGACCATAGTCCCAGCTTACACAGCGCGTGGCGCGGAGGGGCCGCGGATTCCTCACACTCAGAACGAAAGCCGCGCCCTGAGCTGCACCTGCCGTCCCGGCATCGATGACTCCGTAATCGTGCCGAACTGCGCCGTGTTCACGAATCGATTGGGCGTGCCCGGATTCACGCGGTTCAGGCTGTCGAACGTTTCCATGCGTAAGTGGAGGCGAACGCCCTCGCCGATTGCGACGCTCCTCCCGGGCGCCGCATCGAGAGTCTGTAAGCCCGGCCGTACACCGTGTTCCGCCCGGCGTTGTGAGTCAGTATAGGGGCCGGGCTCGCGCCCGCGCCATCGCGCGAGCACATTAGCCGCCTTGTCGAACAATTGGCCCGGCGGTTGCAATCGGGGCATGTATGTTCAGATGTATTTTGGCGGCCGCGGTCCTCCTGTGCGGACTCACGGCGGGGGTTTCGGCACAGGAACACGCGCGCGGAGTAATCGACCGTACGCAGACCGACCTGCAGCGGGCAGCCGATTTCGAGCGGCATCGGCACGGCACTGAAGTCGAACGGTATGAAAACGCGCAGAAGCATCTCTCGGATTTCGACCGCGAGTTTACGCGCGGCAACTTCGATAAAGGCAAGCTGGATACGGCGATTGACGACGTGAAAAATGTCGTGGATCATAACTCGCTGAATCCGGCGGACCGCGATGCGCTGCGTGACGATTTGAGTAACCTTCGCTCGATGCGGGAGGAGCACGATCGCCTGCGCCACGATTAGCGCTACTGCATCTTGAGGAACCGTGGAAGATTGTCCGCCGCGTTTCCGGCCGCGCGCGCGAGCGACAGCTTCGCCACATTGTGCGCGAAGACGCTGTTGATGTAATCGAGCTCCGCCGATGCGACCGACGACTGCGCCTGCGAAACCTCGACCGAATCGGTAACGCCCGCGTCATAGCGTTGCCGGGTCAGCGTAAGGGTTTCGCGCGTGACGTCGAGATTCCGGCGCGCTACCTCGACCTGACTCTTCGCTGCCTCCAGATCCAGGAAAGCGTTGCGGACTTCGCTCTCGACGCGGCTGCGCAGATCTTCCAGCTCGGCGCGCCGCTGCGCGAGAGCGGCGTTAGCTTGTTCGATATCGCCTTCAGTGCGTCCACCCTCCCACATCGGAATGCGGAGTGTACCCGAAACCGAAAACGTCCCGTGCGATTGCGAGGGGTTGGTGCCGATCACGCCATAGTCGGCGTTCAGCGCAAGCGACGGCAAGCGCTCGGCGTGCGCGGCCGCGACATTCTTCTCGGCGGCTTTGATCTGCGCTTCGGCGGCTTTGATATCCGGCCGCGCCATCAGCGACTGCGTCACGGCGTCTTCTTCGGCAAGAACGGGCGCGTCGGCGAAAGGCACGTCGTCGGTGAGGTCGAAACGATCGTTCGGCGGAACGCCGGTCAGGCGGGCGAGGTTGATCTTCTGCTTCGAGAAATCGTTCTGCAGAGTGGCGAGGCGCTGCTTCTGGGTGAGCAACTGGACTTCGCTGCGGTTGAGATCGATCTGCGACACAAGTCCGGTCGCGCGCTGCTGGGCGGTCTGGTCGTAGAGGGCGTTGGCGGTGTCGAGCTGGGCCTTCGCGGAATCCACCCGGGCGCGCGCCGCGATCACCTGGAGATAAGCACCCCCGACCGCGAGCACGACGAGGTCTTTCGAATCCTGCGAGAAGAACTGATTGGCGGCGAACGTATCTTTGGCCGAGCGGTAGTTGTTAAGCGCGGTCATGTCGGCGACGGTCTGCGTGAGGCGGGCGCGCAGGTCGAAATAGTTGAAGGGCCCGACGATCGAAGGAATGGAAATGCCTGGAAATGGAGTCGAGATCCGAAAGCCTGAGGCGCGCAGGTTGGTCTGCTGGACTGTTTCCGAGAGTGTGCCGTTGAGGTTCGGCATCAGAGCGGACCGGACAACGCGTGTCTGTCCCTCGGCCTGTTGCAGCGCGATGGAGAGTCCGACGGCACCGAGGTTGTATTGAAGCCCGCGGGCGATGGCGTCCTTCAACGAGAGCTTGCCGTTGAACGGCATTTTCGCCGTGCTGAGCGCGCTGCCGGCGTAGGGTCCGGCGGCCTGCACGGTCGGATTGATCGTGTTGACGCTGTTGGTCGTACCGGCGACTGCGGATTCAGACGCGGTGACGGAGCCTGCTTGCGCGGTGCGTCCCGAAAGCGGGATCTGGTTTGCCTGTGCGCCTGTGGTCCCGCCCGCTGGAGGACCGAATTGCGCGAGTGCGCTCGTGCCGATCAGCGCGGCAATCACTGTGAAGAGAAGTCGATTTTTCATTTTCGTCAACTGAGCTGTTTGCGGAAACGCCAGACGCTCGCCGACACCATGATCAAGGTGAAGATGGAGAGCACGAGAAAGTCCGGCCAGAGGGTATCGAGACCGCTGCCTTTGATCATGCTGGAGCGCGCGATCACGCTGAAGTGGCGTATCGGATTGATGCGGACGAGCGGCTGCAGCCATCCCGGAATTGCTTCGGCTGGAGTGATTGCGCCGGATGCCGTCGTCAGCAGAGGGTTGACGAAGAAGCTGGTCAACTGCGCCTGATAGGCGGAATGGGTGAAGGTGGCGATGACCGTCCCGATGCCGATTCCCGAGAGCACGCACAGTGCCGAGCCGAGCAGCAGCACCGTGACGCCTCCGTGAAAGGGCACGTCGAAGGCGACTTTGATCACGGCGAGCGAGAACAGGACCATCAGGAAAAGCAGAAAGAACAGCGGCGCGATCTTGGCGATGATGATCTCGTAAGTGCCCGCGGGCGACATCAGGAGCTGCTCGATCGTGCCCCGCTCGCGCTCCTTCACCATCGACGTGGCGGCCACGATCGAGCCGTTCAGGATCAGCAGCAGGCCGAGAATACCGGTGACGACGAACCAGGAGCCGACGAGCCCCGGGTTGTAGAGATAGGCGCCGGTGAGGCGCGCAACGCCGCGGCGCGCGATGTCGTTGACCGGGATCTGGATGACGCGCGCGTGGAGGCCGTTCTCCGTGAGGTCGCGGTTGTAAGTCTGGAGGACGCCTTCCGCATATCCCTGCGCGATCGCGGCCGTGTTGGCGTTCATCGCGTTGAGAAGAAGCTGCACGGTGGCGGACTGGCCCCGCTGCAGATCCCTTGCATAGGTCGGAGGAATCACGACACCGGCATCGACGTCGCCCTTGCTGATCGCGTCGCCGAGTTTGTTCACATCGTAGTAGTATCCGGCGAGACGGAAGCTCTTGCTTTCGGTGAGTGTCGAGGTGAGGCCGCGGCTTTCGGGCGTGCGGCTGTCGTCGATGATGCCGAGTTTGAGATTCGAGACGGTCGCGTTGAGCACGACGCTGAAGAGCAGAAGCTGCAGAATCGGCGGAAGGGTAAGCGACATGGCGAGCCGGCGGTCGCGGCGGATCTGCGCGAACTCCTTGCGCAGGACGGCGCGCATGCGATGGCTCATCAGAGATTGGATCAGTGTCTTCATACTGACTATGCCTTGAGCTGCATGCGGCGCATGTTGCGCCAGGCCATGAGATAGAAGATCGACCCGGTGAAGCCGATGACGACCACCTTCCACCACTGCGCGGGCCATCCGCCGCCCTGCAGCAGAGCGTCGCGGACGATGTCGATGTAATAACGTCCCCAGACGAAGTTCGAGAGCCAGCGGATCTGCACCGGAATGTTCTGGATCGGGAAGATCAGGCCGGAAAGCATGAAGACGAGCAGAAATCCGAACATGGCGACGGCCTGCATGGCGGCCGCCTGGTTTGGTATCGCCGAGCCGATCAACGTTCCGAAGGTCGCGACGCAGAAGGCGTAGAGGATGGTGCCGACGATGAAGGGCGTGGGGTCGCCGGCGAAGTTGAGTCCGAAGTACGTGAAGAGAAGCGTGAGGAGCAGCAGGGTCTCGCAGCCCGCGACGACCATGAAAGTCAGGATTTTGCCGAGCAGAAATTCGTGCGCCGAGATGCTCGATACGTAGACCTGCAGGATGGTCTTCTGCTCACCTTCTTTCGCCGAGGCCAGCGTCGCGAGCAGGGGAGGGAAGAGCGAGAGGGCGAGTACGAAGATGCCCGGCCCGTAGAATTTTTTCGACGACCGTCCGGGGTTGTACCAGAAGCGAATCGCGGCCTCGACCGGCGGTGTGCGCGCGCCGCCCGCATGATCGGAATTCCACGCGGCGGTGACTTCGTTCGCGTATCCGGAGACGAGGCGCGCTGTGTTGGAGTCCGAGCCATCGATGAGCATCTGGACGGGCGAGGCAATGCCGCGGGCGATGTCGCGCCCGAAACGCGCGGGAATGATCAGCGCGGCGCGGGCTTTGTTGGTGATGAACGCGGCCTCAGGTTGTTTGTCGACCGCGAACGGAACGATGTGGAACGTGTTCGAGCGGCGGAAAGCATCGACGAGCGAGCGCGAGGCGCTTGAGTCGTCGAGATCCTGCACGGCGATGGGGAGGTCGTTGACGGTGAGCGAGATGGCTGAGCCCATGAGGATGAGCTGGGAGAGAGGGAGGATCAGGGCGAGTCCGAGGGCCATCTTGTCGCGGATGATCTGAGTGAGCTCTTTGCGAGTTTGGGCGAGGATGCGGCGCATGGTTTAGGCCTCGGTGCTTCTTGCCAAACGCGCGTGCGGGAGGCGGATGCTGTTTTGGCGACGAAATGTCATTCTTCTACCGCGACCTTTCCTTCCTGACGGGCTTTTTCGACTACGCTGATGAAGACGTCTTCGAGCGAGAAGCGGCCTTCGCGGGCGCTGATGACGCGAATGCCGTTGCGTTCGAGCTCGCCGCGCGTGGTCCGCTCCGCGGTCGCGGCGTCATCCTCCGTGATGATGTGAAGGCGCTCGCCGAACAGCGACACGCGCCAGCGCTCGGTATCGCTCTTCAGCAAGTCGATGGCGCGCTGGGGCCGGTCGACCACGAATTCGAGCAGATGACCGCTTTGCGCGGCCTTGATGCGAGTGGGAGTGCCCTCGGTGACAAGCTCTCCGGCGACCATGAAGCCGAGGCGATTGCATTGCTCGGCCTCTTCGAGATAGTGGGTTGTCACGAGAATCGCCGTACCCGCGTCGGCGAGGCGGTTGATCATGCGCCAGAATGAGCGGCGCGCCAGCGGATCGACGCCGGAAGTCGGCTCGTCGAGAAAGAGCACACTCGGCTCATGAAGGATCGCCGCTCCGAAAGCGACACGCTGCTTCCAGCCCTGCGGGAGGCTGCCGACGAGCTGACCCTCTTTGCCGGTGAGTCCGGAGAAGGCAAGCACCCAGCGCATCTTCTCGGCGCGCTCCTCGTCGGGGACGCCATACACGCCCGCGAAGAATTCGAGATTTTCCGTGATCGAGAGATCGTCGTAGAGCGAGAACTTCTGCGACATATAGCCGATCTTCTGGCGGACCGCGCTGGAGCGAAAACTTCCTCTTTCACCCGCGAGCTGCATCTGGCCCGCGGTGGGCGGCAGCAGGCCGCAGAGCATCTTGATGGTGGTGGTCTTGCCGGCGCCATTGGCTCCGAGCAGCCCGTAGATCTCGCCGTAGCGGACCTCGGTGGTCACGTTCTTCACCGCTTTGAATGTGCCGAACTCCTTGCAAAGCTGTGTGGCGCCGATGGCGACGCTTCCGCGCAGCGCTCCGTGATCGCGGCGGCCCGGAAACGGATCGTCGCTGACTTTAAGGCCGAGCCCGCGCAGGATCGCGACGAAAGTGTTTTCGAGCGTCGGCTGGTCGATGCGCACATCGTCGATTGAGAGCGACTCGGCGGCAAGCGCCTGATCGGCGGCGCGGCGGCCTTCTTCGGGATGATGGACGAGCAAATCGAGCCGATCGCCGAAGCGTTGAACATCCACAATTTCTTCATCGGGACCCGCGATGTTCGACAGAACGCGCTCCGCTTTGGCCAGGTTCGCGGTGTGGATCTCCATGCGGCTGGCATGCAGGCTCGCGCGCAGCTCGGCGGGCGTCCCGGTCTGGCGGATTTCGCCGAGATGCATGAAAGCCACGCGATTGCAGCGCTCGGCTTCGTCGAGATAAGGAGTAGCGAGGACGATCGTGAGTCCGTCGGCCGCGAGGTGCGCCAGAGTGTCCCAGAATTCGCGGCGCGAGACAGGGTCGACGCCGGTGGTGGGCTCATCGAGGAGCAGCACGCGTGGCTCGGGCACGAGCGCGCAGGCGAGGGCGAGCTTCTGTTTCATGCCGCCGCTGAGGCGGCCCGCGAGGCGGTGCTCGAAGCGGTCCATATCGAACATGCGGAGGTAGCGCATGCCGCGCTCGGCGATCTGATCCGGCGGCACGCGGCGCAGGTCGCCGATGTAGCGGATGTTTTCGGCGACGGTGAGGTCGGGATAGAGGCTGAAGGACTGTGTGAGATAGCCGGTCTGGGCACGCGCTTCGCGCGCGGGGCGTCCGAAAACTTCGGCGGTTCCGGACGTGGCTTCCATGACGCCGGCGAGGATCTGGAAGGTGGAGGTTTTGCCGGCGCCGTCGGGTCCGATGAGTCCGAAGATTTCGCCATCGGCGATTTGGAGGTTGATGCCGCGCACGGCCTCGACGCTCGCTTCGCGTGTGCCGTAGCGCTTCCAGAGGTCGCGGATCTGGATTGCCGGCGCGGTGGCGCGGGGCGCGTGCGTGATGGGTTCAGCGACGGTCATAGGTCAATGAAAGTCACAGGCTGAAGCCTGTGCCACCATCTCTCATTCCAGACCGAAGCCGATAGGACAGGCGATGGTGGCACAGGCTTTAGCCTGTGGCTCTTGTTGCAAGGCATCATTTGTTGAAGCGGCCGGCGGGGAAGGTGTCGCCTTGTACGAGGACGTCGCCATCGGCCGGCATGCCGGGCTTGGCGAATCCCAAAGCGCCTTTGAGAAGGATCTTGACGCCCACTACTTGCTTCACACGGTCGTCGCGGAAGTACGTGTTTTCCGGCGTGAAAGTCGCCTGCGGATCGATACGCTCGACCATAGCGTCGACGGCCTTGTCGGGCGCGGAATCGAGATAAACGCGCGCGCGCTGGCCGATCTTCACTTTGCCGATCTGGCCTTCGGGGATGTAGCCGCGCAGGTAGACCTTGCTCATATCGAGAAGAGTAACGATGGCCGTGCCCGCGGTGACGACTTCGCCGGGCTCGGCCGCGCGCGTCATCACGGTGCCGTCGAAAGGAGCGATGACGGTGAGGTCGCGGCGATTGTCCTCGGCTTCGGCGAGTTGGAAGCGGGCCTGCTGGGCGGCGGCGACCGCGGAGGCGATGTCGCCCTTCTGCTGATCGATTTCTTTCCGGACGGTGGCGGCCTGGAATCCGCGAATTCCCGGATTCGAGAGATTGGCCTGCGCGGTGGTGAGTGCGGCGTGCGCGGCATCGACGCGGCGGCGGGCGGCGGCAACCGCAGCCGTCTGCTGATCGGCGGTGGCGGCAGCCTGCTGACCCTGCCGCTCGGAAACGGCGCCGGTCTTCGCAAGTTTCTGGTAGGCGTCCTTATCCCACTGTGCGAGCTTCATGGAAGCTTCCTGCTGGGCGAGCTCGGATTCGGCGGCAGCCACGTCGGCCTCGGCCTGACGGACGCGTCCGGCGGCATCGACCTTCGACTGCTCAGTCTGCAGATCGTTCTGCTGCAATTGCTGCTCGTAGACGGCGATCTGATCGTTGGCGGCTTTGACGCGGGCTTCGGCGCCGTCGAGCGCGGCGCGGGCCTGGTCTTCGCGGGCGCGTACCTGCGCGTCGTCGAGCGTGGCGATCGTGTCGCCGGCTTTGACGCTGTCGCCTTCGCGGACGCGGATATCGACGATACGTCCGGCAACTTTGGGAGAGACGGCGGAGTCGTCGCCTTCGATGCGTCCGCTGACGGTGACGATGCTGTCGGGAACGGGCGGGTTAGCGAAGTAGCCGCGCCAGATGAAGAAAGCGGCGACGCCGAGGATGACGATGAGCAGCGGGAAAATCTTGCGGCGGGGGCGCGCGGCGGGCGGGGGCGCGGGTTGTTTCTGCGCCGGTGCCGATGCCGGGGCCGAAGCTGGAGGTGTCGTCGTTGTGCTCATTTCGTTGTGCTCATTCCGTTGTGCTCATTTTTTGCTGCTTGCCTTCGTTGACAGATTTGATTCCGAGCGCAATCCCGCGAGCGAGAAATCGGCGATATGGGTTGCTATCTGGGCGATACGTTCCGGCGTCAGCTCGAGTTCGGGCCAGACGCGCGCCACCACCTGGCGCGCGTGCACATAGTGAACCACCTGCGCGATAACGCTGTGCGTCAGAAGGCGCACCTTATCGTGATCCACGGGAAGATCGAGCATGCCGCCGATCAACTCGCGGAAGCGGTTATAGACCGGCTTCATGGTTTCGTCGATCACGGCCGACATGGCCGGCGTCGGCTGGGCGAGCTCGTGGATCATCAGGCGAAACTGCCAGCCCGGCCGGTCGCCGCGGCAGACGCGCTGCAGCATGGCATGGATCAGCTCACGGAAAGCCTCCTCGGGAGGAGCGGTGCTCTGAATGGCTTGTTTGATGACGCCCTTGCCGGAGGCTCCGATGGAATGCCGGAGGACTTCAGTATAGAGCTCGAGCTTATCGCCGAAATGGTAGTTGACCAGCGCGATGTTTACACCGGCGCGGGCGCAAATCTCACGGACGGTCGCGCCGCGGAATCCGGACTCCGCGAACACTTCGCCAGCGGCGTCGAGGAGCCGGGTGCGGGTGCTCTCCGGAAGAACGGGGCGATTGGAGTCTGGAAGCGACGCGGTCATTTGGGTTCTTTTATCGGGCACAACAGGCGTTGGGTCACCGTATAAACAGCAGTTTAAAATGTTTGTTTAAGGGTGTCAAGGCGGGGCGGCGCAGGGGTGGCGGAAAGCCAATTTGGGCCACTCTGGTTGTCTAAAGAAGTCCATGCCGCGGAGTGCAGTAATTTATTGTGGGCCAAAGGGAAATTCCTGTGCTCGTC
Organism: Bryobacteraceae bacterium; assembly: GCA_035552355.1. GTDB lineage: Bacteria > Acidobacteriota > Terriglobia > Bryobacterales > Bryobacteraceae > BOG-234. Next base: position 1,078 of record DASZLP010000034.1, on the reverse strand, counting down.
GCGTCAGCCAATTGCAAAAACCGGCGGGGAGCATTGACGAAAAGCAAGCGATTGTGCAGTCGCGAAAATATTTTGCTTAAAAGCGATCGATTTAGAGCCTTGCACCTTAATGAATGCCGAAACGCGATTCAGCCTGGAAGATGTCTTTGACGATGGGGAGACCAGCGGCAAGGCTCGGCTGGGGGAGGAACTCGCGCCTCGACCGATGCGCGGCAGGCGAACACGGTTTTGCGGCCCCACGCCACAGCCTCATCAAGGACTTCATATGCGAAAAGGGTTTACGAGAAAACCGCAAGCAGACGACACCGCGGCGCGAGGCAAGAACTACATAACGCCGAGCGGCCTGCGGCGCCTGATAGATGAACACCGGTTTCTGCTCACCAGGGAACGCCCGGCCGTGACGAGGGTGGTGGCGTGGGCTGCGAGCAATGGCGATCGCAGTGAAAACGCCGACTATCAGTATGGCAAGCGGCGGCTGCGTCAGATCGATGGGCGGATTCGCTTTCTCACGAAGCGAATCGAAGCCGCGGAAGTGGTGGACCCGGAACGCCCGAGGGCGGGGCAGGCCGCGACGCGGGCATTCTTCGGAGCGACCGTCCGATTCGCCAATTCCACAGGAACGGAACGCGTGGTGAGCATCGTGGGAACCGACGAGGTGGATCTGAATCGCAACCACATCAGTTGGGTGTCGCCGCTGGGGCGCGCGTTGCTTAAGTCCGCGGCAGGGGACCGCGTTGCTCTCGAGGCCCCGGGCGGCAGAGAATACCTGACGGTCCTGGAGGTGTGTTACGAGCGCATTCCTGTAGAACCGTTCCGTGAACCACCCGGGGCGGAGGCATCGGCGAAGGAACACCTTCGCGGACACCAATCGATTTGAGAAAGGTTGGCGGCGGGCTCATGCATCCAGCCCGAGCAAGGGCTGATTGTGAGCCGACTACAAGGGCTATGGCTTTCGCTATTGTCCCTGGTCACGATCGCTCGCCTCTAACGGCGCGGCGGTTACCAATCGTTAGCTGCGGGGCCAAACTCTTCAGAGCGGCGTTGGGACGAGCGCAGCGCGCGCTCCGAGCGAATCGTC
>DASZLP010000033.1:0-16277 GCA_035552355.1 Bryobacteraceae bacterium | reverse complement strand
GTTCACCTGTTCGTGGTTGCCGGGTAAGGCCTTCGGGCGTCTGATGTTTGTCGGGGTAGCCTTTGCGCTGCACAGGGTGGTCTTCGAGGGCACGAAGCTGGAGCGGCAGGCGCTCGACGACGTTGTGCTTTACGGAAAGATCGCAGCCGTCCTCGTCATCGTGCTGGCTGCCGCGCGATGGCGGACCGCAGCCGCGGCAAACACTGAGGAGCCGATCGTTCAGTTCGAGGAGCACGAGGAACCGGTGATTACGGGACTGGGATTATTCCGGGATGGCGTGTTGCCTGGCGTCAGCAAGTAAACTGGTTATTTCCTATGCCAGACAACAGCTTCGACGTGGTCTCCCTGATCGAGATGCCGGAGGTCAACAACGCCATCCAGCAGGCCATGAAAGAGATCACCACGCGCTACGACCTCAAGGATTCCAAATCCTTGATCGAGCTCAACGAAAAAGAAAAGAAGCTGACGCTTGCCAGCGGCGATGACTTCAAGCTCAAAGCCATCACCGAGATTCTGCAGTCGAAGCTGGTCAAGCGCGGCGTGCCGATCAGGAACCTGACGTACGGCACGATCAATTCCGCGGCTGGTTCGAGCGTGAAGCAGGAGGTTACCCTCACCTCCGGCATCCCGATCGAGAAAGCACGCGACATCGTGAAGAAGATCAAAGACAGCAAGCTCAAACTGCAGGCCGCCATCCAGGGCGATCTCGTACGCATCAGCAGCAAGGACCGCGACACTCTCCAGCAGGCCATTCAGCTCCTCAAAGGCAGCGACTTCGGCCTCGATCTTCAGTTCACCAACTACCGGACCAACTGAGCCCGCGCGAAGCGCTGTTTAGTAATTTGCCCCGAAAGATAGAATCGCTTTTCATCGACGGCCCCGCGGGACGACTCGAAGCTCTGCTCGAAGAACCGGAAAACGGCGTGCCGCGCGAGGCGTGTCTCGTATGCCATCCGCATCCTCTGTTCGGCGGGACGATGCACAACAAAGTCGTCTACCGCATCGCGCGCGCCATGCGCCGCGCGGACGCCGTTGTGCTGCGCTTCAATTTCCGCGGCGTCGGTGCGAGCGAAGGCGTGCACGATAACGGACCCGGCGAAGTCGAAGACGCGCGCGCTGCCCTCGGCGTTCTGCGCGCACGCTATCCCGAGCTTCCCTTCTCGATGGCCGGATTTTCGTTCGGATCGCGCATCGTCATGAAGCTCGGATGCGGGCTCGCCCTGCCGCCCGCGCGCCTGATCGCCGCCGGATTTCCGACCAGCCGCGGACGATTCGAATACCTCGCCCACTGCGGCGTCTCGAAGTTTTTTGTGCAAAGCACGATCGACGAACACGGGCCCAGGAGGGAATTGGAAGCGGCCTTCGAATGGTTCGCCGAACCAAAGCGCCTCGAATTCATTGAAACCGGAGACCACTTTTTCACCGGCGCTCTGGACAAACTGGAAGACGCAGTCTTTGAATTCGCGAAGTCTACGTAGCGCGCTCCGCCATCATCTCTTTGCGAAGAATTTCGTTGATGCGGGTAAGATGCCCGCCGCCTTTCGATTTCAGCCACTCGAGCACGTCGTTATCGACCCGGAACGAGAGTTGCGTCTTGATCGGCCGGTAAAACTTCCCGATCTCGGCGTTCTCCCAGAACTCCGGCGGCCTGACGGGATTCTCCGGATCGAGATTGTCGAGGCTCTTGTCGCGGGCCGCATAAAGGGCACGCGTTTCGTCGCTGATTTTCAGCCGCTTACCGGAACTGGTCTTCATAGGAGCCTTTTTCATATTCGTTTGCCTTTCTGGCGGAGATCAGACGCAGAACTTCGGTGTGCTTATCGCCGGTTCGATCAACGAACACGACGAGAACAAGCATCAATCGACGCGTCATGCCGACAAGCGTGAGGCGCTGCTCGTCGCCAACGAGATCGTTTTCCTGCACGACCTGAAAGGGGTCGTCGAACGCTTCCACTGCCGTCTCGAATGATATTTCATGTTTCCGAAGGTTCGTTTCGGCCTTCGTCGGATCCCACGTAAATACCGTCTCCACACTTTTTATTGTATATTCAAATGTGAATCACAGTCGAGGGCGGGATCTTGTGGATGTGTCTGCGGCGCGGCGAGCGCGTCTACTCCACCTTGAAATCGGCCTTCATCACGGCCATCTGTTTTCCGATGCCATCCCGCGCCGTCAGGACGAGCGTATACGTCCCCGCCCTCATCGTCGATTGCAGGTTCAGGTTGAAGCCGCCCGGCACCCACGGCTGCGGATAATACGCCTGGCTCCGCTCGACGGCCGCGTCTTCCTGCGCGAACAATTGCTTGCCGTCGGGCCCGTTCACCGCCACATCGTAAGCCACGTCGATCGCATTCTGTTCACCGTACTTGTAGCCGGTGATATCGAAGCGCACCCAGAGGACGTCGCCCGCCCGATAGGCCACTGTCTTGAGGGGTGTCGGATCGTCCTGCGTGCGGTAGAAGCCGGTATTCCGGATCGTGAGTGCGCTCGCCGGTTCGACGCCCATGCCGCCGACGGGAAAAGCAAGCTCCCCTGACACGGCCTGGTGCGCCTGCACATCGTTGACATCGTATTTGATCCGGTAAGATCCGGGCGGCGCGATCGAAGGCAACTGAATTTGAAGTCGCAGCTTCGGTTTCCACTCCTTGTCTTCGTCGCCGAGGGATGTGCCGATGACCACCTCATCCTCCGGAATGATCGGGGTGCCCTTCGGATCGAAGAGCTGGATGTGACCGGTGAGCTGCACTTTTCCGGTTGGACCCACCTTATAGTTCTCCACCTGGAAACTGAAGAACGCGATGTCGCCCGGCTGAAAGAGAAGTCCGTTTTCAAGCGGCGCCCCGTCTTCGGACTGGGAAACCACGGGCCGGACGGCTTTCAGCGTCTGGCCCGACGCTCCGGTTTTCTGGGCGTCCGCGCTCTTTTGAGCAAAGGCCAGGGGTGCGAGTGGCATCACCGCGAGGGACATGACCGTGAGAAGCTGTGCCGCCAGCATGGAATCGTACCTCTAATTCTATGCTTTTCAGGATCTACTTCTTCGATGGAAGGTCGATGTCCGGCGCCGCGGATGGCGCGGCCGGCGTACTCAGGAGATTGCTTCCCCGCTCGTGCACGAACGAGAACGGCACATCGATCGCGACTTCCCGCTCGTCGAGCGGATCGTTCAGCCGCAGCCGGTAATGCTTCAACGGAACGTCGAAGGCCACGTAGCCCTGCTCGGTCTGCGCCGCGCCCACCTTGCGGACCACTCCGAGCCAATTCGGAATCCCGGCGCCATCCGACAATTCGTTGTAAGCCGTGCCATCGTCGTCGACCAGCATCATTGCCGGGATCGGCTTATCTTCGTTCCCGGAATTGGAGACGCTCAGCCTCAGAAGATAAAAACGATTCTGCGCCGCGCGCGCGGAGTTCGGATCGTCGCCGAGCTGCTGGGTAAATTCCCCATCGGTCATGTTGTAGACCAGTGGACCGATCGTTGCTTTATCGCCCGCCGCGTAAATGATCGGCTGCCTGGTGGCGGGAGCGCTCGAACACGAGATCAGGGGCAGGATGGTCAGGCAAATCGCGATGGGGGCGGTACGCATGCAGGGTCCAGTGTCACATATTTTACATTTATGAGGATGCTGATGACACAATCGTTGCCATGAAGGTTGCAATGAAGAAATGAAGGTTGCAATGAAGAGAAGCAGCACTCTGGTGATCGCCGCCGTGCTCACGGCGTGCGCGCGAGACCCACAGGCGAATCTGAAGTCCGCGGCGGATTCGATCAACGCCGATTCGCTCCTGAACGAAATCAAAAAACTGTCGTCGGACGATTTCGAAGGCCGCAAGCCCGGCTCGGACGGTGACCAGAAGACCATCGCGTGGCTGCAGGGCCAGTTTCATCAGATCGGCCTTCAGCCGGGCAATCCGGATGGCACGTATCTGCAAAGCGTTCCGCTGGCCGGCATCACTTCGAAGCCGCACCTGGATATATCGGCGCGGGGTCGAAAACTTGCGCTCGTGGAAAAGAAGGATTACATCGCGGTTTCCAGCCGCTACGTGCCGGCGGTCGACGTCAAGGGGTCGGATATCGTCTTCGTCGGTCATGGAGTGGTGGCGCCGGAGTACGGGTGGGACGACTACAAAGACGTCGACGTCAAAGGCAAGACCATCCTGATGCTGGTCAACGACCCGGCCATTCCCGATCCGAAGGATCCGACGAAGCTCGATGACCAGATGTTCAAGGGCGCGGCCATGACCTACTACGGCCGGTGGACTTACAAGTATGAAATCGCCTCGCAGAAAGGCGCGGCGGCGGCGATCATCGTCCACGAGACCGGGCCTGCCGGATATCCGTTTGAAGTTGTCGCCGATAGCTGGGGCGGGGAAAATTTCGGAATTCAGAGCCCCGACAACAACGCGGGCCGGGTTCCGGTGGAGGGCTGGTTCACGTACGACAAAGCCGCCGAGTTGTGCCGCATGGCCGGTCTGGATCTCGCCGCGTTGAAAAAGTCCGCGATCCGGAAGGACTTCAAACCTCTCACGCTGCCAGGCGCGAAGGCCAGCTTCCACATTGACAACACCCTGCGCAAGATCGACTCCCACAATGTCGTCGGGAAGCTGGCGGGCAGCGATCCGAACTTAAAGAATCAATATGTGATTTACACCGCGCACTGGGACCACCTCGGGCGCGATCCCGAGCTCAAGGGCGACCAGATCTACAACGGGGCGCGAGACAACGCATCCGGAGTCGGTGGATTGCTCGAGATTGCGCGCGCTTACACGAAGCTGTCGCCGGCGCCGAAACGGTCGATCCTCTTTCTCTCCGTGACGGCTGAAGAGCAAGGCCTCCTGGGTTCGGAATATTACAGTGTTAACCCTCTGTATCCGTTGAAAAATACGCTGGCCGACATCAACATGGATGAGTTGAACGTTTGGGGCAAAACCTCGGACATGACTTTGATCGGACTCGGCAGCTCGACGCTCGACGATACGGCAACAGATGTTCTGAAGAGCCATGGGCGCACGGTCAGGGGCGATCCGGCTCCGGGCAAAGGCAGTTATTACCGGTCCGACCATTTCGAGTTCGCCAAACAGGGCGTGCCGGCGCTCGACCCGGACTCAGGCATTGAGTTCATCGGCAAGCCGGCGGGTTATGGAAAAGAAAAGGTGGACTATTACACCGAGCACGACTATCACAAACCCTCCGATGAAGTGAAGCCCGATTGGGACCTTTCCGGCGCGGTCGAAGACTTGCGGGTCTTCTTCGAGATCGGGAACCGGATCGCGAACGACCCGAAATATCCGGAGTGGAAGCCGGGGGCTGAATTCAAAGCCAAACGCGAAGAAAGCGCACAGCCGTGAGGCGTTGTGCGCGACAAAGATTTAACGGTGAGACAATTAACACAACCCATGTCGATGCATCGCTTTATCCTCCATAACGGAAAAATCAAGGATGGCGGGGAGGCCGGTCTGTTTGCCGGGCAACTTGGCCTGCTGGCCGGATGGGGTGTCTTCACGACGCTCCGTGTGGCCGACGGCGCATTGTTCGCGTGGGAACGCCATTGGGCACGGATGTCGCGCGATGCCGCATTGCTGAACATCGCGATGCCGGCGGATCGCGACCAGGTGGAGCAAGGCCTGCTGCGGCTGGTCGAGCGAAATCAGGCGCCCGACTCGACCGCGCGGCTGGTTGTCGTCCGCAATGGACCGGGGTTTTGGGCGGGCTCATCGAGCGGCCACGCGAGCGATGTCATTGGGCTCACTGCTGACTCCAAGATCTGGCCTGAGAGCGTGCGGTTGGGAATTCAACCACATGGCCGCCATGCGGCAAGCGATTTCACGCGGACGAAAGTGCTCTCCTGGGCGCACAATCTGCGGTGGGCAGAACGCGCGCAGGAGCAGGGTCTCGATGAGGTCATCCTGCTGAACGAATTTGGGCGCGCGACCGAATGCACTTCGGCAAACCTGTTCGCGGTATTCGGAACTGAGGTTGTGACGCCGCCTGTTGAAGAAGGTTGCCTGCCGGGAATTACACGCGAAGTGCTGGTTGACGAGGTTCGCATAACAGGCCTGAACATCGTCGAGCGTCCGTTGACGCTGGATGAGCTTTACCGGGCGGATTCCGTTTTCATTACTTCCACGACGCGCGGATTGTTGCCGGTGCGAGAGATCGCGGGTAGGGAACTGAAGCAATCCGGCAATGCGCTGGAGCATCTCGCGGCCGCATTCAATTCGTTCCTGACCGCCGACATCGCGCGCCGCAAAACCATGGCGCACGCCTGAGCCATGTCGGTTGCGTGTCCGAAGTGCGGCAGCCGCTATCTAAGACCTTCGCGCATGCGTGGCTTTGCGGAAGCCACCGGCAGACTGCGTCTGAAGACACCACTCCGGTGTCTGCACTGCAAAGAGCGCTTCATCGCCCCCTCGATCGTCTGGGCGGATCTCTTTTTCGCCCGCTGCCCGGTTTGTCATCGCATGGACTTGAACGGCTGGACCGGCAAAACATACACAAATCCTCCGTTCTGGGTGGCAATGAAGGTGAGGCTGGGGGCGCGGAAATGGAGATGCGAATACTGCCGCCTGAACTTCGCCAGTTTCCGGCGGCGCAAGGAAGTATTCACGTTCAGCCGCTGGAAAAAGTTCGGCCCGCAGGCGGAGGAGCGTTCCCGTTCGCCGCGTGAAAAGGAACAGCACGTCAGGGCGGGCTTCGAAGAGGATGACGACACAACATAACCAGCGGCGCCACCCTCAAAAAACGTCCAGGGTTCACGGCACGATTGAGCGAACCACCGGCATGCTCGGCGTTCGATCCGCAGCGGGATTTCGCCGGTTCTCTGCTTTCCGCTCGCCGATGCGGCTTTTCAGCGCGCCTCGGGTCAATGTGGAAAACAAATACTTCGGTCGTCGATCCCGCCGGAGCCGGAAACTCGGAACGGCCTTTCGCTCGCCCGTAACGACGCTTTCGCCGCCATTACGAGGTCAACGCTCCCGACCTGCGCCTTCGCTTCCGCGCCGAAGTTCCTTCGCAAACCCGTTCGACTGACGGCTCCTTCGCTCGGTCCGGTTTCGAAACCGGTGCCGGGCGAATTCATCGCCGCCAACCCGTTGCCTGCGCCGAATCTCCGCCGCTCTCGTGCTGTCTTTCGGTCTCCACTCCCCTTCAGGTCCTTTTTGGAACCTTCCGGATCAAAGCGTTCAACCGGATTCAACTTGAGAAGCTCGCCTGGCCTGACGCCCGTTGGTCTTTCGCTCCCCGCCGCGCTCTCTTTCGATTTCGCCGCGGATCAGCGCTCAAAACCCCGTTCTCGTCCTGCCTGGCTATCGTCCCGTAAACCCTGGAACTGAAACGATGATGAACCCGAAAAAGATTTCAGTCAAATGAAATTGTGTCAAACCTACCGATGTTTCCTCAGCTTTTTTAACACTATTTTTCAATGAGTTGCGAGCCCTGAGAGTGAATACTCTGTGCATAAACCAGCGCTCCTGTAAAGTGTTCTTTCCGTATGAGGCTGCGACACCGACAGAGTGGTTTCCGCCGGCTGGTTCAAATGCACCAGTCTGGTGGCTCTCCTGCCTCGCGAAGTCGGCGCCGCTCGCCTGTTTTCATGTAGTTAGGCGCATCGGTCTTTGGCTCGCCAGTTGCGTATAGCCATCCCGAGAATTGTCAGGAGTGCAAGAGATGAAGTCGACCAAAAAAATCCCCCTGTTCCGAGTTTCCGTAAGTTTACTGGCCCTTGCCGGATTCGCCGCCGCCCAGGACCAGACACCCCACGGGTGGCGCAGCGTCAACGATCCGCTTCCCGCGACGCTCGACCCAGCATCCCCTTCAGGGGTGCTGGATCAGGCCCCCGATCAGAACGGCGCGCCGCCGCCGAATTACAACGCTCAGCCCAACCTCGCGCAGGCAGCACCCGCGTATCCGCAGGGCAATGCGCAAGGGAACTATCCGCCTCCGCCGCCCTATAACGGACCGGCTCAGAATGGACCGAACGCGCAGCAGGGCAACTATCCCCCGCCGCCTGATGTGCCGGCGCGCCTGACGATCAAAGCCGGCACTTATGTCACCGTGCGCATGAACCAGTGGCTTTCTTCCGATCGGAATCAACCGGGCGATTCTTTCACCGCAACACTCGAACAACCCCTCGTCGTGGATGGCATCGTCGTCGCGCAACGTGGCCAGACGGTAACCGGGCGCGTCTCCGAAGCACAGAAAGCCGGCCGCGTGGAAGGCACTTCGCGTCTCGGCGTTCAGTTGACCGGCCTTGTGCTGGTTGATGGACAGCAGGCCAACGTGCAGGCGCAGATGATCAACCGCACTGGGTCGACCTCGCAGGGCCGTGACGCGGCCGCGATCGGCGGCACCACGGCGCTCGGCGCCATTATCGGAGCCGGTGTTGACAACGGCCGCGGCGCCGCCATTGGAGCGGGCGCTGGCGCGGCCGCCGGAATTCTCGGCGTGCTTCTGACGCGCGGCCGCCCGACTGTGATCTATCCCGAAACTGTGCTGACGTTCCAGATCGATGCGCCGATCACCATCGCAACCGGTCGGGCACCGCAGGCCTTCCGCGATGTCGACGCGCGCGACTATGGGCAGCAAGCTCCGGCCGCCGGGCCTCGCTACTCTGGTGGACCCGCAGGCGGTTACGCAGGTGGTCCAGCGGGCGCGCCGCCTCCGCCAGCTGCTCCCTATTACGGGTCGGGCTACTACGGGTACGGTTATCCGTATCCCTACTATGGCGGATTCTCCCTGTTTGTTGGCCCGCGCTACGGATACGCTTACGGACCGCGTTTTTACGGTGGGTATCGCATCCGGCGTTAATTGATTTTCCTCTTCCCCCTGGGCAGCCGCGCGTCGTCTTCAAAAACGGCGCGCGGCTTTTTATTGGTGTAGAGTCGTCTACGGTGCATCTCCTCGCCTTTTGCCAGTGGATCGAGAAGACCCCGGTCGGTGCTGTGATTCGGGACTCGTCCTGGCTCTTCGACACCATAGAGTCGGCCCATACCCTGGGGATCGTTCTTGTCGCGGGGACAATTTTCCTCCTTGATTTACGGCTGCTCGGGTTCGGGCTGCGCGAGGAACCTGTCCGGGACGTGGTGGAGCGAACCGTTCCATGGACGCTCGCGGGCTTCTTTGTGATGGCGCTCACCGGCGCATGGCTATTCGCCGGAGAAGCGTCGAAGCTGTATCGAAGCCCGGCGTTTCGGATCAAGCTCATCCTGTTGGCGCTTGTGGGGCTGAACGCTTTGCTGTTCCATGTCACGGTCTATCGCAGGGTGGCGGAATGGATCGGTGTGCCGGTGCGAGCGCGCGTGGCCGGCGTGATCTCGCTCGTGCTGTGGGTCTGCATCATCGCCGCCGGCCGCTCGATTGCCTACGGTCCCGGCTATGACCAGTGACGGGCTCCCACGATCGTGGCGCAGGCTTCAGCCTGTGGCCGGGGTCGCCCGTAAATGAGAGACGCATTCATTCCGCTCTTCGCGTGGCTCGGCAGCACGACGGTTGGCATGACGATCCGCTCCTCCGCGGCGCTCATCGCCCTCACCGAGATCATCCACCTCGTCGGCCTCGCAATGCTGATCGGAACGATCCTGATGACCGACATGACTTTGATGGGACTCGGATTCCGCCGCCATCCGGCCGCGCGGATCGCGCGCGAACTCGCGCCCTGGACGGCCGCGGGTCTGATCGTGATGCTGGTCAGCGGGCCGCTGATCCTCTCTTCGGAAGTACTGAAGTGCTTCGAAAGCTCGTTCTTCTGGATGAAGATGAGCGCGCTTGTTGTGGCGATTGCCTTCTATTTTCTCGTGCACCGGCCGGTGGCGCGGGCCGATCCGCCGGTTCGCGCATGGCGCGCGCGGCTGGTGGGTGGGCTGTCGATCGCACTTTGGCTGGCAGTGGCGCTGGCCGGCAAAATGATCGGCATTTACGGCGACGATTTGCGGGTCGAACCAGCGCCCTTCCGCGTACGTATGATTCATTCAGTGGGCCAGACCGTGCTGGCTTCCACCGGCAGACCTGCCAAAACGTCGCCGCGTTAAAAGCCGACCGCGTTAAAATAGAAGTGAATCTTATATGGTAGACGCAGTATTAGCCAAAGTCTTCGGCACCCGAAACGAGCGCGAGGTCAAGGCGATGCGTCCGGTCGTTGCCGCAATGAATGACCTCGAGCCGTCGATGCAGGCGCTTTCCGACATCGATCTGGCCGCCAAAACAATCGAATTCAAAGAAAAACTCGACCGCGGGGCGCCGCTCGACGACCTCATGATCGAATCCTTCGCGGTGGTTCGCGAGACCGGCCGGCGCGTGCTCAACATGCGCCACTTCGACGTCCAGCTCATCGGCGGAATGGTGCTGCATAAAGGCCGCATCGCCGAAATGAAAACCGGCGAAGGAAAAACTCTGGTCGCGACCGCGCCGTCGTATCTCAACGCGCTGACGGGCAAAGGCGTTCACATCATCACGGTGAACGACTATCTCGCCAAACGGGACTCGGAATGGATGGGCCGCATCCATCGCTTCCTCGGGCTGACCGTCGGGATTATCGTCCACGACCTCGACGACCGCGAGCGCCAGGAAAGCTACGGCAGCGACATCACGTACGGTACCAACAACGAATTTGGCTTCGACTACCTGCGCGACAACATGAAGTTCAATATCGCCAACTGCGTGCAGCGCGGGCATAACTTCGCGATCGTTGACGAAGTCGATTCGATTCTGATTGACGAAGCGCGCACGCCGCTGATTATCTCGGGCCCGAGCGAGGAATCGACCGACAAGTACTACAAGGCGAACAAGGTCATCCCGCATTTGCAGCGCGGTGAAGTGATCGAAGGCAAGGAACCGGGCGAGAAGTATACGACCGGCGATTTCACCGTCGATGAGAAGCATCGCTCGGCGGCGCTGACTGAGGAAGGCGTGCTGCGCGTCGAGCGGCTGCTCGGCATCGGCAACATGTATGAGCCGCAGAACGTCGAGTGGAACCACCACATCCAGCAGTCATTGAAGGCCCACGTCATTTTCCAGAAAGATAAGGATTATGTCGTCAAAGACGGCGAAGTCATTATCGTCGACGAATTCACCGGACGTCTGATGCCCGGGCGCCGCTGGTCGGACGGACTGCACCAGGCGGTCGAAGCGAAGGAGAACGTCAAGATCGAGCGCGAAAACCAGACGCTGGCGACGATTACCTTCCAGAACTACTTCCGCATGTATGGCAAGCTCTCCGGCATGACCGGTACGGCGGAAACGGAAGCGGCGGAATTTGAAAAGATCTACAAGCTCGAAGTCACGGTGATTCCAACCAACCGGCCGCTGATCCGCAAGGAGAATCAGGACGTCGTCTACCGCACCGAAGACGAGAAGTTCCGCAACGCGGCGAAGGAGATCGTCGAGTTCCAGAAGCGCGGCCAGCCGGTTCTGGTCGGCACCATTTCAGTCGAGAAGTCGGAACGGCTTTCGGCGATGCTCAAGAAGCAGGGCGTGAAGCATGAGGTCCTGAACGCCAAGAATCATGAGCGCGAGGCGCTGATCGTGGCCCAGGCCGGCCGCAAAGGCTCGGTCACGGTTTCGACCAACATGGCCGGACGCGGCACCGATATTCTGCTGGGCGGTAATCCCGAGGCGATGGCGCGCGAGCAGTTGCGCAGGCAAGGCAAAGACGCCGACCGCGAGGAATTCAAGGCCGACTGGGATCAGGCGCTGGAGGAAGTGAAAGCTGCCTGCGCGGTCGAGCACGACGAAGTAGTAGCGCTCGGCGGACTGCACATCGTCGGCACCGAACGCCATGATTCCCGCCGCATCGACAACCAGCTTCGCGGACGCGCCGGACGCCAGGGCGATCCCGGCAGCTCGCGCTTCTTCCTCTCGTTGCAGGACGATCTGCTGCGCATTTTCGGCGGCGACCGGATGCAGAATCTCATGCTGCGGCTCGGCATGGAAGAGGATGTGCCGATCGAGTCCAAACTGATCACGAAGCGAATCGCGGCGGCGCAAAAAGCGGTTGAAGCGCAGAACTTCGAATCGCGTAAACATCTGCTCGAATACGACGACGTAATGAACAAGCAGAGGCAGGCCGTGTATGTGCTGCGGCGCCAACTGCTCGAAGGCGTCGATCAGAAAGAGCGCGTTCTCGAAATGACAAAGGGCGCGGTCGGCAGCCTCGTCGACAAGCGCTGCCCGGAAAATACCCATCCCGATACATTTGACAGGATCGGCATGCAAACCGACATGCTCACGCAGTTCGGGGTACGGATCAATCCGGCCGATCTCGCGGGAATGACCGCCGATCAGATCGATCTTGAGCTCTACGAGCGAGCCCAGGCGGCATACCAGGCGAAGGAAGATCTGGTGGGCGCGTCGCTGTTGCGTGAGGCCGAGCGCAACATCATGCTGCATGTTATCGACGACCAGTGGAAAGACCACCTGCTCTCGATGGATCATCTCAAGGAAGGTATCGGGCTGCGCGGCTACGGCCAGAAAGACCCGCTGGTCGAGTACAAAAAGGAATCCTACGATCTGTACCAGGACATGCGGGACCGGATCGAAGACGAGACGATCCGTTACCTCTACTTCCTCCGCTTCGAGCAAAATCCGGCCGCGCTGCCTTTCGCCAACACCGACGATGAGGACGAAGAAGAGGAAGAGCGCCAGCGTATCGAAGTGTCGAAGGCACTTGAAGAGCAGCAGAAGCTCGCGGCTCAAAGTGCGGTGCAGGATATGACCCGCAACATCCAGAAGCAGCACGAGCGGGAGCTGAAAGATCTGCAATTTGCCGGAACCAACGGCTCGGGGACCGCCAACAAGACCGTCGCCAACGGCGGCCCGAAGATTGGGCGGAACGATCCGTGCCCTTGCGGCAGCGGCAAGAAATATAAGAAGTGCCACGGGGCGTGAGCGCCTTTCGGTCGGAACTGTTCACTATAGTTCAGATTTTGAATAGCGCGGTGGAGATTTATCAGTATTCCAAATGCACCATTCACATACTCGCTGGGGGATCAGAGACGCTGCTGTGGTTTCGGGCGCTCGTGTGGTCAACGTCCGTCTTCTGCGCCGCCTGTAAAGGAAGACTTGCTCATGAAGTGTTTCGTTATCGCGTAGATCGGTGTAAAGAAACATTTCAAAACGTGCCTCTTTCTGAAGACGGCTAGATGTGCTGGCCTGCTACGAAGCCGGTTCGCATGGCCCTCCACGGGCCTTATTCGAAGCTGGTTTCCGGAATAAAGATCTCCAGAATGAATCCGGACCCCAGGTTAGCCGGCTCCGTGGCGCCGCCTTGGTGATTGGACCAAAATGGTCCATAGAAGCAAAGCTGAAATCGGACTTTTCAACTCAGTAAACCAAAATTAATCACGTAGGAGACTGGATTTCCCGAATTGCATATGCGATGTGGGAATGGCGGTTGAGAAGCTATCCACCTCTTTCACTTGGAAAATTGCTGCGGACTCTACGATGACTCTGAGAGGATCCTGAGCCTTTTCTTCAATCAGCGGTGCAGGCAATTCGGACGTGGCCAACTTTTTACGAATCCGCAGATATCACTGTGAGTCCTTCGACCATTTCGTAATCCGACCGATTGTGAGTAATCAGCGGGACTCGGTATTGCACTGCGGTGGCGGCAATCCAGGCATCTGCGGTTTGGATCGGGCGGCCGGCTCTTCGGCGCGCAGTTGAGATTCCCGCCCACTTACGGCATAGTTCCTCATCCGCGAACAGTACCACGAACTGCTGGAGATAATCCGTCAGTCGGCTGTGCCGAGCCGCTCCCCAATTACGCTCCATTGTCCATCGCTCCAGTTCGGCGATAGTCATGAACGAGACGGCAAGAATTCGTTGAGAAAGGTGCGGCTCGTAGAGTTCAGCACGGGAATCGCGCTTGTAGAGCAACGACACCACATCAGTGTCGACGAGCGCGGCGCTCATCTATTCCGATGCGGCGCCTTCGTGACGCCATTCGCGCAACAATCGCAGGAAGTCGTCCACAGGTTCCGCATCGGGATCGCCTGGTCCCATTACCGAATCGAGGTCAACTACGGGACTGACACCTTGCCGGCTCGCCAGTTCAGCAATAATCGCGTCGCCGTCGAATTCGTCAGGCGGGATTTTTCGTTGCTCCGGCATGTCCTCACGATAACAGAATGGGGCTCAATTCCCGCTCTCTGACTGCTCACCCGCTGACTCCGATCCCCCGGGCTACCTGACCGTCACTCTGAATTCCATTTCCCGTGAAGACAATCCGGAGTCTCTCGCTCAACTCTCTACGACCTTCGGCCGGCAGACGTACCGACTGCGGGACGCGTGTCCTCACCCTCCAGCCCAGCGCGATAAATCGGGCACACAACGCCGCTCCCAATGCCCCGGCGAGATGAAGACGGCGCGCGGTGAAATCGAGACATTGAAGCGCAAACTCGCATTTTTCCAGTTTCAGTGTCCGGCAATCGATGTTCAGTTGATTCAGCCAGTCGAGACCGCGTACCGCGACTTCGAACACTTTACCCGTGGGGCACATGATTCTCTGCCTCTCGAGAGCCTCCATGATCTCCACGCCCAGTCGGTCTGCAAGATGGTCGTAACAAGTGCGGGCGAATGTGAACGGATTCAGAGCGCACAGGCCGAAGGTCCGTTGTAAGCGGCAACTACTTCGGACGATCTTCCAATCGTCCCTAAAACCGCGGCGGGTGAGGCAATGACGTGCAGAGCTTCGATTGCGTGAGCGACAGCCGCCGTGGAAATGCGGTAGTGCTCTTGGCGTCCCTGTTTCCAGCCGGTCAAAATGCCCGAACCGGCGAGCTCGAGAGATGACCGCTTGCGGATGAGGGGGACCCATTCGCCGCCAGTCCAGGTTCGCCGGCGGACCGCGTGCGGCCGTCCATCAAAGTCATAAACATTTTCGCGCGCGCCGGATCGGCCAATTGGGCAGCCAGTTTCGCCAGGTCGTTCGCTTCAGATTCCATAGTTCAAATCCAAATGAACTTTTGAAGCCGGTCCAGATGGTAGCGTCGAGACAGAAGCTTGGGATGCTCACCCGGCAAGCGATCGGTTCGCCTGAGAGTGGGACCAGGATTGCTGGCCATACTGAAAGGAGAAACGCCCAATGATGAATACGCCCCCGATCGTGTCTCAGCAGGAGTGGGAGGCCGCGCGCCAGCAGCTCCTCGTGAAAGAGAAAGCCTTCACCCGCTCCCGTGATGCATTGGCCGCCGAGCGCCGGCGGATGCCGTGGACTCCTGTGGAGAAAAAGTACGTATTCGACGGACCCCACGGTGAAGTTAGCCTCTTCGATCTCTTCGAGGGCCGCAGACAGTTGATCGTCTATCGCGCCTTCTTCGAGCCCGGCGTGTTCGGCTGGCCCGAGCACGCCTGCCGCGGCTGCTCCCTGGGGGCCGATCAGGTCTCCAACCTGGCCCATCTGAACGCTCGCGACACCACCCTCGTATATGCCTCACGGGCGCCGCAGCAGGACATCGCACGCCTGAAGGCGCGGATGGGCTGGGAGATGCCCTGGTACACCATCACCGACAGTTTCGACGCGGACTTCGGCGTCGACGAATGGCACGGCCACAACGTGTTCTTCCGCGACGGCGAGCGCGTGTTCCGCACCGGCTTCATTAACAACCGCGGCGACGAGGCGATGGGTACCACCTGGAGCTATCTCGATATCACACCGCTCGGCCGTCAGGAGACCTGGGAGGATTCGCCGGAGGGTTATCCCCAAACGCCGCCGTATAAATGGTGGAACTGGCACGACAACTACGCCGCGGAGGTCTCGCCTGACCAGAAGTGGGTCGACATAATAACCAACCCTCGGGAAGCCGCCCGAAAGCGCGAGGCAGAGGCGAAAGCGTGACTGAGGTTCGCAAGTGAGGAGCATCATGAGCGATGAACCTTCAACCCCCGCAGTGGTCGATCGCGATACTTTCCAGGCCCAACTCGACGCACTTAGGGTTCGAGAGAAAAGCTCGACGGCACGACGCCGCTTCTCGGCGAGCGTGGGCCGGTGACACTCCTCGATACCTTTGAGGATCGCCGGGTGCTCATCGCCGGAGCAGTGTGAGGGATGCACGTGGGTCACGTCGCAGGTCCGCGAGGTGTCATATATTCGTTCGCCCGACGTCACCTTCGCGGTCTTTTGCCAGGGATCCGTACGAAGAGAGCGCCCGGTTACCGCGACTTCATGGGATGGGAAATCGGCCCGGATTCGCTCCAGACCCTCCTTATCGGACGCCGTTCGGGCAGGATGCATATCGTTTGCTGCCTGCGACAAGGCCAATGTCTTCGAGACTTACTGGACGACGA
>DASZLP010000032.1:0-29529 GCA_035552355.1 Bryobacteraceae bacterium | reverse complement strand
ATACAGTGATACAGATTCCTTGTCAACCCAGGTGTTGGTTTGCGCTGCCGTATGATACGGATCAACAGCTGCCACCTTGCCGGATTCCAGCCGTTACCAATAGAAAATGACGTCTACTTGACGGCTTGTCGGCTACAGGTTGTTTGACAACCGCGCTGCCGCAAAATCCTGCCAACCCGCGATTAGTCGCGCAGCGTTTACTGAGGTGAGCAAAGCGGGGCGCGATTGCGGTGACGCATGCACTGTCTGATTGTGCCGAACAAAATGAAAGCTGAACGCAGTAATGATCACGCTGGCTACACCCGATGCGGCAGTCCCGCATCGGCGTCGTGACGCAGGCCATCGTTTTTTGTGGCTCGCGATCTGCCCAGCGGGCCCTACCTTCGCCCGACCGCCGGACGGCCCGGCCGCGCCACCACCGGCCCTCCACCTCTCGAGCCCGGCGCGATCGAAACGCCGGGCCGCGGGACGAACAGCGTCCGCGGCGGCGCGACGACCGTACCTGAAACAGACGGCCGCCCCCCGAATATCGAAACCGAGCGCCCTGGCAAATTCAGCACCGGCCGCCGCGGCACATACAGGAACGTTGCCGCCGGACGCCCCGCATACGCCACGAATCCCAGCGCCGGATAAAGCCCAGGATAAAAGCCGCCGTATCCGAAGCCCAATCCGCCCCATCCGATCGGCGGCGGCGCCAATCCCGTTGACGGCAGCGACAATGAGGCCGGCGGTATATAGCCGACATACGACGCGAAGTCCGCAGGCACGCCCGGACCCGCATCGAGCAATGGGTCGGAGATCGCCGATGCGCTCAGCATGCGGCTGGCAATCAGGTCGCCGCGCTCCGCCGACCACAGGTCGAGCAAGCCGTCGGAGCCCTTCGTGAACCTCTTCACGACCGACGCCCCGTCGAGCGGCAGCAGTTGCGATGCCTCAAGCTGCGTCGTCTTTCCGGCGCGTTTCACTTCCGCCTCGCCATCGTCGACGCGAAACTGCGGCGGTTCCGCATCTATACGGTAATGCCCGGGCTTCAGAAAGTGGATGGTGGCGTCGCGGAAAGACACACGCACCAAATCCCCGGCCGCCGCCTTCGCCGAATCGACAATCGCCGAGCCCGAGAGCAGTTCCACCTGCGTGTTGGAAATATCGTTCGAGACCATCCGGATGCCGCTGTGCTCGCCGATCCGGATATACGTGTCGGGCGTGAGGAGCACTTCGGCGCGGCCCTCCTCGGTGGTCAGCACCGAGCCATCATGCATCCGCCCGAAAGAGCCGGAGCGTGGCATGAGCGGCTGGCCATCAAGAAAAACCACGCCTTCCAGAAAGTTCACCAGACCCGAACGGGCCGAGATCACCGACTGCGCTGACGCAGGAGGCAAGAGGCAGCCGCCGGCCAAACCCATAAGCACCGGAATCAAACGCATGGACTGGCGCATCGGCGAACCTCTCGTTCAAGCATAATGGAATCGGACGGCCTCGGGCGAACTCCGAGCCGCGATGCACATGAAACTTGCCTTTTTGGTCACAATCCTCGCGCTCAGTATCAGCGCCCAGGATGTTGTGGTTTATCAGTGCCCGATGGACCCCGACATCCGCTCGAACAAAGAAGGCTTCTGCTCACGCTGCGGGATGAAACTGCGCTCGGGCATTCCGGAACCGGTGGAGTTTCCGCTTGACCTCAGAGTTACGCCGCGCGCGCCGAAGCCCGACGCGAAGACCGAGCTCGAGTTTACGGTGCGCGATCCGCAGAACAACCGCCAGATCGAGCACTTCGAAATCATGCACGAAAAGCTCTTCCACCTTTTCGTGATCAGCCAGGATCTCGAATTTTTCAAGCACGATCATCCGGTCTTCGGCGACGATGCGAAGTTCCGTTACGATCTCGCGTTTCCGAAGCCGGGACTCTACCGCCTGCTCGGGGATTTCTATCCGGAAGGCGCTACCCCGCAACTGATCGCCAAAACAGTGATCGTGCCTGGAGCGCCGCAGACGACGCCGGCGCTGACGCGGGACTATTCGACCAAGCAGACGGAGAACCTGCATGTCTCGCTGGAAACCGATCCGCCGCAGCCGATCTCCGGACAGAAGACGATGATGTTTTTCCGTTTGGAGCCCGCTGACGGAATCGAGAAGTATATCGGCGCATGGGGACACATGCTGGCGGCCAGCGACGATCTGATCGACCTGATCCACACGCATCCGTTCATCGCCGATGTGAGTCCGGAGAAGACCGGGCCGCAGATGCAGTTCAACGTGTACTTCCCGCGCGAGAGGATGTATCGCGTTTGGGTGCAGTTCCAGCGGAAAGGCCTGGTCAATACGGCGCGGTTCGATGTGCCGGTGCAGGATTTGAAGTAGGGCCGCGAAGCAGCATCGTGATTAATTCCAATACCCTTCGCGCGTTTTTGCTTTCAGCTCGGGACGATTTCGCACTTCAACCCGCAGCGCGTGAAACTGGTCCGGCTCGCCGCGCGTGGGCTGGAAGGTCACGAGGTACTGGCGGTGGGCCTCTTCGCCCGCAAGCTGGATCGCTTCTTCGAGAGCGTTCTTCTTCAGGAAATTGAGCGTGCGGCCGCCGGTGACCTTCGCGAATAAGTCCGCGAGATCCGGCTGATGAAGCTTGCCGAGCGCGGCGAGTCCTTCGAGCAAATTCGTCGGCCGCTGATCAGGCGCAAGGCGGTCATCCGGATCCGGGCACTGCAGACACTGCCGCTTTTTGATGCGCTCGGCTTCCGGTTTGAGATCCTCCATCGTCCGCGGCTTCGCCGTGAACGGCTGCAGGAAGGGCGAGTAAGTGAGCCAATAGATGGTGGCGTTGACTCGCTCGACATGCCGCGCGACTTCCTCGAGCTTCGCCTGGCTGCCGGCATCGCGTTTCTCCCCGATAACGAGAAGAACGCGCCGCTGGGAGGGCGGACGCTTTTCCAGCAGCCGCAGCCCCTCTTCGACTGCGTCCAGCGTGTGAGCATCCGCGGCGCCCGGCCGGAGCATGCGAAGAGAGTGCGTCAGCGGATCCGGATCGCGTGTGAAGTCCTGCCGGACCTTCACTTCCTTGTCGAATGAAAGCATCGCCGTCTCGCCCGCGCCTCCCGCCAGCAGGTTCGACAGCAGGATACCCGTGCGCCCGAGTTTATCGATCACGGGCGTCGAATTCGTGCTGGTTTGCACGGCCACGACGAGCGAGATGGCGCTGATCTCCCAGTCGAGTTGTATCCGCTGCGGCACATTGTTGTCGTAAAGAATCAGATCCTCGGCCGTGAGTCCATCGATATACCGGCCTTTGGAATCGGTGACGGTGGTGGGCGCAAGCACCAGCGGCACCGTGCTTTGGAACGTGGTCTCGGATTGTGCGGCGGCGCCGGAGGCAAAGAGCATCAGGAGGGCAAGGGCGCGCATCGTTCATTCCACACGCAGATTGTGGCCCACCGAAAAACCCGTTGACAGAACCGTCGATTCGATTTACTATTTGGTTAATTAACCAATGGGTTTATCTATTCAACTGGATGCGACGTTTGCCGCCCTGGCGGACCCGACGCGACGCGCCATTCTGGCCAAACTCGCATCAGGCGAAAAATCGGTGAAAGAACTCGCCGCGCCTTTCGCAATGAGCGCGCCCGCAATAACCAAGCACCTCAAGGTGCTGCAGCGCGCGGGGCTGATCTCGCAGGGACGGGAGGCCCAGCGCCGTCCCTGCCGCCTCGAGGCGAAGCCGCTTGAGGAAGCCGCGGACTGGATCG
The DNA here is from genome assembly GCA_035552355.1 of Bryobacteraceae bacterium. Classification (GTDB taxonomy): domain Bacteria; phylum Acidobacteriota; class Terriglobia; order Bryobacterales; family Bryobacteraceae; genus BOG-234. The sequence continues at coordinate 25,792 of DASZLP010000032.1, read as the reverse complement.
AAGAATATCGCCGGTTCTGGGAGCAAAGCTTTGACCGGCTCGACGATTATTTGCAGGAACTGCAAGGAAAACAATCAGAAGGAAAGAAGAGGAAAAAACATGGATCAAAGAAGTAGTGCTCTGGCCCGCGCCGAGCGGGAACTCACGATGACGCGCGTGTTCGACGCCCCGCGGGCGCTGGTTTACAAAGCATGGACCGATCCAAAGCATATGTCCCGCTGGTTCGGCCCGAAGGTCTTCACCACGCCCGTCTGCGAGCTCGACGTGCGTCCGGGCGGTGCGTGGAAGATCGTGATGCGCGGCCCGGATGGCGCGGAGTTTCCAGGCGGAGGCGTCTATCGCGAAGTCGTTCCGCGCGAGCGCCTCGCGTTTACGAATAATGCGGTAGATAAGTCCGGCAACGTGCTGCTCGAAGGCTTCACGACGGTCACGTTTGAAGACGAAAACGGCGGCACGAAGCTAACGATGCACACGCGCGCCACCGCACTGGTGGAGGGCGCGGAGGCGATGCTGCAGGGGATGGAGCAAGGCTGGGCGCAGACCCTCGACAAGCTGGGGGACGAGCTGGCCGCGCGAAGGACCGCGGTCTCGCGACCTTCCGATCGCGAGCTCGTCTACACGCGGGTCTTCGATGCGCCGCGCGAGCTGGTCTTCAAGGTATGGACCGACCCGAAGCATATCGTCGAGTGGTGGGGTCCGTTCGGATTCCGCACCGAGAATCTCGCTATGGACGTGCGCCCGGGCGGCGAGTGGCGGCTGATCATGCACGGTCCGGATGGCCGGGATTACAAAAACCGCATTGAGTATAAAGAGGTCGTTGTGCCCGAGCGCCTGGTTTATCAGCACGGTGGCGACGGCCGCTCTGTGCGGTTTGAGGTCACCGTCATTTTCGAAGAGGAGGACGGCGGGACAAAGCTGACGATGCGCCAAATGTTCGAGAGCGGCGCGGAACGCGACCATATCGTCCAAACCTACGGCGCAGACAAAGGCGGCGTGCAGACGCTCGAGCGTCTGGCGGAGCACTTGTCGACAATAGTTTGAGTGGCAGCCTCTGCTCAGATCGAAATTCGACGCGCAAAGCTGGACGATCTGGAAGCGATCGTCCAGCTTCTCGCGCGCGATTCGTTGTCGAACCCTGCCGATCAGGCCCGGGCCAGCCAGAGACAAATGGAAGCCTTCGCCGCGATTCAGGCCCATCCCGACAACGAGCTCATCGTCGCAACCCTCGACGGCGAAGTCGTCGGAACGCTCCAGCTAACGTTCATCCCGGGACTCAGCTTCGATGGCGCGTGGCGCGCGCAGGTCGAAGGCGTCCGAGTGCGGGAAGACCTGCGCAACCGGGGGTTCGGCGCGCGTCTGATGGAGTGGGTGATCGCCCGCTCACGCGAGCGTGGCTGCCACCTGATCCAATTGACTTCAAATCAGGCCCGCGTGGATGCCCGCCGATTCTACGAGCGCCTCGGATTCAAACCCACGCATGTCGGGATGAAACTCCATCTGTAAGCGATCTTATACACTCAGGCCATGGCAGCGCTGATCGACCCGATGGCCGCCGGTCCCGCGATCGTCGACATCCGCGATTTTTCCGGGCACGAGCTCGATCCGCTGCTTCTAGAAGAAACCGTCGAGTGGCAACGCGAGCTCGATTGGGATTTTGGGCGCTCGGCCGACCTCGTCCATCAGTTCGCCGACATGCGCGCGCTTATGGGCGTCGTGCTCGTCGATCGCGGTGAAGTCGCCGGCTACGGCTACTCCGTCCTCGAAGAACACAAGGGACTCGTGGGCGACGTCTACGTCCGCCCGCGGTGGAGAGACGGAATCAACGAGGTCCGCGTCTTCCGCGCGATTCTCGATGGTCTGATCGCAACGCCCACCGTGGCGAGGGTGGAAAGTCAGTTGATGCTGCTCGACCCAGCGGCCGGCCGGGCGCTGCAGCGCGAGCGCTTCGTCAAGACCCAGGAACGCATGTTGATGACGCTCGACGCCACCAACGCCGATCGCTTCACCATCGGACCGGCATCCCACCGTTTCCACATCATGCCCTGGGCCGAGCACTATCACGAAGCCGCCGCCGAAGTAATCGCGCTCGCATACGTCGGACATGTCGACAGTCAGATCAACGACCAGTACCGCACCACCAACGGCGCACGACGCTTCATCTACAACATCGTGCAGTTCCCCGGCTGCGGCTCGTTCTTTCGCCAGGGATCTTTCGTCGCCCTGCACCCCGGTACCGGGCGGATGATGGGGATCTCACTGGTCAGCTTCGTGAGCGAGCAGGTCGGACACGTCACGCAACTGTGCGTGACGCCGAATGCCAAAGGCAGCGGACTCGGGTACGAGTTGCTCCGCGAATCGGTCAACGCGCTGCGCATGCACGGCGCGCGGCGTATCAGTCTGACTGTGACGTGCGCCAATGACGAGGCGATACGGCTCTACGGGCGATGTGGATTCAAGGATGTGCGGCGCTTCTTGTCGAATGTGTGGGAGCGGTCAAAGGATTGAGGATGCCGCACAACCACAATAATCAGAAGAAGCCGTCTGGCACACTATTAGATAAAGACATTTGACCGGCCGGGTTCCTGCGCGGACTCCGCCCCACTGCCTCTATCAATAGTGAAAAAGTCTGTGAACAAGCTAACCCTGTCGTTCGGATTTTCCTTCGAGGATTTGTACGCGCATGACGGCATGGCGCGCCTTGATGCCGTCTTCATGCAGCATCTCGGCGAGTCGGCGCCTGCGCTGCATATGCGTCTGGCCGATGCCCGCCGCAATCCGGCCGTGCTGGCCGCGAAACAGTTATCGGAGCTGATCGTTGAAGTCGCCCCGTACCTCGAAGACTTCATCGCGGCATTGTTCGGCATCGAAACAGAGCTGCACGCGCTGAGCGCGAAGCATCATGAGCTGGCACCGCTCTATTTCGTGAAGCGCCAGTTCGTTCAGCGCAAGGCTCTCGCCGGCCAGCCAGCGGAGAAGGCCGCAGCCATTGACGGAGCCGCCATTGCCGCTCAGCTTGAGGCGTTTCTGATGGAACCCCTGACCGAGCTGAGCTACGCCGAGCACGTCGAGAAGTGGATGAAGGCCGATTCGGAACATGCCGAGCCCCTGCGCCTCGCTTCGCAATATGCCATCTGGGCGACACTCACCCCCGAGGGCAAGAAGAAACACCGCACCGGCGTTGTCTTCAAAACGCCGCACAAGCTCGACATGCATCATCTGGTCCCCGCCGAAGCGGTGCCAAATGACGGTCTGGTGCAGTTGCAGTTTTCGAGCGGCCACTGGCGGCAGCGCGAAGGCTTTCAGCTCACTGATCCCGGCACCGATCTCACGGGCGCTCTCGATCAGGCGCACTACTGCATCAAGTGCCACAACCAGGGCAAGGACAGTTGCTCCACCGGCCTCAGGGAAAAAGACGGCTCGTTCCGCGCCAGCGTCTTCGGCGTGAAGCTCGCCGGCTGCCCACTCGAAGAAAAGATCTCCGAGATGAACACCGTTAAGGAGAATGGCAATCCGATCGGCGCGCTCGCCGTGGTCACGATCGATAACCCGATGTGCGCGGCCACGGGACATCGCATCTGCAACGACTGCATGAAGTCCTGCGTGTTCCAGAAGCAGGAGCCGGTCGACATCCCACAGGTCGAGACGCGCTCGCTGAAAGACGTGCTGGAGCTGCCCTGGGGCTTCGAGATCTACGGACTCCTCACGCGCTGGAATCCTCTGAATTTCACGCGTCCAGTGGCGAAGGCGCCGACAGGATATAAAGTGCTCGTCGTCGGGCTGGGTCCCGCGGGCTTCACGCTGGCGCATCATCTGATGAACGACGGCCACACGGTCGCGGCGGTCGACGGACTGAAAATCGAACCGCTGCCGGCGGAGCTTTCGGGCGTCGACCCCTACGGAAAGCGCCTGGCATTTCAGCCGATTTACGACGTCGCCGATATCTACGAACGGCTCGACGAGCGCGTGATGGCGGGCTTCGGTGGCGTGGCCGAATACGGCATTACGGTCCGCTGGAACAAGAACTTCCTGAAGATCATCCGGCTGCTGATCGAGCGGCGGCGCGAATTCAGCATGTATGGCGGCGTGCGCTTCGGCGGCACTCTCACGATCGACAGCACGTTCGCGATGGGCTTCGACCATATCGCGCTGTGCGCCGGCGCGGGGCGCCCCACTGTGATCCCGATGAAGAATGGCCTCGTGCGCGGCGTCAGGCAGGCATCCGATTTCCTGATGGCCCTGCAGTTGACGGGCGCCGCAAAATTCGATTCGCTCGCCAATCTCCAGATTCGAATGCCGATCGTCGTTATCGGCGGTGGCCTGACCGCGATCGACACTGCGACTGAATCGCTCGCGTATTACGTCGTCCAGGTGGAGAAATTCGGACGCCGCTACGAGGCGCTTGTGGACGAAGTCGGCGAAACGGCGGTCCGCGCCTCCTGGACCCCCGATGAGGCCGTAATCGCCGCCGAGTTTCTCGCGCACGCGCGCGCCATTCAAGAAGAGCGCAAAGCGGCCGCGCGCGAGGGCCGCAAACCCGCCTTCATCCGGTTGTTGAACGAGTGGGGCGGCGTGACTGTTGCATATCGGCGCAGGTTGATCGACGCGCCGAGCTACACGCTGAATCATGAGGAAGTTGCGAAGGCGTTCGAAGAAGGCGTGCGATTCGGTGAGTGCCTCGCGCCCGAAGAAGTGCTGGTGGATGCCGCCGGCGCAGCCGCGGCGTTGCGCTTCCGGAAGTATGTCGTCGACGAAGCGTCCGGCAAACTCGCTGCGTCGGACGAGATGATCACACTTCCGGCGAAGACCGTCCTCGTCGCCGCGGGCACGCAGCCCAATACGGTATTGGCGCGCGAGGACGAACACAACGTCACCCTCGACGGCCGCTACTTCCAGGCTGTTGACGAAAATGGCGAGCCGGTCAAGCCCGAGCGGATTTCAAAACCGGCGCAGACGTACGTCCTGATGTCCCTGCGCGATGACGGCCGCGCTATCAGCTTTTTCGGCGATCTGCATCCGTCGTTCTCCGGCAATGTCGTGAAGGCGATGGGCAGCGCGAAGCAGGGATATCCGGTGGTGTCCCGCGTGCTCGCGAGGCGTGCGGCCTCCGAACCCGCGCCTGCCGCGCTCATCAACAAGCTGGACGACGAGCTGCGCGCGGTGGTTCATGAAGTCGTACGGCTGACGCCGAACATCGTGGAGGTCATCGTGCGCGCGCCAATCGCGGCAAGAGCCTTCCAGCCCGGACAGTTTTATCGCCTGCAGAATTACGAATCGCTCGCGCCGCGCACCAAAGACACGGTGCTCGGGATGGAAGGCCTCGCGCTGACGGGCGCTTCGGTCGATCATGAAAAAGGCCTGCTGTCGACGATTGTGCTCGAAATGGGTGGGTCGTCGGACCTCTGCGCGCTGCTGAAGCCGGGCGAGCCGGTGATCCTGATGGGTCCGACGGGAACGCCGAGCGAGACGCCGGGGCGCGAGACCGTCCTGCTCGCGGGCGGCGGACTCGGCAACGCTGTGCTCTTTTCCATCGGTCAAAAGCTCCGCGAACAAGGCTCTCGTGTCATCTACTTCGCGGGATACAAGAAGATCATCGACCGCTACAAAGTCGAAGAAATTGAGAAGGCCGCGGACCTTGTCGTGTGGGTGTGCGACGAAGCGCCCGGCTTCACCGCGGGGCGCGTGCAGGACAGCGCTTTTGTCGGCAACATCGTCGAAGCGATGGCGGCTTACGGACGAGGCGAGCTGGGCGAAAACACGATCCCGCTGCATACCGTCGACCGGCTGATCGTGATCGGTTCGGACGGCATGATGAAAGCAGTGCAGCAGGCGCGCCACGGTGTGCTGTTCCCGTTCCTCAAGCCCGATCATCACGCCATCGGCAGCATCAATTCGCCGATGCAGTGCATGATGAAAGAAATCTGCGCGCAGTGCCTCCAGATGCACAAGGACCCGGTGACCGGCGAAGAAACCGTCGTATTCTCGTGCTTCAATCAGGACCAGCCGCTCGATCACGTCGATTTCGGCAGCCTGCGCACGCGTTTGTCGCAGAACGGCGCGCAGGAGAAAGTCACGCGCTTGTGGATCGATCACTGTCTGCGGGATATCGGCGCGCGTGGCGCCGCGGCGGCGCAGTAGCGGGGCACCGCGCGCGGCGCTATAATCCCCGGTAAATTCGGCGAATAAACTGGAGCATTGTCATGTTCGTACGATTGTTCGTTTCCATTTGCCTGATCTCATCAGTTCCATCCCTTACGCCGCCGGCGGCAGCGGATTCTTATCAGATGGTTCTGAAAGGCAAAGTGGTCATGCGCGACGGCTCGCCCCTGCCTTCCCCGGCGGGCATTCAAAGGCGATGCAGCGACGGACAAGGCAGCGCGCCGGGCCCGCTCACGAACAAGAAGGGCGAGTATCTGTGGCGCATCGACGTGGACGACCGGCTGACCCGCACTTGCACTCTCGAGGCCGCAATCGACGGTTATGAATCGACGAGAATCGACGTTTCGAACCTGAGCGCGCGTGTCAAGGATGTCAAAGAACTTCCGGACCTGGTGCTCAGCAAAAGCGGAGGCGACCCGCGCGTGATCAAAAACTCAGCCGACGATGTTCCGCGGCCCGCGCAAGCGGAGTGGAAGGCGGCGATGAAGGCGGGCGACGCCGGCAATTTCCCCGAGCTCGCCGCGCAACTGAAGGCCGTGGTCGCGGCTGCGCCGAAGTTTGCGCGCGGCTGGCATACGCTTGGCATCGCGTACGAACTTCTGCAGATGCCCGCCGACGCGCGCGATGCGTACACGCACGCCATTCAGGCCGACCCGAAAATGCTCGTCTCATACGTAACGCTTTCCCGCGCCGATGTACTTGTGAAAGATTGGCAGGGCGCCGAAACAGCCGCCGCGGAAGCCATCAAGCTCGATTCCAAACGCACCTTTCCTGAAACGTGGCTGCACCAGGCAGTGGCCCGTTACGAGCTGAAGGATTACGCCGGTGCGGAAGCGAGTGTGAAGGAAGTGCTGGGCCAGGGCGGCAAAGCGACGAGCCGGGCGGAATTCGTGCTGGGCCGGATTCTGGAGGCGAAGGGCGATATCGCCGGCGCGCGGGAACATATCGGGAAATTTCTTGCCGAGCATCCGCAAACCCCGGACGCCGATTTGATTAAAGGGTATCTGGACGTGATCGGCAAGCCTGAAGCAGCGGGAATCAATCCGGACCTGGAATTGCTTTAGCGCGTGGCGCGGGCTCTCAGCCCGCCACGCCGGCAATCGTGCCGGCGCTCGTCAGATCTGGTCCGCGAGGGCGAGGTTGGGTTCCGCCGCCACCCCGAGGTCGGCAAATTCACCGCGTCGGTATTTCGGAAACGCGGCGGCGGCGATCATGACCGCATTGTCCGTTGAAAGCGCGGCCGAGGGGAAGTAGACGGGCAGCCCTGTTGAGGCTTGCGTCAGGGCGGCGCGCAGCCCGGAATTGCACGCTACACCGCCCGACACAATCAGCGATCGCGCGCCTTCGCTTTTCGCAGCGGCTTCCGAGGCGTGCCGGAGCAGTTCCTCGATAACCGTGCGCTGAAAGCTGGCCACGAGATCGCGCGTGGCCTGCGGAGTTACGCGCAACCACTCTTCCACGGATGGGCGCGGGTTGTTCCGAAGCAATTCGCGGCGCGCGGCAAGTTCGTCCGCCATGTCGCGGCTCTGGACCCACCGCAGCACGGCGGTCTTCAGTCCGCTGAAACTGAAGTCGAGCGTGTTGCCTTTCATGCGCGCGATCGTGAAGCGAATGCCGTGCGGATCTCCGTAAGGCGCGAGCCGGTCGATCACCGGCCCTCCGGGATATCCGAACCCGAGCAGCTTGCCGACTTTGTCGAATGCTTCACCCGCCGCATCGTCGCGCGTGCGCCCGAGAAGCCGGTAAGCGTCCGCCTCGCGCGCTTCGAACAAATGCGTATGGCCGCCGCTGACAATCAGAGCCACAGCGGGAAACTCGACCGGCGTTCCATGTTGGCAGGCTTCGAGGATGACCGCGTGAATGTGTCCCTCGATATGATTGACGGCGATCAGTGGGATGCCCGCCGCAAATGCGATCGCCTTGGCATAGGTCAGCCCGACGAGCAGCGATCCCGCGAGTCCCGGACCGGACGTCGCGGCCACCGCATCGAGATCGTTCCACGCGCAGCCCGCGCGCTCCATGGCCTCGCGCACGACCGGAACGATCGCACGCAGATGCTCGCGCGAGGCAAGCTCCGGGACGACGCCGCCATACTTGCCATGCACCGGGAACTGGCTGGCGACGACCGAGGAAAGAACGTGCGTCTCGTCCTCGATAATCGCGGCGGCCGTCTCGTCGCAGGAGCTTTCGATGGCGAGAATGCGAAACAAAGTATTAAGCTATCAGCCGTCAGCTTTCAGCTAATGCGGAAGGAGCCGCTCGCTGGCGCTCGCAGATCTGTTTTTCAGATCTCATACGTAAACGACTCGATGCCTTCCTGCTCCTTGCGCGCGCGATCGACCTTTTCGCACACCATCGCGAGCGTCGTTGAATCGAGGATTTCGGCCATCGCGTCGCGAACCTGCCGCATGATGATGCGAGTCCCGCAGGTCTCGATGTCGACGCATTCGTCGCACTTGCGGAAGCGCGTTTCGCTGGCGCAGGGGAGGGGCGCGAGCGGTCCTTCCATGACGCGGATCACCTGGGCCACCGTGATCTGTTCGGGCGGGCGCACCAGCGCATAGCCGCCGCCTTTGCCTTTCCTGCTCTCCACAAGGCCCGACGCCTTCAGGGCCAGCAGAATCTGTTCGAGGAATTTTCGCGGAATCGTCTCCTCTTCAGAAAGCTGCGAGATCAGCACGGGGCCGCGGCCGTAGTTGCGGGCCAGCGCATACAGCGCCCGAAGGCCATATTGGGTTCTTTTGGAGAGCTGCCGCATCGCAGGAACTGCGCTTCCAGTTTCTCATCCTCCTTCTCTGCGCCTTGTTATAGAATGTCTTCGACTCGGAGCCCAACATGTCGAAAATTTTTCTTCCGGCCATCGCTCTCGCAGCCGCGCTTGCCGTTTCTTCGGCGGCCGCGGACGCAACACCCGACCTGAAAACCGAGGTCGACAAATCGATGAAGGCGATGGGGGCCGAGGGCGTGAAGACCGCGGTCATCTCGGGCGAAGGATGGGATGGCTGCGTAGGGCAACAGTGGGATCCGAACTCGCCGAACTGGCGCAAGTTCGCGAATAAGGGCTACGTGCGCTCCATCGACTTCGAAGCGAAAGGCTGGAGACTGCAGCGCGTGCGCGGCGAGGGCGAGATCCCGGGTCGCGGCGGATGCGGCGCCGGCCCGATCGCCGATCAGACGCAGAACCAGGTCACGGTACTGAACGCGAATTCGCCTTTCAATACGCAGATGGAGTACATCCTGCTTCCGGAAGGTTTGCTGAAGACCGCGCTCGAAAAGAACGCGACCGTCAGCACTGAAAAGGTGAAGGGGAAAAAGTACACAGTGATCTCGTTCATGGGCGACAAGGCGCCGATAAAGGGCTATATCGACGAGCAAGGCTACGTGGACCGCGTGGAGACGAAGATCAACAACGACCTGCTCGGCGATGTCGTCTGGGATGCCGAGTACAGCAACTGGAAAGACTTCAACGGATTCAAATTCCCGACGCACATTGTGCAGCATCAGGGCACTCCGGTCTTCTTTGATCTGAACGTTACCGACGTGAAGCCGAATGCGCCGGTCGATCTGACCCAGCCGCAGGGACGCGGCGGACGCGGTGGCGCGGGCGGCGGTGGACGTGGCGCGGGTGGCGGCGGACGCGGCCGGGGTGAATCGGCGGGTCCGGTCTCCGAAGACCTCGGCGGCGGTTTCTGGCTGGTGACCGGCGGCTACGGCGCGGTGGTGGCCGATTTCAAAGATTACATCGTGGTGATCGAGGGGCCGCAAAATGATATGCGGGCGAACCAGATCATCGCCGAGGCGCACCGGCTCGTGCCCAACAAGTCAATCCGGTACGTGATCAACACGCACACCCATTCCGATCACAGCGGCGGCCTGCGCGCATTCGTCGCGGAGGGCGCGACCATTGTCACGCAGAAAGACAACAAGACATTCTACGAGAGAATTTTCAAGTATCCGCACACGATAACGCCGGATACGTTGTCGCGGAAAAATCCGCAGCCGAAGCTGAAGATCGAGACAGTCGGTGAGATGAAGACGATGACCGATGGCGAGCACACGATCGATCTCTATCATCTGGAGGGCAGCACGCACTCTGTCGGGATGCTGATCGCATATCTGCCGAAGCAGAAGATTCTGATCGAGGCGGATGAGTTCAACGTCGGTCAGGCGAATGCGCCTGCGCCCGCGACGGTCAATCCGTATCACTCGAATCTGCTGGCGAATATCGAGCGGCTGCACCTGGATATCGATAGAATCATCCCGATTCACCTGCCGGGCGATAACCGGAAGGTGACGATGGCAGAGCTTCGCACGGCCGCTGGAAAATAGCCTCCCTAATGTAACGGATTCACTGCGCCGCATGCCGGACATCTCCATGCCCGTAACCCCGGCAGATTCCAACCCGCGCGAAAGCGGGTCGCAAGCACATGCGCCGCATGACCGCTGCCGCAACGGATACACACGTTCACCCATGCTTCCGTGTCTATCGGTTCAGTGACCCGGCCGAAATAGAAGGCCCATCCATAAACGCTTGTTCGCGTCTTCAGCCACCGGTCGAGACGTCTCGACAACCACGCATACACGAACAGCGACCATTCATATCCGCCGCCCAGCAGCAGCAAACGGCGCGGCGCCGGACGCGGTGAATTCCGGCGATTCAGAAACGAGAGTGAAGAATACAGAATCCGCGTGGCGACATGATGCAGTCCGGTTGCTGACTCGATGGCCCCCGCGGTTTCGCTTGCCGAAGTGAACCGGTTCACGTGGCCGCCCCCGCGCGCGAGCCATCGGTAGACCTCGTCGGTCAGCGTCGACGCGTCAGGCACGGCAACGAACAACGCGCCGCCAGGAGCCGCGATGCGGCGAATTTCGCGGAACGCGCCGGCGAGATCGTCGAAGTGTTCCAGACTGTGATTGGAGACAATCGCGGCGAATGTGCCGTCAGAAAAAGGAAGGTGAGCCGCATCAGCCTGCACGAAATTACGACCCCTCAAATAGTCGCGATCGGTCCGGACGACGCGCGCGGCGGTCGCGTCCGCGGAGAAGCTGCCCTCGTTACAACCGAGGTCGAGCACAAGCGCATCGGACGTCAGGTTTTTCAGGATCTCATGCATCCCGTGTCAAACGAGACGAGAGCCGTCGTGTTTCACAGCCGTGCGCCCGCGCTCCATAACCGGTCTGTGGCCAACTGCGCGCCCTCCGACAGTGCCTTCAGCTTTGCCCAGGCAATCTGCGGATGTACGCGGAAACCCATGCCGCAGTCCGTTCCGGCAATGACGTTTTCCCGGCCCACGATATTCGCGTAACGGATAATGCGGTCTGCGACCAGTTCGGGATGTTCGACGATGTTCGTGTGGTGCGTGACAACGCCTGGAATCAGGATCTTGCCATCCGGCAGCTTCACACGTTCCCAGAGCTTCCATTCGTGTTCATGCCGCGGATTGGCCGCCTCGAGCGAATACGCGCCCGCGTGAATACTGAGCATCAGATCGACGACATGTTCCAATGGCAGATCGTGCGTATGAGGTCCGTGCCAGCTTCCCCAACAGATGTGATAGCGGATGCGATCTTCAGGCAGGCCGCGCAACGCTTCATTCAGGGCCTCAACCCGCACTTTGGCGAACTTTCGATACTCCTCGATGCTCGGCGCCGGCGAAATCATATCGTAAGTGTCCGGCAGCGCGGGGTCGTCGATCTGCAGGACGAATCCGGCATTTACAACGGCCTTGTACTCGTGCGCCATCGCCTCGGCCAGTGCAAATATGTATTCCTCTTCCGTACGATAGTGCTCGTTCAGGAAAAAATGTTCGAGCCAGCCGGGCGCGAGCACGCACATGAACGTCTCTTCCGGGCTGACGCCGGATTCCACCAGGGCCGCGCGGAACAGTTCCAGATCTTTCTGAACCTCGGCCGCTCCGATATAGCGGAGCGGGCCTGAACAGACCGTCCGCTCCGGGGGCGTCGGCACGAACGCAAGATCCTTATAGAAATCAGTGAACTCGCGGCGTTCGCCGGTTTGAAAAGTCATGAAGGGCGGTTCGCCCGGTTCCAGCTTCCGGCTCGTGAGCCCACTGAGCCGCGCGCCATAGTATTCCCGCCCGAAACCCGCCTTGCCCAGTTCGCCATCGCTGACAATATCGATGCCGCTCTCGGACTGTTTTCGCAGAACGTCTGCCATGGCGCCGCGAATCAGCCGACTGTGAGCACTGGCGTCAATCGCCTTTCCGGACATCATCGCCGTCATCAATGCGCGATATTCAGGAGGGCCGTCCAGCCTTCCAGCGTGAGTGGTGAGAATGCGATTCGTGCTTCGCTTCATACGTACATAATTCTCATACAGGCGCGGAGCGGATCGCATCCGATCCGTTTGTGAGGCTTTTGGAATTGCTCTACGTTTCCCAGCCGCCGCCCAGCGCCGCATACAACTGCACGAGCGTCAGCCGTTCATTCAGGCGCGCCCGCGAAAGACTCAATTGGGCGGCAAAGTAGTTCGTCTGGCTTGTCAACACTTCCAGATAGCTGGTCGCGCCCCCGCGATAGCGCAGATCCGAGAGCCGGGCCGCATCTTCGGCCGCCGCCGTCAGCCTCTCCTGATGCTCGCGGAACTCGCGATCCTTCTGGTAAGCAATCAGCGCGTCGGATACCTGGCGGAAGGCCGTCTGAATCGTCTGTTCGTACGTCAGCAGCGTTTCCTGCCGCTCGGCTTCGGTGAGCCGCACGTTCGACCGCAGCGCGCCCGCGTTAAAGATCGGCTGCGTGAAAGGCGCCGAAAAATTCCATGCGGCACCCGGACCGGTGAACAACCCCGCGAAGTTCGTGCTTTGAATTCCCACGCCTCCGGTCAGCGGAAGATTGGGAAACAACTGCGCTCTGGCGACTCCGATATCCGCCGTCGCCGCGGCCAGTCGCTGTTCGGCAGCGCGAATGTCGGGACGCCGCTCCAGCAGCCGCGAAGGTAAGCCCGCGGGTATCCCGGGCGGCGCCGGCTGGTCAGTGAAAACCTGGCCGCGCGGAATCGCGTGGGGATTGTCGCCGACGAGCGTGCTGATCAGGTCTTCCTGTATCCCGACCTGCCGCTCGATGTCGGGAATGGTCTCCGCGGCTTGTTCCACCAGTTGCTCTGCCTGGCGCACATCCAGCAGGCCAGTCGCGCCGCCGTTCAGCAGCGTTTCTGTCAGCGCCAGCGATTCCCTGCGCGAGGCGAGGGTTTGCTTTGAAATATCGAGCTCGGCGTCGAGCTCGCGCATCTGGAAGTACGCGACCGCGATGTTCTCGACGATCGTGCTCAGAATTTCCCGGCGGTTCCACTCGGCCGCTGCCTCTGTGGCCCGCGCGGCTTCGGTTGCGCGCCGGTAGCGGCCCCAGAAATCCGGCGTCCACGAGACGAGGGCCTGGAGCTGAAAGTAGCTGAATGAAATGCCGGGCAGCTTCTGACTCGAAAAACCCGGGCCGGCTGTCACGGTGGGAAACTCGCCCGCGCGGGTAATGCCGACCTGCTCCTGCGCCTGCAGAATGCGGCTCGCCGCGATGCGCACGTCGAAACTGTTCGCAAGAGCCGTCCGGATCAGCGTCTGCAATGTGGGGTCGCCAAAGATCGCGAACCATTTTTCATCGCCGAGCGAAGCCGTATCGGCTGCCGCATTCGCGCCCGCCGGCGACGCGTTGTAGAACTGATCCGGCGTAGTCACCGTCGGCCGCTTGTAGTTCGGGCCGACCGTGCAACCCGTGACCGTCAGCAGCGCCGCGAACGCCAGCGTGCGCATCACGCCGGTTCCTCGCCCGGGCCGGCTTGTCTCTCGGTCCTGTGGGCTCCGGTGACCCTTGCCGTAATCAGCTCCACTACGTCGAAAGTAACCGGGATCAGAAATATCGCCAGCACCGACGCCGCCAGCATTCCGCCGATCACGGCGGTGCCCAGAATCTTTCGCGACACCGCGCCCGAGCCCGAAGCTGTCCACAACGGGATACAACCGAGGATGAATGCAAACGCCGTCATCAGAATCGGACGTAACCTTATGCGGCCGCCGGTGAGCGCCGCGTCGGCCGCGCTCTTGCCCGCGTCGTATTCATGCTTGGCGAACTCCACGATGAGGATCGCGTTCTTCGCCGCGAGGCCGATCAGCATCACCAGCCCGATCTGCGCGTAGACATCGTTGTCGTACTTTCGCGACCACAGGAACAGGTACGCGCCGAACACGGCGACCGGAGTGCCGAGCAGCACACTGAACGGCAGCGACCAACTCTCGTACTGGGCCGCCAGAATCAGGAACACGAACAGCAGCGACAGCCCGAATACCTGCAGCGTCGAAACGCCGCGCGCCGCCTGCTGCTCCTGAAACGACATGCCGGTATAGTCGTAGCCCATCTCTCTCGGCATGGTCGCGGCGAAAGTGTCTTCGAGCGCCTTCATCGCCTGGCCGGAACTGTAGCCCAACGCAGCCGACGCATTGATCTGCGCGGCGTGATATTCGTTGTAGCGCATCGTGAACTCCGGCCCCGCGATGCTCTTCGTGCTCGTCACCGCGGTCAGCGGAACCATACCGCCGCTGGAGTTGGCCACGTAGAATCGTCCGAGATCGCTGATGTTCGTGCGGTAGCCCCCTTCGGCCTCGACATACACCTGCCACTGGCGGCCGAACCGGTTGAAGTAATTCACGAGATAGCCGCCCATGAATGCGCCCATCGTCTGGTAGACGTCCGCGACGTTCACCTGCTGGCGCTCGACCTTGGCGCGGTCCACTTCCACGTAATCCTGCGGCACGTCCGGAAGATAGGAGCTCTGAATGCCCGTCAGCTCGGGCCGCTTGCGCGCCGCCGCCACGAACTTGTTCACGTTATCCGTGAGGAAACTCAGGTCCGCGCCCGACCGGTCTTCGAGCATGAACGTGACGCCGCCCGAGGTGCCGACGCCCGGGATGGCCGGCGGCGAAAACGAAAACGCCTGGCCGTCGGGTACTTTCGAGAGCGCCTGCGTTATATGGTTGCGGATGGCGTCATACTGCTCTTCCGGTTTGGTGCGCTCATCCCAGGGCTTTTCGGTGACGAAGAAGAATGAGCTGTAAGTGTT
Source organism: Bryobacteraceae bacterium (assembly GCA_035552355.1). Lineage (GTDB taxonomy): Bacteria > Acidobacteriota > Terriglobia > Bryobacterales > Bryobacteraceae > BOG-234. Next base: position 10,569 of record DASZLP010000032.1, on the reverse strand, counting down.
CTGCACGCGGCTCAGCAGACTAAATCCGATCACCGACGTGCAACCCGCCACGCCCGGAGTGTGCAGGATCACGTCTTCAACCTGGCGCGCGGCCGCGCTCGTCCTCTGCAGCGAGGCCGCATTCGGAAGCTGCAGGCTCACATAGACGTAGCCGTAATCCTCCTCCGGCAGAAATGAAGTCGGCAACTTGCGCCCAATCAACACGGCCGCGGCTGTAATAACAGCGAGGAGCGCCAGCGCCACCACTGCCTTCCGAATCAGCACTGCCGAGATACCGACGTATCCTTCGGTCACCCGCGCGAACATGCGGTTGAACCAGTTGAAGAAGCGCCCCAGCAGGCCCGGCCTTTTGTTCTTGTCTTTCGGCTTGAGAAGCAGCGCTGCCATCGCGGGACTCAGCGAAAGCGCGTTGAACGCCGAGATAATCACCGAGATCGCGATGGTTACCGCGAACTGCTGATACAAACGGCCCGTGATCCCGCCGATGAAGACGGTCGGAATAAATACGGCCGCCAGAATCAGCGCCACGGCGACCACGGGCCCGGAGACTTCGTCCATCGCCTTCACCGCGGCATCGCGCGGCGACATTCCCTCTTCGATGTGGCGCTCCACCGCTTCGACGACGACGATCGCGTCATCCACGACGAGTCCGATGGCCAGCACGAGACCAAAGAGCGACAGGGTGTTAATCGAAAACCCGAGCATCGGGAATACCGCGAATGTTCCGATCAGCGAGACCGGCACCGCCATCAGCGGAATCAGCGTCGCGCGCCAGCCCTGCAGGAAAAGGTAGACCACCAGCACCACCAGCCCGAGCGCCTCGAGCAGCGTGTACACGATCTCCTTCATGCCCGCGGTTACGGATGCCGTGGTATCCAGACTCACCGTATACGAGAGGTCGTTCGGAAACTTCTGGCCCAGTTCGCTGAGCCGCGCCCGCACGCCCTTCGCCGCATCGACCGCGTTGGAGCCCGGCAACTGGTAAATCGCGAGGATCGCCGCCGGCTTCCCGTTGTAACGCCCGCTCAGGTTGTAATACTGCGCGCCCAACTCCACGCGCGACACGTCTTTCAAACGCAAAATCGAGCCGTCCGGATTCGCCCGCAGCACGATGTTGCCGAACTCTTCGGGAGAAATCAGCCGCCCCTGCGTTCTTACGGTGTAAGTGAATTGCTGGCCGTTGGGAACCGGCTCGCCGCCCACCTGACCGGCGGGATTCACGTTGTTCTGCGCCTGCAGCGCCTGCACAATCTGCGGCACCGTTACCTGAAGCTTTGCCAACTGATCGGGATTCACCCACGCCCGCATCGCGTACTGCCCCGCGCCGAAGACGTTGATCTGCGATATGCCGGGCACGCGCGTCAGTTCATCCACCAGGTTGATGTATGCGTAATTCGCGAGGAACACGTTGTCGTAGGTCCCCTTCGGCGAAAAAAGCGAGACCAGCAACATCGGCGAGGTCGGCGATTTCCGTATCGACAAACCCGACGTATTAACCTGCGCGGGCAATTGCGACTGCGCCTGCGACGTCCTGAGCTGCGTCAGCACCTGATCGATGTTCGGGTCTGTCTTCACATCGAAGTCGACGGTGATCTGCGACTGTCCATTGTTCGCATTCACCGAATACATGAAATTCATGTTGTCGACGCCGCTGATCTGCGCTTCGAGCGGCGCCGCCACCGACTGCTCGAGCGTCTGTGCGTCAGCCCCCGGATACGTGGCCGTAACCTGAATCTCGGGCGGCACGATACTCGGGAATTGCGCCACCGGCAGCGTCGTCATCGACACCACCCCGACGATCACCATCACGATGGCGATCACCATCGCGACTATCGGCCGCCGAATGAAAAACCTCGACATGGCTTACTTCGCTCCAGCTTCTGTGTCAGGTCTCGTGTCGGGCTTCGGGTTCACCTGCATCCCGTCTCTCACTTTCGAAGTCCCTTCGGAAACCACGCGGTCGCCCGGTTTCAAGCCGCCGCGGATGATCCACATTGGTCCGACGCGATCGCCTACCTCGACGCCGGCAATCGCCACGCGATTGTTCGCATCCACCACTGCTGCCTGATAGCGGCCCTGGAGTTCTGTCACCGCCCGCTGCGGCACCAGCAGCGCATTTCTGCTCATATTTGTCATGGCCCGGATTCTGCCGTACTGACCCGGTCGCAGCACGTTGCCCGGATTCGGGAACGATCCCACGATCCGAATCGTTCCGGTCTGGCTGTTCACCTGGCGATCGGCGAACGCTATACGGCCCTTATGCGGATAAACCGCATCGTTCGACAGCGTCAACTCGAGCGGCACGGCGCTGTTGTCGCGCAGGAAGTCAGGGCCCGCGCTCTTCCCGGCGCGCCCCTCGAGCGCAAGATACTCCTGTTCGGTGATCGAAAAGTACACGCGGATCGGGTCCACCTGCGATACCGACGTCAACACCGTCGACGCATTCACCTGGCTGCCGACCTGCGTGGCCGCGATCCCCGCGATTCCATCGACCAGCGACCGCACCTCGGTGAAGCCCAGATTCAGCCGCGCCTGTTCCACCGCGGCCTTCGTCGTCTGGATGTTAGCCTGCGCCGTTTTTATCTGCGCTTCGATCTGCGCGCGGTTCTGAATGTCGTTGTCGAGTTGGCTCTGCGCGATGGCGCGCGCGGCCGCCAGCGGTGTATCCCGATTCACATTGATATTGGCGAGCTGCAGTTGCGCCTGCGCCTGCGCCAGTTGACCTTCGGATTGCGCGACCTGCGCGAGAGTCTGATCGAGCGTCGCCTGAAACGTGCGTGGATCGATTTCAAACAGCACGTCGCCCTTGTGCACGAACGAGCCTTCGCGATAATCCTGTTTGATCAGATAGCCGCTCACCTGCGGCTGGATGTTGGCATTGACGGTTCCATCGAGTGTCGCGATCCAGTCACCGTAGACCGGCACATCGCGCTGTTCCACCGGAACCACGAGGACATCGGTCGGCGGCGCCGGATTCGCCGCCGCGGTGACGGATTTTCCCGAGCACCCCGCGAGCAGAAGGCCCATGGCCGCCGCGAACGCGAACAGCCATTTCATACCCCGTTCCTCGTCATGCGGGCTCGCAGGTATGACGAAATGGCCACGCTGTACTCCTCCACTATTCGCTTCCGCTCTGCCGGAGAAGCCTCTCCATACAGTTGGTTCAATCCTTTGATCATTTGCAGTGTGACCGTCGCCAGGCGCAACGCCCTTTTCTCCCTGACCCCCGGATGCGCGGCGCTGAGACAGCGCGCCAGGCGCATCCGCAGTGTCCCGCGTAACGATGCGGGACTCCTGGTGCTCGCCGGCGCGTCGAGCAGCGCAAGAAATGCCGGGTGATCCTCCACAAAGGAAATAGTCCTTTTCAACAGACGCGCGACCAGGCGCTCAAGACTCAAGCCTGACGCCTCGACTTCCATTTCAAGCAGCAGACCTTCATAGTCGCCGCCGAATTTCGTCCGCAGCGCATGGGCGATTGCCGTTTTATTGGGGAAAAATTGATACAGGGATCCGATTGGCGCTTCGGCGCGCTCCGCGATCGCGCACATGGTCGCGGCGTCGTATCCTGTGGCCGCGATCACGGCGGCCGCGGCGTCGAGCAATTGAGCGACTCGCCGCTCCCCGCGCTCCTGCCGGGGGATGCGCCTGGGTTTATCCCGCAGTCGCTGCTTCACCGGGTGAGCCTTACCCGAAGACGAGCCGGGCTCACTTTTGGAACATGAGGCACCCCTCATGTTCTCACACGACCCCCGCGGCGAAAGTTCGGTCCGGTCAGTGCGATCCGATGGACTGTGCGACGGCAATCGGACGAACGCGCGAATTCATGGCTTTCAGGAATGCACTCGAGTTCCTCACGAGGGCCGAGTGTCCCGCACCCTCGATCGGAATGAACGCCTTCTCCGGCGCCTTCAGTCTCTCCACAAAGTCACGGCTGAGATCGGCGGGCGTCCAGACATCCTCCGTCCCCTGAATGACGAAAACAGGCAGCGCGAATACCATATTGCCGGCCATAAGATCGACCTTCATGAATTCACCCTCCATATTCAATCCGAGGAAGTGGTTCTGGCTTGCGACGACACCGGAAAGGTAACCCCAAACATCGCTCAACGAATAACGGGGAGCGAGCAATGCGCTCCTGGTGATTTCCACGATGGGAGTAGAATCGCCCGCGTATATTGAAGACCACTTTCGTTGCGCGCCAAGGTCGGCTTGCTTCTTATAAGGCGGCGGACCCGCCTCAAGCTCCCTGACCGCTCGTCCATCGCCCTGCGCGCGCGCTTTCGCGAGCACTCTGGCATAAGAAATGGCCTCACCCTCCTGCTCGTTGACAATCTGTCCAGCGCCGACGTAAGCCGCGAACAGGTCGGGCCGCTGCCGGACCATTTCAACGCCCATGATGCTTCCCCAGGACCAGCCGAGCAGGATGATCCTGTGGATGTGCAGATGAGCCCTTAAGAACTCCGCGACCCCGATTCCATCCTGAGTCATGCCTGCGATAGTAAGGCCAGAATCGATTGTGTGGCCCGCGCGCACGAACGATTTCGCCGCGCCCGGCTGATCCCATTGGACGATGGTGAAGTCCGCCTCATAGGGCAGAAGGTCCGTAACGAACGCGCCATTGGAGACTCCCGGGCCGCCGTGAATCATCAGCACTACCGGGTTGGACCGATTGCGTCCGCGGATCGTAACCCATTGCTGGGCGCCGCCGACTCCGACGAACAATGCTTCATCAATACCGCCGGCATCGCGAATGATTAACTGCTTTTCGGTCTGCCGAAGAATCCAGGCTCGCCAGGTAATACAGGCCGCAAGCGCCAACGCAACGGCCACGATAAAGCCGCCAACGGCCTTCGTGATCAGTCTTCCGCCAGCGATAGCCGGGATAAATCGCACACTGCAAAAATACGTTGGCAATTGACCATTGGTTCAATGGCTTTCCCGGTTGCGGGGTTGAGAAGCGAAGCAGTCCGGAGATATTCTGGATGGAAGTGGCCTGAGAAGCCCGCATGAAGCCGATCGTTCTGACTCTTTGTGGACTGTTCGCGGCTGGAGCCGGCGGACAGTCGCCTGCCTGGCCGCCCGCTGATTCCGCCGTCGGCGACACGTTGTTTGCCGATTGCGCAAAATTGCCCGCACATCACGTGGTGAGTCCGTTGTCGTGGTCGCAGGACAGCCTGTGGCGCGCGTACGTGGATGTGGACCAGGGCAATCCGGAGTGCTTTCTGAAAAGCTCTTTGTGGATTGCCACTGCCGATGGCCCGTACCGGTTGGCGTACTTCCTGGCGCCGGCACGCGATGTCGAAGCCAATGGAATGCAGATTCTCGGCTGGATGCCGGGGCATTCCGTTGTGCTGGTGAAGACGGAGCGGTGGCAGTGGGGGTCGGATGCGGGGGACATCCAACAGGTGCTCGCGATTGAGGCTTCGACGGGTCTCGTTTATAAGCCGAGACTCGACGACATTCTCGAGGCGCACAGCGGCAAACGGTGTTGGTTCACTCTGCGGGATGCCGGTTTTGCTAACCCTGCGAGTCTTGAAATTCTCGTGCGCGTGAGCCTCGCAACCGCGTACGACGTTGATGAAACAGAGGATGACGTGCCTGCCGAGAAACGGTGCGGGAATCTCGAAGAGACCTGGGATTTCGATTACAGTTCGGCATACGAAGTAAAACAGGTGTCAAACCAGCAGTCGCTGCTGTTGTACCAGTCTCCAGGGAGTAACGATCGGCGTTAGCCGCCCCTGGCAATAGCCCGAAGCATCGCTTACTGACGTGCGCGCTGCCACGGCCAGGGTCGATCGCCGGCCAACACCCGCATATCATAATGAATGAATCTCGCCCTCATCCGGCGCCGTAAACCCCAGCTTCAAATTCCCATGTGGACCCTTTGCGGTCTGATAAGGCGAACCCGCCGGCGCGGTGCACGACCGTTACCCGTCCGCGCTCGCCAACTGCCGTGGACGTGACCAGGCACCAGAAGATCCTGGTCGACACCGAAATGATCGACTTCATGTGTCAGGAGAACAACAGAGACCTTGTCCGTATGAGGCCCGGACAGTAATTGGCGCCGAACCAGCCGCAGCCTGCCTTATGAGGGGTGCGCCACCACCCCGGCGTGTTGCCGAAACAAGCGATCCGGGCTATGATTGCAGTCTTGTTTATGATAAAGAGCATCATGCCCACGAGACCGGCTTTTCGCTACGTGATCGCATTCGTTCTGGCCGCAACTCCGGCCGCGCTCAACGCGCAGTGGCTGGGTTATGCGACACCCGGCGTGCCACATACTCCGGACGGAAAACCGAACCTGACGGCTCCGGCACCGCGCAGCGCCGACGGAAAACCCGATCTCTCTGGCATGTGGGGATGGATCAACCTCGGGCCGCCCTGCGGGGCCCAGTGCGGCGACACGCAAATCTCGCGCGAGTTCATCAACATCGCGTCCACGCTTAAGGGCGGTTTGCCTTACCAGCCGTGGGCCGCGGCGCTCGTCAAGAAGCGCAGCATCGAGCAGGGTCTGGACCCCAACGTCCATTGCATGCCGCGCGACGCGCCGCGCATCTGGACCGACGACTATTACAAACGAATTTTCGAGGTGCCCGGGCGCGTGCTCATCCTGACCGAACGCAACATGCAATACCGGCAGATCTTCACTGACGGACGCGCGATCCCTAAGGACCCCAATCCGACCTGGAACGGCTACTCGACCGGCCATTGGGACGGCGACACTCTGGTAATAGAGACCAGCGGTTTCCGCGACGATCTTTGGCTGGATGCCGCCGGGAATCCACTCACCGAGCAGGGCAAAATGACTGAAAGAATCCGGCGGCCGAACTATGGGACCCTCGAAATCGAAATCACGATCGACGATCCCAAAGCATATACGGCGCCCTGGACCGTCAAGATCACTGAGCCGCTGATTCTCGACAGCGAACTGATCGATTATTACTGCCTCGAGAACGAAAAGGACTCAACGCACATGCGGGCGCAGGATACGCCGATAGGCAACGCGGGGCGGTAGCGTGATGGCCCCACAGCCGCTCAATCGACCGAAACAGTGACTCGCAAAAATTCGCGTTGTGACCGGTGCGATGAATCGTACCTCTGAAGCTGGTTTCGGGCATTCTTGTTGTTTATCCTGAACACAGTGCATCGAGCTTGCTCAGGACGAAGTAACGCGATCCGGGCCTTAAAATGGCTGCTCGCTGTGCTCGTTGTAATGGCATCGGTCGACAGGTTACCCGATCCTCCGGCGGCCAGACCGGATTACACTCAGTTCAAAATCTCCCGACCGCACGAGCAGCCCGCAAGCGTCGCGGCGCCCCGTCCTCTCCTGGCCCCAACGCTCCAGCTTCTTCCCGACAGCGGCCATAGCCATCTCCCCCTGCCTGTCAGCCACAGCAGCCGGACGCTCAGCCTGCAGCGAGCTGCCGATTCTTCTCCTCCGATCCCGCACCGGCATCTTCAATTCCAGGCCTTATAAACCGGCGAGCGTTTTCGGAACGCCGCGCCCTGAGTTGGTATCTCTGCCGGCATCGGCTGCTTTACGGGCCGGCGCCAGAGAGGATTTCAATGAAAACATCGGAAATAATCGCCGCCTGGGGGAAAATTCTCAAAGGTGAGCAGCCGTCGCTTTCCATCGAGCTGACGCGCGAATGCCCCCTTCGCTGTCCAGGATGCTATGCGTACGACGATGCCCACCTGGGGGGCGGAATGACTCTGCGCGGATTGACAGACAGGACCGGGCAGGAACTCGTCGACGGCGTTCTGGAATGTGTGGACCGGTTGAAGCCTCTCCATCTGTCGCTCGTCGGCGGTGATCCGCTGGTCAGATATCGCGAGCTGGAGGCTCTGGTGCCCCAGCTCATCGCGCGCGGTATCCATGTCCAGATCGTCACCAGCGCCTTCCGTACTCTGCAGGCGTCATGGGCGTCCATCGATCGTCTGAACATCGTCGTTTCGATCGACGGCCTGCAGCCGGAGCACGATGCGCGGCGCGCGCCCGCGACTTACGACCGCATCATCCGCCACATCGCGGGCCAGAAGATCACCATCCACTGCACGGTGACGGCTCAAATGATGGCGCGTCCCGGATATCTGCGCCAGTTCCTTGAATTCTGGACGCCCCGCGAAGAAATTCGCAAGGTATGGTTCAGTTTGTTCACGCCCCAGATCGGCGATGAAATGGCGGAGATCCTCACGCCCGCGCAGCGCGCCCGGGCGATCGCCGACATGCTGTCTCTCCGCGGGATCTTTCCCAAACTGGATATGCCGGAGGGCTTGATCCGGCAGTTCCTCAAGCCCCCACGCGATCCGGAAGACTGTGTCTTTGCGCTGACCACGCGGGTTCTCTCGGCGGACCTGAAGACGCGCGTCGTTCCCTGCCAGTTCGGCGGCAATCCCGACTGCGGTTCCTGCGGGTGCATTGCGTCCATGGGCCTGGCCGCGGTAGCCGCGCATAAATTAGGCGGATTCATTCCCGTGGGCGCAATTTTTAGGGCTTCGACGAGAATCGGGCGCGCGCGCGCAAAGGCCGCCGCTCCGCCGCCCGCCGGGGACGAACCCCTGCGCATTCTGCGGAACGGCACGGGTCCGCGCTCATGAGAGTCTCTTCAACAGCGGTTTCAGCGGAATTCGGGCAGCTTCGCGAACTGACCGCACGCATCGGCAGCGATCGTACCCTGACCCAGGCCAGCACGGGCAACAGCTCAGCCAAATTCGGCGGGGAGTTGTGGATCAAACGCTCGGGTTGCTGGATGTCGGCCGCCATGCGGGACGATATTTTCATCCATTTGAATCTCGATGAGGTTGGCGCGTGCCTGCGGCGGAACATCGACCCGTCCGAGTTTTTCGCCGGCGCATCTCTCGAGACAGCGATGCACGCTGTGCTGCCTCACCGCATTGTGGTGCACGTGCACTCTGTGAACGGAATCGCATGGGCTGTCCGGCCGGATGGGCTCTCGCAGATTCAGGCCCGGCTCGGGGATTTGCGCTGGCAGTGGATTCCATATCTGCCCTCCGGCCTGCCGCTGGCGATGGGAATCGAACGGGCATGGAAGCGTCGTCCGGACACCGCGCTCTTTGTCCTTGCCAACCACGGGCTTGTCATCGGCGGAGAGGATGTTCCGTCGGTCCACGCGCTGCTCTCCGACGTGCACAGGCGGCTCGACATTTCCCCTCGCGTGGCCCGTTCCGCTGACCATGCGACTCTCGCGAGGCTCGCGTCCGATTCAGTCTGGCGCCTGCCGGACGTTGAAGAAGGAGACGAGGAAATTCACTCTCTGGCCACCGACCCTGTTTCCCGGAGAATCGTCTCGCGGGGGATTCTCTATCCGTGCCAGGCGATTTTCTCCGGGGCAGAGAGCCTGGAAACATTCCGCGCGATTGATAAAGAAGGAGCGCGCAGGTATCGCGACAGCCAACGTCCATTCCTGTTCGTGAATGAGAGTGGCGTCCTTGTGAACCGGTCCGCCGGCGCCGCTGCGGTGGCGATGCTGGCGGGACTGGCGCAAGTGGCCAAACGCCTCGGAACAGGCGCTCCCATTCGCTACCTGACGGACGCGGAAGTGTCGATGCTCTCGCCTGAGGTTGCGAACCGTTACCGGAAACTCGCCAGCGCAGGTTCCGTGCACGCCGGGTGTTCGCCCGCGCACATGATCACTTAACGAACGAACCGCTCATTTTAGCGCCCCGGCCCGGCCGTTCCCGTTTTCAGGCGCGCCGCCGCGGCCTCGAAGCTCTTCTCGTACTGATCGACGTGCGCCTTATAACCTTCGGGGTCGATAAAGGGATTCGGATCTCCCGGACCGCGCTTCTGCAGCTTCTCGTATTTCTCCGCCATGTTGAAGAACGACGCGTGCGAGCTGACCCACACCTCCACCGGGAACGTGCGAGCCTTCTTATAGGTCGCACGGAAGTCATCGAGCATTCCGGGGTAATTGTCCAGAGTCTGGAGGAACTGGCCGTTCAGACTGCATTCGATGAATGTGTAATAGCTCTTGCCGTTTTCCTTCAGAGTCGTGCTCCAGGCCAGGCATCCCCGCGTGTGCCCCGGCATCATATGGGCGGTTAGCGTAGTTCCGCCGAGCGACACGGTTTCGCCATCGTCCACCAGACGGTCGATCGGATGCGGCTTGCCGCCCGGACGAAATTCCGCTGTCTTCGCGGCATCCACCCGCCCGACCACCACTTGCGCGCCGGTCAATTCCTTCATCATGGCGTCGCCTTCCACGTGGTCCGGATGAGCGTGGCCGGCGATCAGGATTTTCACATCGCTCAACTTGAATCCCAGCTTCTCGACGCTCGCCTTGATCACCGGCACCGACGCCTCATAGTCGCTGTTCATCAGGATGTCGCCCTGCGGCGTGACGAACAGGAACGACGCCAGCTCTTTGGTGCCGACGTAGTAAAGGTTGTCCATAATTTTGAAGGGCGGGAAGGCGTCGTTCCAGCCTCTCGGCTGTGAAAGCGCCACAATCGAAAAGAAGGCAGGAAGAATCGCCGCCAAAAGCGATTTGCGCAAAATGGTCTCCTTGCGGCACGAGCCGCGCAGATTCAAGTATGAAACATCGCCGC
>DASZLP010000031.1:0-28236 GCA_035552355.1 Bryobacteraceae bacterium | reverse complement strand
CGGAATTGTTCGAACAGGAGTATCTCTGCGGCTTCGTCGACAACGGCGCCTCGGTATTCGGACTCGATCTGATCGAAGAAGCCTTCGACCCCGACGCCGAAGTTTTGGATCTCGATTAACTTTCCAGACCTGGTTTTTTAAGACAAACACAAATTATGTTCTATTTCAGCCTCGATATCGGAAAATCCCACGATCCCGCCGCGATCGTCATAGTCGAGCGGGTCGACCACATCACCCTCCGCTACGCCGCACGCGTTCCGCTGGGAAGGCCGTATCCACGCCTGGTCGAACGGGTGCGCCGCCTCGTGATCCACGACAAACTCCGCGCATAACAAACGTCAATCCGTTACCGAGGCGCGACCGCAGGGGAGCGTTCTAACTCGTCCCCACCAGCTCCGCTTCCATCGGATCCCCCGTCGCCGCCACCAGACCCATAAACTCCCGCCCGGCGCGCGCGAACTTCTTCTTCTTCCGATGGATAATCCCAGTCGGACGCACCAGCTCCGGCGCCACCAGCGGTATCGAAACCAGCCGATTCTGCTCGACCTCCGCATGCATCGTACGCTCCGGCAGAATACTGATCCCGGACCCCAGCGCCACCGCCTCTTTAATCGACTGAATGTTGTCGAACTGCATCACCACCGACACGGTCACGCCGTTGTCCCGAAAGAACCGGTCGAGCTCGCGCCGGATCGTCACCTCTTCATCGAACGCGATGAAATCCTGGCCGTCGAGATCCTTCGGCAAAATCATCTCCCGCGGTGCCAGAGCATGAGTCGGATAGACCGCGAGCGTCATCCGCTCCTCGCGCCACGGAATCACCGTCAGATCGCGCTTGTGTTCCGGATAACTGATGAACCCGAGATCCGCCTGGTCCTCGAGCACCGCTTCATAAACCTTGTCCGGCCGCAGATACTCGACGTGCAACTGCGCGCCCGGACAGATGCGCAGGAACTCATCCCGCAGCCGCGACATCTCCGACAATCCGATGGAATAGATCGACGCCACCCGGACCGTCCCTTCGACCTCAGCTTTGATCTCGTCGAGCGACGCCACGAAATCTTCCTCGCGCCGCAGCACGTCACGGCACAGCTCGGCATAAAGCTTGCCTCCGGGCGTCAAACCGAGCGGCCGGGTCGACCGGTCCAGCAACTGCACCCCCAGCCGCCGCTCAAGTTCCTGAATGTGCTGGGTCGCCGCCGACTGGCTGATCCCGTTCAGAGCGGCCGCTTTGCTCAAACTGCGGGCATGGGCCACGTCGCGGAAGAGCTTGCAATCCCCGAAGATCACCAGCCGAACTATAGCATAAGTACTAATGATATTGCCAAGGAGATAACTTTCGTTTGCTTGATACTGACGCGACCTGCTAATATTGAGAAACTTCCCCCGTCCGGACTGTGGACAGGAAGTGTACCCGGAGCCTTGAAAAAGTGATGCCTCGCCCCGAGCCCAAGCAAGCCCGCACGAACTCAGGACTGCCCGAGCCGCAGGGACTCTATCATCCCAGCCATGAGCATGACGCCTGCGGAATCGGTTTTGTCGCCAACATCAGAGGGCAGAAATCCCACGACATCATTGAAAAAGGGATTCAGATTCTCATCAACTTAACGCATCGCGGCGCCTGTGGCTGCGATCCGGAAACCGGTGACGGCGCGGGTCTGCTCATTCAGATTCCGCACAAGTTCTTCTCGCGCGAGGCCGCCGCCCTTGGCTTCACGCTGCCGGCGCCTGGCGAATACGGCATCGGCATGGTTTTTCTGCCCGTTGAACGCCAGCAGCGTCTGCAAACCGAAGCGGTCGTGGAGCGTATCGTTGAGGAAGAAGGACTGCGCGTTCTCGGATGGCGCGATACGCCCATCCAGGGAAGCGCCATCGGGCGCGTTGCGCGCGCCTCGCAGCCCTACATCGAGCAGATCTTCGTTGGACGCGGCTCCGGACAACTGACCACCGATCAACTTGAGCGCAAGTTCTACATCATTCGCAAACGCGCCGAAACGGAAGTCGCCGCCAGCAATATCGAGAACCGGGACATGTTCTACATTCCGTCGCTCTCGGCGCGCACGATCGTTTATAAAGGCCTGCTGCTCGCCCCGCAGATCGCCAACTTCTACAGCGAGCTGTCGGACCCGGATGTCACCAGCGCTCTCTGCCTCGTGCACCAGCGCTTTTCGACTAATACGTTTCCCACCTGGCAACTGGCGCATCCGTTCCGCTATGTCGCGCACAACGGCGAGATCAACACGCTCAAAGGCAACGTCAATTGGATGCACGCGCGCCAGTCGGTTCTCGAATCGGACCTGTATGGCGGCAAACTCCGGAAGCTCTTTCCGATTACGCAGCCAAACGGCAGCGATTCTTCCGCTTTCGACAACGCGCTCGAGTTGCTCGTGCAGTCCGGCCGCTCGCTCCCACACGCGATGGCGATGCTGATTCCGGAAGCGTGGGACGGGAACCCCCACATGGATTCCGCCCGCAAAGCGTTCTACGAATACCACTGCTCTCTCATGGAGCCGTGGGACGGACCCGCCGCCATCACCTTCACCGACGGCCGCGTGATCGGCGCCACGCTCGATCGCAACGGACTGCGGCCCGCCCGCTATCTGGTCACCAAAGACGATCTCGTCGTGCTGGCTTCCGAGGCCGGCGTGCTGCCGGTCAAGGCCGAAGACGTGAAGATGAAGGGCCGCCTGCAGCCCGGCAAGATGTTTCTCGTCGACCTGGAGCAGGGCCGCATCGTCCCGGATCGCGAGATCAAGAACCAGCTCGCCGCCCGTAACCCGTACGAGCAGTGGCTGCGCGACAACCAGATCACACTCGACACGCTGGCCGAGCCGGCGCGCGTGCATGGGTCCGACCACGCGACCATCATCATGCGCCAGCGCGCCTTCGGCTACACCGATGAGGACCTGCGTTTCCTGATGACGCCGATGGCCGTGAATGGCGAAGAGCCCGTCGGCTCCATGGGGACGGACACGCCGCTCGCGTGCCTCTCCGATAAGCCGCAGCCGCTGTTCAATTATTTCAAGCAGCTTTTCGCGCAGGTCACCAATCCGCCGATCGACCCGATCCGCGAAGAGATGGTGATGTCGCTTGTCAGCTACATCGGCAAGGAACGCAACATACTGGCGGAGACGCCGCAGCACTGCCACACGCTCAAGCTCCCGCATCCGATCCTGACCAATCGCGATCTCGAGAAGTTGCGCCGCGTCTCGCAGGGCGATTTTCTGGCGACGACGCTCTCGGCTCTCTTTCCGGTCGCGGAAGGCGAGCAGGGCCTCGAGCGCTCTCTCGACGGACTCTGCCGCCGCGCCTCGCTCGCCATCGAGAACGGTTACACGATCCTGATTCTCTCCGACCGCGGCATCAACCCGCAGTATGCTCCCATCCCGAGCCTGCTGTCGATGACGGCCGTGCACAATTATCTGGTGCGGGAAGGCACACGCACACAGGTGGCGCTCATCATTGAATCGGGCGAGCCGCGCGAAGTGATGCACCATGCGCTCCTGATCGGCTATGGCGCGAGCGCGATCAACCCGTATCTCGCCGTCGAGACGCTGGAAGATCTTTCGCTGCGCGGGTATTTGCCGGAAGGCATCACCTTCGAGAAGGCTGTTTATCAATACATCAAATCGATCAACAAGGGACTGCTCAAGGTCTTCTCGAAGATGGGCATCTCGACCCTGCAGAGCTATCGCGGCGCGCAGGTATTCGAAGCCATCGGCCTCAATAAAGGTGTCATCGAGAAATACTTCACCGGCACCGCGTCGCGGATCGAAGGGGTCGGGCTCGATGTGCTGGCGCGCGAAGCGATCATGAAGCACCAGCTCGCGTACCAGGCTCTGCAGGATGCCGACACTGAGCTTCCCGTCGGCGGCAGCTACGCCTGGCGGGTACGCGGCGAGTATCATCTGCTGAATCCCGCCAGCGTGAGCACGATGCAGCACGCCGTGCAGCAGGGCAATTTCGAGACGTTCCAGCAGTACACCGATCTCATCGACAAACAGAGCGAGCAGCACTGCACCTTGCGCGGCCTGTTCAAATTCAGGCAAAGCACGCCGATTCCGATCGACGAAGTCGAGCCCGCGAGCGAGATCGTCAAGCGTTTCGCGACGGGCGCGATGTCGTTCGGGTCTATTTCAAAAGAGGCGCACGAGACGCTCGCGATCGCCATGAACCGCATCGGCGGCAAGTCCAACACCGGCGAGGGCGGGGAAGACGAGAAGCGTTTCAAGCCGGATGCCAACGGCGATCTGCGGCGCAGCGCGATCAAACAAGTCGCTTCAGGACGTTTCGGAGTGACGACGCACTATCTCGTCAACGCCGACGAGTTGCAGATCAAGATGGCGCAGGGCGCGAAACCCGGCGAAGGTGGACAGCTTCCGGGTCATAAGGTCGACGAAGTGATCGCGAGGGTGCGGCATTCGGTGCCGGGCGTGGGCCTGATCTCGCCGCCGCCGCATCACGACATCTACTCGATCGAAGATCTCGCGCAGTTGATCTACGATCTCAAGAACGTCAATCCGCGGGCGCGGATCTCCGTCAAACTGGTCGCGGAAGTCGGCGTCGGCACCGTTGCGGCGGGCGTATCGAAAGCGCACGCGGACGTCGTTCTCATCAGCGGACATGACGGCGGCACGGGGGCCTCGCCTCTCACATCCCTGAAGCACGCCGGCGCGCCGTGGGAGCTTGGACTCGCCGAAACGCAGCAGGTGCTGGTGCTCAACGACCTGCGCAGCCGCATCCGCGTGCAAACCGACGGCAAGCTCCAGACCGGGCGCGACGTCGCCATCGCCACGCTGCTCGGCGCCGAGGAGTTCGGATTTTCCACTATGCCGCTCGTCGCGATGGGTTGCATCATGATGCGCAAGTGCCACCTGAACACCTGTCCGGTCGGCATCGCCACGCAGGATCCGGTGCTGCGCGCGAAGTTCACTGGCCAGCCGGAGCATGTCATCAACTTTTTCTTCTTTATCGCCGAGCAGGTGCGCCAGATTATGGCGCGGCTTGGTTTCCGCAAAATGGACGAAATGGTTGGGCGCGTCGATATGCTGGAAACCCGTGACGCCGTCGAACACTGGAAAGCGCGCGGCATCGACTTCAGCTCCGTGCTCTACAATCCGCCGATGCCGTCGCGCATCGCCCGCCACTGCACCACGAAGCAGGACCACGGCCTCGACGAAGCGCTCGACTACAAACTCATCGACCACGCGCGCGAAGCTATCGATCACCAAACGCCGATCGAGATCAAGCTGCCGATCCGCAACGTGCACCGCACCGTGGGCGCGATGCTTTCGGGCGAGATTGCGCGCAAGTACGGATCGGCCGGACTGCCCGACGATACCATTCACTTCGAATTCACCGGCTCGGCGGGCCAGAGCTTCGGAGCGTTCCTCGCAAAGGGCGTGACGCTCGAGCTCGAAGGCGACGCCAACGACTATGTCGGCAAAGGTCTCTCGGGCGGGCGCCTCATTGTTTATCCGCCGGAGCGGTCAACGTTCGTGCCCGAAGAGAACATCCTGGTCGGCAACGTTGTGCTTTACGGCGCGACCAGCGGTGAAGCCTTCTTCAATGGCATGGCTGGAGAGCGGTTCGCCGTGCGCAATTCGGGCGCGACCGCGGTGGTAGAAGGTCTTGGCGATCACGGCTGCGAATATATGACCAACGGACTGGTGATCGTCCTCGGCAAGACCGGGCGGAACTTCGCCGCGGGCATGTCGGGCGGTTTTGCCTACGTTCTCGACGCAAACGGCGAGTTCGTGCAGTACCGGTGCAACAAGGCGTCAGTCGATCTGGAGCAGGTTTTCGATCCGCACGATCAGCACGTTCTGCAGACGACGATTTACCGGCACTTCGACGCGACGGGCAGCCCGCGCGCCAAATGGATTCTCGAGAACTGGAACGCGATGCTGCCAAAGTTCGTGAAAGTGTTTCCGCATGAATTCAAGAGGGTGATGAAGAAAGCTGTTCAGCCCGAAACGGTGACTCGGCGCGTTGTGATTTCCGATGCCCGGCAGGTGGCCCATGGCTAAGGCAAGCTGTGGCGCGGGCGCTCCCGCCCGCGGCGCCCGGTATCCCCTTCAGGGGTATCGGCTCGGCACTCCTGCCGGCGTCCTCGGTGCGGAAAGGGCCTCTTCCCATGGGTAAAGTCTCCGGCTTCCTCGAATACACGCGCGAAGTTCCCACGCGGCGTCCGGTCACCGAGCGCGTCAACGACTGGTTCGAGATCTATCGTCCCTTTTCGGAAGAGAAAATCAAGCTGCAGGGCGCGCGCTGCATGGATTGCGGCATTCCGTTCTGCCACACCGGATGCCCGGTATCGAACATCATCCCCGATTGGAACGATCTGGTATGGCGCGGGCGCTGGCGAGAAGCGAGCCGCGTGCTGCACGCGACGAACAACTTCCCGGAGTTCACCGGACGCATCTGCCCCGCGCCGTGCGAAGCCGCCTGCGTGCTCGGCATCAATGAGCCCGCGGTCACGATCAAGAACATCGAGAAAACGATCGTCGATCGCGCATGGGAAGAAGGCTGGATCGTGCCCGAGCTTCCGCCGGCCCGCACCGGCAAGCGCGTCGCGGTCATCGGCTCCGGTCCCGCCGGGCTCGCGGCCGCCCAGCAACTTGCGCGCGCCGGGCACAGCGTCACCGTCTTCGAAAAAGCCGACCGGATCGGCGGACTGCTGCGCTACGGCATCCCGAATTTCAAGATGGAAAAGCATCTGATCGATCGACGCATCGATCAGATGACGCGCGAAGGAGTCGAGTTCGTCGTCAACGCGCACGTGGGCAAGGGCGTCCCGGTGAGCGATCTGCGGCGCGACTTCGACGCCATCGTGATCGCTGGTGGGGCCGAAGAGCCGCGCGATCTCGGCGTTCCCGGGCGCGAACTCAACGGCATCCACTTCGCGATGGATTTCCTGCCGCAGTCGAACAAAGTCTGCGAAGGCGACCATGTTCACAACCAGATTCTCGCCACCGGCAAGCGTGTCGTGATCATCGGTGGGGGCGATACCGGCGCCGATTGTCTCGGGACGTCCCACCGCCAGAAGGCCGCGCATATTTCCCAGTTCGAGCTGCTCCCAAAGCCGCCGGACGACCGCGCGCCGCACACTCCGTGGCCGCTCTGGCCGATGCAGCTTCGCGTCGAGAGCTCGCATGAAGAGGGCGGCATGCGCGACTGGAGCGTCTCCACTGTGCGCTTCAGCGGCGACGCGAACGGCAATTTGACTAAATTGCACGGCGTCCGTGTGAGCGCGCCACCGAAGTTCGAGCCGATCGCGGGCACCGGGTTTGAGATGGATGTCGATCTCGTCCTGCTCGCCATGGGCTTCAGGGGACCGGTTCGGAACGGACTCCTCGATGATCTCGGCGTCAGGCTCGATCAGCGCGGCAACGTGGCGACGGATGCGAATTACATGGCCTCCGAACCCGGCGTTTTCGCGGCGGGAGATGCGCGGCGAGGGCAATCGCTTGTGGTGTGGGCCATTGCGGAAGGGCGCAAAGCGGCGCGCGGCGTCGATCAGTTCCTGATGGGTAGTTCAAAACTTCCGGCGTAGAGTGCGTCCGGAGCGGCTGGCGGGGGGATTTTCTTTACGCCGCAGGATTTTATCGTTAGTCCACGTGAGCAGCGCCACGGCGGTCAGGACGATGATCAGCACTTCTGGAATATCCAGCATGGCCGATTTGCTGGCTACAAAATACTCCCGGCACGCCCCAAACGCAAGCGGTAGACCTTATTCGAAGGCATAAGGTTCTAGTACTCATAGATCTTCAGTTATCGGGGATGTAAAGAAATAATTAACCATACAGTTGATGAAGCATTTACTTCGTAAAAGTGTACCGTTAATATCATTTTAGTCTCGGACCAAGCCCCGCAGGAGTCTGGCCAGATGTTAATTCGGGGGATCGTACAAATGGCAGCGTGGTACCGGAAGTGGGATGTCAGGGCCGGCTGTCAGGCGGCTCTGATCGTCCTGCTCATAAGTCTGCTCGTATTCCCGCCCGGCCTGATGGCTCAAACTTCAAGCGCCTGGAACGGTGGAAGCGGTTTCTACGAAAACGCCAGCAGTTGGTCTCCCGCCGGCGTTCCGGATAACGCTAATGCGGGCGGTCCCTTCGACGTTACCGTCAATTCCGGCGTCGGCGACGACGTAACCCTCCGTTTTGGCGGCGTCAATCTCAACAGCATGACCATCGGTGGCAGCGGCGCAGGCTCGACGGTCTCGATCGCCAGCAACAATCTCGGCCTCACACTCGGTACGACGTATAACAGCGCGCTCAACATTAGCGGCGACGGCACGCTCAACATCAGCAGCGGCAGCAGCGCGCTCGTGTTGGGGAACAATGGCGGCGGGATTACCAATAACGGGACATTGAACATCGCCGGCGGCGCGACGCTGACGGTTCAGGGCGAATTTCTGGGTGCGTTTATTACGAACAACGGGGTCATTGCGCTGGGTGATCTGAACGGGGGCGGCACGCTCGTGCTGAATGACTCCGGAAGGGGCGCACCGTTCCTTCTTACGAATGATTTCGGGTCGACAGGGGTGTTGCGCATGAGCGACAATGCCGCGAACCGGATCAACGGGGTCAGCGGCGGCGAATCGCTTTTCATCGAAAACGGGAGCACGATTTCGGGCGCGGGAAGCATCAATGTCGCCGTCTCGAACGGCGGCACACTGTTGGCGGACGGCGCGAACGCTCTGATTGTCAACGGAAATCTCACGAACTGGAATGGCGCCGACACAATCACTGGCGGCATCTATGGGGCCAGTTCAACGCTGCAGTTGTCCAGTATGGGGGGCAATTCGATTCAGACGCTTTCAGGAGCAGTGGTTAACCTGGGCGGCGCCGGCAAGATCAGCGGCAACGGAACCAACAACGCGCTCACTGGGCTTGCGAACATCAACAATTCCGTGCTGGGTCTTTCCGGGATGTCCGGCCCTGTAACGATCACGCCGACCGGCGGGACCCTTACGCTCTCCAGCGATTCCAACAACACCGCGATGCTCACCACTGAATTCGGCACGCAGGCAACGGTGAACGGCGCATTTCACAATCTTGCCAATTCGGATTTCGGCACGGCCTCCAGCACGGTCAACGTCAGCCTTGGTGGCACATTCACGACGGGCGCCTTCACAAACGAAGCAAACGTGACACAGAATTTCTGGCCGGCCAATGCGGTGGTGAATGTGAACAGCGGCGGCACCCTTAACGTCGGAGCCCTGACGACATCGACCAATAACGGCTATGCCAGCTCGATCATCACGATTGACGGCGGCACATTGAACGCGAGTTCCATTACGCAGGGTTCCGGGCCGGGCCTGCAGTCCGGCGCGAGCAACATAACGCTGACAAACGGCAGCATTGGTACGGTAACCGGCGATTTCAATAACATCAGCGAACTGAATGCGACGACCGTCACGCTTGACAACGCGAGCCACTTGACCATCGGCGGCGCCTTTACGCAGAGCCAGCCGGATGGGTCGGGCGGCCAGGGCTTCCTGATCCTCGACCACGGCAGCAGCATGAACGCCGGGTCGCTGACCAATTCGACGGGTGTCCAGAGCAATGGCGTGCCCCAGAGCCATGTCTCGGTCAACAACGGGAGCACGCTGACGGTGGGAGCATTCGGCAACGTGGATGCCAATGGCGTGCTGAGCGGCGGCGATTATTATGTCGGACCGGCCTCGGCGTTCAACTATACCGGCGCCGCAATTACCAAAATCGACACGGGAACCAGCGTGACGCTCGACGCGACCGGGAAGATCAAGACTGGCGGGTCCGACGCCATCAACAATTCGCTGACGACCAATAACGGCAGTCTCACGCTGAAGAATGGAGCGAATTTGAGTCTGCGGGCGCTGACGAACATCGATGCGAACGGCGTGCTGAGCGGTGGGAGTTTTGAGATTGACGACGGGTCGACGCTTCGCTATCAGGGCGTCGACGTCACATCGATCGATTCCGCGCTCACTCTCGGCGGCAGCGGTAAGCTCATCTCCGGTTCGGGACAACCGGATGCGCTTTCCACCAGCCTCAAAACTGTAAACGGCAGCCTGACCCTTCAGAACAGCGCCAATCTTACTCTTGCCTTCAGTGCCGGATCTTTTCAGAACAACGGCACTGTGCGCGTGCTGAGCAACTCCACATTCGACACGACAAACACCTGGTTTAAGAATGTGGACTCGAACGGCTTTCTGAACGGGAATTTCGAGATCGGCGACGGCTCCACGCTGCTCTATAACAGCGGTCTCGCGAATATTTACGTTATCGGCAGCGACGCCAGCCTCACGCTGGGGTCCGGTGCCCGCATCCTGAACACTGCGATATCGGGGAATCAGGACGCGCTTCAATCCCTGATCTCGAATTTCGGGAACCTGACGCTGAACGGCGGAAGCATCTCCTCCAGTCAGCAGTTCAATAACTACGGGACGCTGACAGCTGGTTCCGGGAATTCGCTCCTCGACATCAGCGCCACGAGCGGGCTCACCAATGCGCAGCCTCCTTCAGGCCAGCTGCCAATAAGGGGCCTCCAGGTAACAGGCGCCGACGGTTTTCCGGGCACGATGAATGTGAACGACGGCGCAACCCTGACCATTCAGGACACGAGCGGCAGCGGCTTCTCACGCATCGAGAATGACGGGGTCATAAACCTGTTGGGCGACCAGGCCGCCACGACGCTCGCATTCAACAGCGGCGGCAATGCGCAAAAGTTCCTGCTGGCCGGTAACGGCACACTATATTTGCAGGACAGCAGCGGTGAGTTAGCCAATAATTACATCGCCGGCGTCTCCGGCGCGGAAAGCCTGATCAATGGCTACAACCACACGATCGAAGGCTCCGGCACGATTTCCAACTTCGCCAGTTTCAAAAACAATGGGCTGCTCGAGCTGGATGGCTATCAGGGCCTGACCATCGACCTCACCAATGGCGGTACGTTCACCAACGACGGCCGCGGCAATGCGGTCGTCGACGTGTTGAGCGACAACCTCCTGCAGATTAATTCGAACAGCAACACCAGCATCACCAATAACGGAACGATCAACCTGATCGGCTGCGGTTGCGGAGCGGGCGCGGCGTTGGTTCTCAACGACAACGGCAACGGGGCAACCTTTACCTTTACGGGCAACGCTCGATCCAGCTGAGCGGCAGCGAAGGCAACGGGATCATAGGGCTGAACGGCACCGAAAATCTGGTAAACGATACCAACCACACTATTGCCGGAGCCGGCGGCATCGTATTCAACAGCTTCACGAATAACGGGACTCTGGAGTCCGAATACTTCGACGGCGGGAACACGCTCGCGGTTCTGGCCAACAACATAACCAACTGGAATCCTGGGACTTCTACGCTGACCGGCGGTAACTATATCGTCGACGATCAGTCGGCGCTGTTCCTTTCTTTGGACGGGATTCCGTTTTTCGGTGGCGCCCAGCGCGGGGCCGACCTGCCGACGGCGCCTCAGATCCAGACGCTGAGCGGGGCCAATGTCAGCGTTACCGGCAGCGGTCTGTTTACGGGTGATTCGGCGGCTCTGGGGGTCTTGTTTGGGGAGTTCGGAACCCGGCCGGTCGATGCCCTTGGCGTCCTGGGCACGATCGACAGCGGAGCCAGCGGGACCGCCGGTCTGTCGCTTACGAATGTGGGTGGGACCAATTTTTTTGACAGCTATGTTATCGCGCCGGGCAACGGTGTCCTGACGGTCTCGTCCGATGACGGCCGGGGGCACCTCACCGACACAGCCACGCTCCATCTGGACAATTCCAATCTGGTGCTCTCCGCCGACCCTAACGATCCCTTTTCCTATGCCGATCTCGTGAATACCGCCTCGTCAACAACCGGAAACAATCCGACAAGCACTATCAGCATGGTGAACGGCAGCGGTCTGTTCGTTCAGAATCTGACGAACAACGCCAGCGCAACGGGGGCGGGAACCGCCACTGCCTCGATCACGATAGACGGTGTGGCGCAAAATGTGTCAGAAACGAACCTGATCGTCGGCGGCGATCTTTACAACCAGGTCTCGACGCAGGGCCCTTTCACGGGGAACGCCACCGCATCGATTCTTCTTACCAACGGCGCCTCTTTATACGTCAACGGCTCGCTGACGAATTCCGTGACGAGCGATTCCCTGCAGGGGACGGTTTCGGCGGGAATCACCGTCGATAACAGCAGCCTTGTCGTCAACCGGGACTTCAACAATACGACCAATGCCGCCAACGGCAACGCATACCTGAGCCTGAGAAACAACGCGTACGGCGAGGTGGATGGCGCGATTAACAACGGCGCCGGCAGCTCCATCGGTCTGAGCGGCGGCTCTACTCTGAATGTATTCGGCGGCAATCTCACGAACGCCGGCACCGTTTCGCTGGGCGATGGTTCACTGGTGTCGGTATCCGGTGTGTTCGACAATTCCGGCGGAACGCTGTCGCTGAACGGCGGAGAATCGGCGAATTCCGTTTTTGCGAACGGCTTCACCAATACGGGCGGCACGCTGAACGTTGCCGCGGGCGACACGGCCGATTTCCGCGCGGGCGATGGCTCCAATTCGGGCGATTTTCTCCAATCTTGTCACGAGCGGCGTCAGCGGCCAGACGGAGCTGAACAGCGGAACTTACTACGTCGGCGGCACGGTCAACTATGATGGCGTGAACGGGCTAATCAACAATATCGATTCCGGCGTGAGCATTACGCTCGACGGCCAGCAGGGCGGAGCGGCGCAGATCCTCGCCGGCAACGTTAACGCGCTGGGCAACCTGATTCACAATTCCGGCTCTCTCACGCTCACCAACGGTGTTACTCTGTCGACCGATACGACGCGGTTCAGTCCCGTCTTCGGCGGCGGCACGCTGACCAATTCCGGGAGCATCACGCTTGGCACGGCTCCAATTCAGGCCGCTCAACATCGAGTGGGCGGCGCGGAGGATCCCGTGGTCCAGCCCAACGCGCTGAACGTCACGGGGAACCTGTTCAACACCAGCGACGGGGTGATCAACCTCTACGGGGCCGGCGACTCGATCAGCGTGAGCGGGTTGAGAACGCAGCTTGTCAAAGGCCAGGGGGGCCCCGACAGCGGGCAGTTTATCAACGCGGGACAAGTAAACCTTAGTGGCGCGAACACGGCGATTTTCGCGGATTCCTTCGACAACCAGCAGGGCGGCACTACCACTTTCAATGGAACCGGCAGCAGCGTCAACTCGCTCGGCGGGGCAACCAATGAAGGAACGATGAACTTCAACGCGGCTCAGTCCGTGGTTTCTTCGAGTGGCTTCACGGATACCGGCAGTGTCCACGTCGCCAACGGAGCTGACGTGACCTTCGAGGGCGCTGATACAACTGATCCGGGTGCCTACACGCAGACCGCCGGCATGACGACGATCGATTCCGGTGGCCAGTTGACGGCGAGTGAAATCGACATTGACGGCGGCGAGCTGACCGGCGGCGGCACTATTGTCGGCAATGTTGTCGTCGACGGCGGAACCATTAGTCCGGGCGACCCTCAGTCGATGACGATCATTGGCAATTACACGCAGGTGCTTCCCGGCATCATGGACCTCAACTTCGACACCACAAGCGGCGATCAGATCCTGGTGACCGGGGCGGTGAACCTTGGCGGCACGCTGGAGTTGACGCTCCTCGGCGGCGCGGACAGCTTCGCACCTCTGATTTCGAGCTACACGATCATCACGTGGACGGCGGGCGAGCTTGGCAATTTCAATAACTTCCTGATGGGCGGCCAGACGAGCCAGTCGCTGTCATCACTGACGTTCGACCACGGCACGGAGTATTTCAGCGAATCTTTCGTCCAAAATCAGGATGGCAGCGGCGAACTGGATTTGCTCCTGACTTCAACCGCCGCGCCCGAGCCCTCCACTCTCGCGATGATCTTCGGCGCGACGCTGTTCGGAGCCGCGGTGATCCGGCGGCGACGCCGCTTGAGAGCAAACGGAATAGAATAACCAATCATGGCAGTGGAAACAATCGAAACAAAGGAAGCCGGCCGGGAGCCGGCGGCAATAGTTCCCCCGCGGAGGTCGTCATCCTGGAAGCCCCTCGTCATCGTTCTCGCGGTGTTGCTGGTTGCCGGTGGCCTGGGATTCTGGTACTGGCAGAGCCGCCCATCAAGCGCGCTGACGACGCAATACCAGGCGGTGCTGCTGTCGAACGGGTCCGCCTATTTTGGACACCTCGAAGGACTCGGATCGCCCTACCCGGTGCTGCGCGACGTTTTCTACGTCCAGAGCGTGAAAGACCCGCAGACCAGTGCCGTGTCCAATATCCTGGTGAAGCGCGGCAAGGAATGGCACTCGCCCGACCGAATGATTCTCAACGCCAATATGATCGTGCTGGTGGAGCCGGTGAATCCGACCTCACGAGTATTCCAGTTGATCTCGCAGGCGAAAAACCAGTAGCAGCACCAGAGCCGTCCACGCACGGACGCCCGCCGGCTGACTAAACACAGCAAGGCGCGGGGTGGCCGGCCGATTTCATTTCGAGCAGCGCGGCGAATGCGAGCGTAATGTCCTCGCGCCAGGGATTGGCCGCGATCTGGACGGCGATGGGTAATCCGTCTTTCGAAGTTCCGCAGCGCACCACGGCGGCGGGCCATCCCACGACGTTCCACGTCATCGTGTAGCTGTAACCCCGGAAAATTTCATCGTCGATCGACGCTCCATGCGGAACGGCGGGACGGCTTGCGACGGGCGACACGATCGCATCGAAGCGGCCGCCGAAGTCGTACATGGCGTCGCGGAACTTGTCGAGGCTGGCCCAATAGTCCGCAAAGCCGCGGATATCTGTGCGGTACGGTTCCAGCTTGCTCAGCCAGCCTTCGAGCAGCCGATGCGTGCGCGTGCTGCCGATGTCTTTGAGATACTCGCGTAAGCCGTCGCCGCCATCGGGAGCGATCATTTTCATCTCGACGTCGTAACTCTCCTCGATGCGGTCGGGGCGGCACTCTTCGACTGAGCGCACTTCGCTGGCCAGGGCTTTGGCCGCGGCCTCGACAACGGCTTTCGTGTCGTCATCCACCCGGGCGATTCCGTTATCGGTGAGGTACGCGACGCGCAAATCGCGCAGAGGGACCTGCGTGGGATCGCCATAGGGCATCGGCACAACGGTGCGGTCGCGGCCGTCGAGGCCCAGCAGGATCGGCATCATCGTCCGCAGATCCTCGACGCGGCGGGCCATCGGACCGATTTGCCATACCATTTCAAGCCAGCCGCCCGCGCCGGGGACGTGACCGGTGCGCGCGAGCCGGCCGGACGTCGGCTTGAGGCTGGCGATGCCGCAGTAATGGGCGGGCAACCGGACGCTGCCGGCCGCGTCGCTGCCGAGTCCGAAAGGCGATCCACCCGCGGCGATGAGAGCCGCTTCGCCGCCGCTCGATCCGCCACAGGTGCGCGTGAGGTCGTATGGATTATTTGTGCGTCCGAAAATGAGGTTGTCGCTCTCGAAGGCGAAGAGCAGGTCCGGCAGATTGGTGCGCGCGATCGGGATAGCGCCGGCGTCGCGCAGGCGTGCGACCAGCGTGGCATCTTCGATCGAGGGCTCGGCGTGTTGGAATCCGAGCGTGCCGGCGGAACAGACCGTGCCGCGCACTTCAATCGAATCCTTGATCGAAAACGGCACGCCTTCGAGAGGACGCAACGGTTCCCCCGCGGCGCGCCGGCGATCGACGGCTCCGGCCTCGCGCAACGCGGACTCGCGAAGAACCTCGACAACTGCGTTGAGTTTCGGATTGACCTCGTCGATGTGTGCGAGGTGCGCGGCGATCAGTTCCGATGAGCCGAGGTCACCCGTGCGGATGAGCTCGGCCTGCTTCGTGCCCGAGAGCGAAAGCAAATCGTTCATCGGGATTTCCCTTTTTGTTCGGCGATCACCAAACCTCCCAGTACTCCCGACAATTCTGCCAACGCCGGCGGCAGTATCTCCGGCACTTTTTCGATGTACCGCGCCAGCACTCGGTCCACATCCGCGCGAATCAAGTCGTAAAGCTGTTTTTGCCGCATCACGCCCCCGCCAATCAGAATCCGCTGCGGCGACAGGACACAGACGAACGTCGCGACGCCCAGCGCCAGATAGCGCGCTTCCAGTTGCCACGCCGGATGATCCGGGCCGAGGTCCGGCCCGCCCTTTCCCCAGCGCGCTTCGATCGCGGGCCCGGACGCCAGCCCTTCGAGGCAATCCCCATGGTACGAGCACACGCCCGCGAACGCGTCGGCGGCGAAATCGCGCGGTACGCGTATGTGGCCCATTTCAGGGTGCGCCATTCCGCGCGCGAGCCGGCCGTCAACAATTGCCCCGCCGCCGATCCCCGTCCCCACCGTCAGATAGAGGCAGTTGGCAATTCCCCGGGCGGCGCCCCAGCGCGCTTCGCCAAGCGCCGCCGCGTTCACATCCGTGTCGAATCCGACGGGAACGCCAAGCTGGCGCGCCACCTCACCGGCGAGATCGCAGTTTCGCCATGCTGCCTTTGGAGTGGATGTGATCCGCCCCCGTCGCAGATCGACAGGACCGAATGAGCCAATTCCGACCGAGATCAACTGCCCGCGCGATTCTTCACGCAGCCATGCCGCTGCCGCCGCGATGGTCTCCACGGGGGAAGTCGTCGGAATACGGGTGGTGACGAGGTCCTCGGGACCGGTTCCGACGCCGCAGACGAACTTGGTGCCACCGGCTTCGATGGCGCCATACAGCGGCGGAGAGATCAATCGTCGACCTTCGAAAAGCTGGCGAGCTCGGCTTCGCGCACGATGTAGTTGCGCTCGAGCTGGCGGCACAGCTCCGCGCCGAGTTTTTCGGGAGTTTCTTTCTCGTCATGTTCGACGACGACTTTGAGGAAAAAGTTGGTTCGCATAATTCTGTCTTTTCTATATTGGGGCCTGGCACCTTGGCCAGGACGGCAGCCCTATACTGGGGAACGTGAATTGCGTCCTCTGCGGCATCCGCAAACCGCGCCGCTATTGTCCCGCCGTCAAAGGCGACATTTGCACCGTCTGCTGCGGCACCGAGCGCGAGCAATCCATCGACTGTCCGCTCGAATGCGTTTACCTGCAGGACGCGCACGAGCACGAGAGGCCGCCCGAGCTGGACGCCGCCACCATTCCGAATCAGGATATCGCGGTGACCGAAGAGTTCCTGAAATCGAACGAAGTCGTGATGGCGTTTCTCGCCCTCGCACTGTTTGAAGGCGCGCTGGCGCAGCCGGGCGCGACGGATTACGACGTGCGCGATGCGCTCGAATCGGTGATCAGAACCATGCGCACGATGCAGTCCGGCATCTATTACGAGACCATGCCAGAGAACAGGTTCGCCGCCGCGATCGCGGCGCACGTGCGGGAGAAGATTGAGGATCTCAAAAAGCGCGAGCTCGAAGCGACGGGCGCTTCGAGCATCCGCGACGCAACGCTGCTCGGCATTCTCGCTTTTCTGCAGCGCCTCGAATACTCGCGCAACAACGGGCGCAAACGCAGCCGCGCGTTTCTTGATTTTCTGCGCGGCTTCTATGTGCCGTCGCAGGAGGCGGATGTAGCGAGCGTGCAACTGGATGAGCCGCGCGTCATCTTATAAAACGTGGCAACCGGCATCGTAGTCTTCGGGCACGGCTCGAGCGTCGCTTCGGCCAACGATGCGGTACGCACGATCGCATCGCGCGCGGCGGCGGAAGGCGGCTGGACTCTTTACGAGACGGCGTTTCTCGAAGCCGCGCCGCGCCTCGATGAAGCCGTGGGAAAGCTTGCCGCCGCGGGCGCCCGGGAGATTCTCGTGCTGCCGTATTTCCTGACGCTCGGCATTCACCTGCAGCGCGATCTGCCGAGACTGGTGGAAGAGTTGTCGGCGCGGCATGGGATTCCGATTCGGGTCGCGGAACCGCTGGACGGGCATCCGCAATTGAGCCGCATCCTTGTGGAGCGTGCACTGGAGTCCGCGCGATGAAAGCACATCTCGTCGAATCGCGTGAGATCGCGCCCAACACGCGGCACTTCGTTTTCGAATCGCCGGAGTGGAACGCCGCATTCGTGCCCGGCCAGTTTGTCTCGATCACAGCCAGCGTCGGCGACGACGAAATTACGCGCGCGTATTCGATCGTCTCCCCGCCGAATGGCGGCCGCTTCGCGCTGTGCGCCAATCTGGTGGAGAACGGGCATCTTTCGCCGGTTCTGTTTGGCCTGAAGAGGGGCGATGAAATTCAGTTCAAGGGGCCGTATGGCGCGTTCATCCTGCGGCGGCCCGTCTCCGATTCCATTTTTGTCGCGACGGGGACCGGCATCGCGCCGTTTCGCTCGATGCTCCTTTCACAGCTCGGGCCGCATGCCGACCGAAGATTCACGCTGATCTTCGGCGTCCGGCACGAGCATGGGTTGCTCTACGATGACGAGCTCCGCGCGCTGGCGCAAGAGCATGCGAATTTCGATTACAGGCCGACATTGACGCGACCGCCGGAGCATTGGGCGGGGCGCGTGGGACGCATCCAGCAGTATGTCTTCGAAACGCTCGGTGAGCGGCGCGACATCGACGTTTACATCTGCGGGTTGCGCGAGATGGTGGACGATGTGCGGGCGAATCTGAAACAGATCGGCCTTGATCGCAAGCGGATCATTTACGAAAAGTACGACTGAAACTGCTCTTACCTCTGCCCGAAAATGCCCCACGCGAGGAGCGCCAGCACGGTGAGGCTGATCCCGACGTAGAGCCGGCGCCGCTGCCGCGCGAATCCCCAGACGGCGAATACGACTCGCAGCACCGGCGTTGCGATCAGGAACAACACCCCCAGCTGGATGATCGCGCGCGCGCCGTCTGCCCGCGCTTCCCGAAATACGCCTGGCACGGTTTCGAGATAGCCGGGTACGCCATGGAACATGCCGAACTGCTCGCTCTCGCGGCCGTGGCGGATCAAATAGAGCACGCCGCCCGCCAGAATTACCGCGCACGAGACGATGACGCACACTCGCAGCAGCAGTCCCATCTGTCGGTCGAGTTCTTCGTCGGTGTACATTTCAGATCCGGCCCGTCCAGCCGTTCCAGATCATTTCGATTCCCAACGCCACGATGACGGCGCGAAACAGTGTGCGCAATTGCGCGGTGCGCGCGGAAGCCAGCAGCGTCGCGCCCATGAGCGACCCGGCGATCACCCCGAGCGTCACGGGCATGGCGAGCCCTGGGGCAATATATCCGCGATGGAAATAGATGCCCGCGCTCGCCGCGGCGGTGACGCCGATCATGAAGTTGCTCGTGGTCGTTGAGACCTTGAACGGCAGACCCATCGCGAGATCCATCGCGAGAACTTTAACAGCGCCCGAGCCGATGCCGAGCAGGCCAGAGAGCATACCGGCCACGCCCATCAGCCCGAACCCGAGCGGAATCCGACGGGCCGCGTAAGGGATCATTCCACCGGCGGCGGGATAGCTGCCGTTCAATTGCAGGCGCCCCGCGAGCGAATGGGGATCGGGAGCGGCGGGCGCGGTTTTCGGGTCCTCTTTATGCGCCGGAGCGAACGCCGAGAACAGCAGCACCAGCCCGAGCAGAATCGCGAGCCCGCTGGTGGGCACGATTGACGCGAGCGCCGCGCCAGCCAATGCGCCGGCACTCGTCGCGATCTCGAGCAACATTCCTATACGGACGTTCGAAAATCCTTCGCGCACATACGCGGAGGCCGCGCCCGAGGATGTCGCGATCACCGACACGAGCGATGCACCGATTGCGTATCGGATGTCGACGCCGAACGCGATCGTCAACAGCGGCACGATCACCACGCCGCCGCCGAGCCCGGTGAGCGATCCGAGAAATCCGGCGATCAGTGAGCCAGCGAAGACTACAGTGCTGAAGAGAACGTTATTCATGCCGACAGTGCTGAGAGTATCAACGGAACATGAAACTACAGTGTCACGCCCGCCACTATGTGCTGCAAAAACTAGAAGACCGGTGGCCGGCGATGCGCCGCGCCAACCGGTCCCGGAGGGTTCATGTATTCAACGTTCCCCGTTGGCGCGTTGGCCATTGGTGTATTCGGTTGTGCGGTCGTCTTTCCTTCGAACGCGCAAATCAAATTGCCGGATCTTTTCCCATTCCCCAACGCCCACGGCATTTCGGAAACCCACAACACCAACGGGAACGGGCAGATCGATTTCGGCAACGCTTTCTTCCAGAGTCTCGGCACCAATGGACGCAGTTGCTCCTCCTGTCATCTGCCGGATCAGGGATGGACCATCGCCGCGTCCAGCGTCGCGCTTCGTTTTCTGTTGACAGCCGGACTCGATCCGATTTTCCGCACGGTCGATGGCTCGGTGTGCGATCACGGCGTCAACACGTCGACATTCAGCGGCCGGCAGCAGGCTTACAAGCTGCTGACTGGACGCGGTCTGCTGCGCATCGCGATCGACGTGCCGGCCGGCGCTGAGTTCGACGTCACCGGCGTGAGCAATCCGTACGGCTGCAACGAAACCAAGACCATTTCGACTTACCGGCGGCCGCTGCCCGCAACCAACCTCCGATTTCTCAGCGCAGTGATGTGGGACGGCCGCGAATCGAATCCTCCCGCCACCCAGAAGATCACCTATGGGACGAACCCCGCCGACCTGATTGCGGACCTTGGTCAGCAGGCCCAGGACGCGACCTCGGGGCACGCGCAGGGCGCCGTGCCCCTGACACAGGCGCAGGTGAATGAAATCGTGAACTTCGAAACCGGACTCTATACCGCGCAGGCAATCGACTTCGGCGCCGGATCGCTGTCCGCCGGCGCAGCCAATGGCGGAGCCGTCGCGCTCTCCAAACAGCAGTTCTTTATCGGGATCAACGATCCGCTGGGGCAGAACCCGACGAACGCGCCGTTTACGTCTGTGATTTTCAATCTCTTCGACGCGTGGACGAATACGCATGGGCTCGGAAACGACCCGCGCGCCGCGATCGCGCGCGGCCAGGCGGTGTTCAACAGCAAGCCGATCAACATCGCCGGCGTCGCGGGGCTGAACGACGCGGTCGGCCAAACGGTTATCGCGGGGAATTGCGGCACGTGCCACAGTTCGCCGAACGCGGGGGATCACTCGGTGGGGGTCCCCCTGAACATCGGCGTTTCCGATCTCACCAATCCGCTGGGCGTCGGATATTTGCCGGTGGTCACGCTCAAAAACAAAACTACCGGCGCTATCATTCAGACCACCGATCCGGGGCGGGCGCTGATTTCGGGGAAGTGGGCGGACATCGGAAAAGTAAAGGGCCCGGTGCTGCGCGGGCTCGCGGCGCGCGCGCCGTATTTCCACAATGGCTCGGCGAACTCGCTTGGGGACGTCGTCACCTTCTACAACAGCCGCTTCGGGATCGGTCTGACCGCGCAGGAGCAGGCCGATCTGGTGGCCTTCCTGAACACCCTGTAGCACATCGAAGTACACCTGGCGAGGACCGTTACCGCGGGGCTTCGTCAGGCCCGGCGGGGCGATTGTTACGGAGCGATTGCTAACATGAAAGTGCAGTCGCCTCCCCCTATGATTGCCCCGTCTACCACTCTCTCCGAGGAGATCCAGGAGCTCAAACGCGACCGGCGCGCTATTCTTCTTGCGCATCACTATCAGGACGCGGAGATTCAGGAACTGGCGGACGTGGTCGGCGACAGCCTCGAGCTGGCCCGTAAAGCTCGCGAAGCGGAAGGCGACGTCATCGCTTTTTGCGGCGTGTGGTTCATGGCGGAGACGGCGAAGGTGCTGAATCCTTCGCGCATCGTCGTGGTTCCGGACAAGGCCGCCAGTTGCAGCCTGGTGGAGGGCTGCCCGGCCGAGCCGATCCGGGAATTCAAACGGCGCAATCCGGATCACGTCATCGTCAGCTACATCAACACCTCGGTCGAGGTGAAGGCGGAATCGGATATTCTCTGCACCTCGCGCAATGCGGTGAAGATCGTCAATTCGATTCCACGCGAAAAGCCCATCCTCTTCCTGCCCGACCGCAATCTCGGCAATTACGTGAAACGGCAGACGGGCCGCGAAAATATGAAGATCTGGCAGGGCGCCTGTATCGTCCACGAGACGTTTCCGGCGCGGCGGCTGCTGGATGCGAAGGCGCAGTTTCCGGACGCTGTCGTGGTGGCGCACCCGGAGTGCACCGAAGCCGTGCTGCGGCACGCGGATTTCATCGGGTCGACATCGGCCATCATCGATTACGTGGCGAAGAGCGCGGCGTGCGAGTTCATCGTGATGACCGAGAGCGGCGTCAGCTTCTCGCTCGAGCGGGTGGCGCCGGCGAAGAAATTTCATTTCGTCCGCAATGAGAACTGCAATTGCAGCGAGTGCCCTTATATGCGCCTGAACACGCTGGAAAAGCTGCGCGACGCGTTGGCGAATCTGGCGCCGCGCGTCGAGCTGCCGGACGACATCATGCGCCGGGCGCTGGTTCCGATTGAGCGTATGCTGGAAGTAACGTAACGCGTAATGGGTTTTCCGCTCATCGATAATTTCGGGCGCCTGCACGACAGCCTGCGGATCAGCGTGACCGACCGCTGCAATATCCGCTGCTTTTACTGCATGCCGGAGGAAGCGGTGGCCTTCGCGCCGCGGCAGGAGATCCTCACGTTCGAAGAGATCGAGCGCTTCGTGCGCGTGGCGGCGTCGCTGGGCGTCAACAAACTGCGGCTCACGGGCGGCGAACCATTGCTGCGCCGCGATCTGCCGAAGCTCATCGAAAGGCTGGCAACCGTTCCCGGCATTCACGATCTGGCGCTGACGACGAATGCGGTACTGCTCGAACAGCATGCACAGGCGCTGCGGGATGCCGGACTGAACCGACTCAACATCCATCTCGATACGCTCGACCGCGCGCGCTTCAAACAGATCACGCGGCGCGATGATCTGCCGCGCGTGCTGGCCGGAATCGACGCGGCGGACCGCGCGGGCTTCCGGCGCATCAAGATCAACATCGTGGCGGTGAAGAACCTTGTCGAGCCCGACATCATCCCGATGGCGCGTTTCTGTCGCGAGCGCGGATTCGAGCCGCGCTTCATCGAATTCATGCCGCTCGACGCGCAGTCGATCTGGGATCGCGCGAAGGTGCTGCTGGCCGACGACATCGCGGCGATGCTGTCGCGCGAGATTTCACCGCTGATTGAGATTCCGGACCGCGATCCGCGCGCGCCGGCCACCGATTTCGCTTACGCGGATGGCGGGGGCACGGTCGGCTTCGTGGCGTCCGTCAGCAAGCCGTTTTGCCTGAACTGCAACCGGCTGCGGCTGACGTCGGACGGGAAGATGCGGTATTGTCTGTTCGCGATTGAAGAGACGGACGTGAAGCATCTGCTGCGCTCGGGCGCGGCCGATGAAGAGATCGTGGCCGCGATCCGGCGCAATGTTTCCGAGAAGTGGCTCGGGCACCAGATCAATTCGGCGAAGTTCGTTCCGCCGCCGCGGCCGATGTATTCGATCGGCGGTTGATCGTTCCCGATTCGGGCGACTTTCCGGAAGTCTGAATTTTCTGCTTGCCGACGCAGAAACTTTGTAAGAAAGTTCTTTCCTGGAAGACTAACTTAAATCTGAGCTTACAGGACGAGCTGTATCAACGAGCCGCGGAGGAGTATGGCCCGGCCCTTGGACGTCTTGCGCACGGCTATGAGGCAGATGCCGACAAGCGCCGCGACCTTGTGCAGGAGATCCACCTTGCATTATGGCGAAGTTTCGAAGGATTCAACGAGCGATGTTCGCTTCGCACGTGGGCATATCGGGTAGCGCACAATACGGCGATTACATGGGTCACGCGGCAAAAGCGAGGCCGGCCCCAGATGCTGGTCAGCCTGGAGGAACTCGATGCGACGCCGGTGCCGCCGGATGCGGATCGGCGCCTGGCGCTGGATCAGCTTACGCAGTTGGTGCAGCGCCTGGAACTGCGCGATCGGGAAGTGATTCTTGCGTATCTCGAGGGTATGGACGCGGCGGCAATCGGTGAGTTGACCGGATTATCCGCCAGAAATGCCGCCACCAGGGTTCACCGGATCAAGAACCTTCTCGCGCGCTATTTCAACGAAGGAACAGCTCATGCCGGATGAGATGAACGCGACCGATCCGAGGCGCCTTTGGCAGGGCCAGGAAGTGGAGAAGGTGACGCTGACCGTCGATGAAGTGCGGCACCGAGCGACTCGCTTCGAGCGGCGTATCTATGGGCGGAACAGGCGTGAATACGTAGCAGCAGTGTTGGTGATCGCTTTTTTTACGCCGCAGCTTTGGCGCACGCACGGGTGGCGCCTCACGCCGGTCGTGCTGTTGATCGCGGGGACGGTTTATGCGATGTTTCAGCTCCATCGGCGAGGCAGCGCCCGACCGGTTCCCGCCGATTTGGGCATAAGAGGGTCGATCGAGTGCCACCGTGTGGAGTTAGAACGGCAGCGCGACGCACTGCATTCCGTGTGGCACTGGTACCTGCTTCCGTTCGTGCCTGGACTTGCGGCCGGGCTGGTGGTGACAGAAATCGATCGTGGAATCAATGCGCGGTGGATCGGAACGGGAGTCTTCTTCGTTGTGGTTTTGGTGGGCGTTTGGGCTCTGAACGAAAGGGGCGCGCGAAAACTAGACCGTAAAATTCAGGAGCTCAGAGCCATGGAGACCGATTCTGAATAGATAAGAATTAATTAAAGGACAGAAACGAGATGAAACAAATGTTCAGCAAACTTACGATCTGCCTGGTGCTTACGGCAATGGGCGCATTCGCCCAGACAAAGCCCTCCTTCGAGGTGGCAACGATCAAACCGTCGCAGCCGATCGACCCCGCGAAAATGCTGGCGGCGATGCAGAGCGGCGGGAAAATGCCGGTGGGAGCCAATATCGACGGGCACCGCGCCGAATACCTCTATCTCGATTTGAAGACCCTGATCTCGTACGCCTATGGCGTGAAGCCTTACCAGATCAGCGGTCCCGACTGGATGGCGACAACGCGGTTCGACATCCAGGCGAAGATGCCGGATAGCTCGACGAAAGACGACGCGCCGAAAATGCTGCAGTCGCTTCTGGAAGACCGCTTCAGGCTGACGTCGCACCGCGCATCCGCGGAACATCCCGTTCTGGCGCTCGTAGTCGGCAAGAACGGTCCGAAGCTGAAGCCGTCGACCGGGAAGCCGGTGGCAATCGACGAGACCGCGCCCCTGAAACCGGGCGAGATGAAGATGGATGGTCTGGACGGGCCCGTTCGCGCGAAGGTCGACGTCACCACCGGCAGTTCGGTGATTGACATGGGCTTGAAAGGCAAGATGGCTTACAAGCTGAACCCGGCGACGCAGGCGCTGCACATCGATTTCAGCATGACGACAATGACCGGCCTCGCGGACATGATGACGCAGTTGATGACGTCAATAGGCGGTCCCGCCGGCGCAGGCAAACAGATTGTGAACCAGACCGGCATCGAGGGAAACTACGACGCCTCCATGGAAATCTCGCTGGCGGAAATACTGAATATGGTCCGGTCCCTCGGCGTGAATCTTCCCGCAGGCGCCCCCGGTGGTGGCGGCGGGGCGGGCACCGTACCGACGGCGTCGGACCCCGGCAGTTCAGGCACGTCGGTCGCGGACGCCGTGCAGGCGATGGGTTTGAAGCTGGAAAACCGCAAAGCGACGGTGGATCAATTCATCGTCGACCATATGGAAAAAACGCCGACCGAAAATTGAATAACCTTTCCATCATGCAGCTTACAGTTCCTGGTGCCGAGGAAATCCGCGAAATCCTCGTAAAACGGGTGGATCAACAGAAGCAAGCGGCAGGCGTTGTCGTGGGTGTCGTCGAACCTGAGGGCCGCCGCGTCGTCGCCCACGGCAATCTCGCCAACGGCTACGCGTTCCGATGCCGCAGGCGCAATCGAGAAGCGTGGTTGCCGGCACGGGACATTCCTGTTCCAGAACCGACGCGATTGCCGCTGTCTGCGGCATCATAGACGCCTCCCGGTTTTCGAACAGAAAATGATAGTGTTCTGCGGATTCATCGCAAAAGCCGCTTACGCTGCTTGCCATCGTATGTCCAGTATTGCCCTTTGGCACGCTAAACCCTCGATTTCGCAAACACGGTCACGTTTCGTGGCGAACGAGGAGCCGGGATGAATCTCGCCTGCGGGCATGAGTGCCCGCGCCACGAGGCGCTCGCAATACGTGACCGAGCCGCCTTCCTGCACGGTAGCTTCCCGATGGCGCTTGATCCCGGCGCAATCCCGGCAGAGCAAACCGGTCTCCGAAGCCCTTCAGGTTTCGAGAATTAAGCTTCCCGCGCGCGCCAATGCTTTGAGGATCTGTAATCCCTGCTCATGCGTGCCGGTATCGAATTGACTGCCGGCATTGTCGATGGCATTACTCACCCGGGCCACAACGCAGACGTTGACCTTCCGCGCCTCGGCGAACGCATACAGGGAGGCTGCCTGCATCTCGACTGCCAGCACGCCTTCGCTGGCCCATCTCGCAATCTGACCGGCGGTCTCGCGATACGGAGCGTCGATAGTCCAGACAGTCCCCGGCTGAACGGTGAAGCCGGCGCGCGACAATTCGCGAACAATCGGCGCTGTTACGTGCGCGGCACATGCAACTTCTTCTCCAGGCGCCAGGTAATGATATGAGGTGCCTTCATCCCGAATCGCGCCGGTGGCAACAACGAGACTCGGAAGGGGAAGATCGGGAGCGACCCGCCCAGCCGACGTCAGCCCGATGATCACGCCGGCCCCCGCGGCATGCATTTGTTCGGCGATCAGGACCGCAAAGGGACCACCGATCGTGCGCGCGACGATTCCGCAGGTCACGCCCTCGAGCGTCAGTAAAAACATGGTCGTATGAAAGCATGCCCACGAATGAAACGGGACTGCGATCTTCCGGTCTACGAGCCAATCGGTAAGGTCTCCGTCGAATTCGAGAAAGCAAACGCGCGGAATTGCCTCCGTTCCGGCGCCGCGGAGGCGTCGCGCGTCTGCAATCAATGCGTCTGCGGTGAAAGCCGAGGCCTCGCGGATCGGGTGATCAAGGATCGGAGGCGTCCAAGTGTCATCCATGCTTTCGGACTATTCCACCACACAGGAACAATACAGGGACTGCTAAGTGGGCCCATGCCGGCGAGATTGCGCGGGCTGGGAAACGCGCATTCGTGCTACTGATGTCCCGGGGGAGTCAGGTTATTCATCCGCAGATATTCGACGATCTGTCCGTAGTGATCGTACGTGTGGGAGGCGAAAATCCCCGCCGCGGCGAGGCGCGTTGTTCGAAGGTTCTCTGCGTAAGGGTCTGCGATCGGCTCCAGCAGGTTCTCGTTTGTCAACGTACCGATCGCCTTGTGTGCATGCGCGAAGGCATCCTTCAGATAGCGGATGATCTCGTCTCTGGTTGTCAGATTTTTCGGCCCCTCCTGGTCGGGGTGCGGAAGCATCGGTTCTCCCAACAATGCGACGGCAACCTCGTTCAGGCAGAATGCGATGTGCCTGGCCTGCACGCCGAATGTCCTCGCGTTCCTGAACGCGCCCATTGTTGGAGCAAAATTGAACTTGCCGGCGGGCATTGTGTCCACTACATCCATAACCTCGTGCTCTACGGCGCTCAACTGGCTGTCAAAAATCTGCCGGGCGCTCGGCGCTTCGCCGGCCCCGGCCATCGGAAGCGCGCCCAGTATCAACAGTCCGAAGGCGGGTTTGAGGTGGCTGATAATTTGGCGTATCTGCTGCTTTGCGGCTTGCATGAATGTGCCCCTTTCGCGGCGATCGTGCCCTGCTCGTCGATAAACCGGTGTGAGCGGTATGGCCGGAACGTTGAAACTCATTTCAACGGCGCCATTATGCGCCGCTTTCACGTTGGTAGAACACGCGGCGGAGCGTCTTTGTGACACGCTGAGAAAAGATTGTCTCGGCTTGTTACCGAACGGCACAAGCGCCGGGACTCATCCCGGCGCTTGTGTTTGTGAGACATGCGAGGGTCGAAAATCTACAGCGGAACGCGTTCCACCGGCCGTTGCGGTCTTCGGCGATTTCCACGTTGAGCTTCATTTCCTTCTTGGTGCGCACGACCGTGAAGGCGATCGCCTTGTTCCGCCCGGCCCGCACGAGCGCCGTGATTTCGCGCGGCGTCGTGACCGGCGTGCCGTTCACCTTTACGACCACGTCGCCGGCCTTCAATCCCGCGTGTTCAGCCGGTGAGTTCGCATTGACGCTGCGCACGAGCACGCCGTCCTTCACCCCGAAGTAGGCAGCGAGCTGCGCGTTGAGCGATTCTCCTTCAAAGCCGACCATCGGACTAGCCGCGGGAATCGTC
>DASZLP010000030.1:0-3952 GCA_035552355.1 Bryobacteraceae bacterium | reverse complement strand
TGTCCGGCAGAGCCACTCGATTCCGAGCATCCGCTGTATCTGCTGTATACGTCGGGAACCACCGGCAAGCCGAAGGGCATCCTGCACACAACCGGCGGGTACTCGGTCTTCACATACATCACGGCTAAATGGGTCTTCGATCTGAAGGACGAAGATATCTTCTGGTGCACGGCCGATATCGGCTGGGTGACCGGCCATAGTTATGTCGTTTACGGCCCGCTGCAGAACGGAGCGACGGTGGTGATGTACGAGGGCGGCCCCACGCATCCGCAGCCGGACCGCTTCTGGCAGATGATCGATCGCCACAAAGTCACCATCTTCTACACTGCGCCAACCGCGATCCGCGCGTTCATGCGCCTCGGCGAGCAGTGGCCGGCCGCGCATCCCATGAAGTCCCTGCGCCTGCTGGGCAGCGTCGGAGAGCCGATCAATCCCGAAGCCTGGATGTGGTATCGCAGCACGATCGGGCACGACCGCTGTCCGATTGTCGATACATGGTGGCAGACGGAGACGGGCGGCATTATGGTGAGCCCCATGCCTGGCGCGACGCCGGCCAAGCCGGGCTCCTGCACGAAGCCGATGCCGGGCGTCAAGCTCGAAGTGGTGACGCGTGAAGGCGCACCGGTGGCTGCCGGCTCGGGTGGCTATCTGGTGATCCGGAAGCCGTGGCCCGCAATGCTGCGGACGATCTGGGGCGACGATGCGCGTTATCAGGAACAATACTGGTCGCAGATTCCGGGCTCCTACTTCACCGGCGACGGCGCGCGGCAGGACGAAGACGGCTACATCTGGGTAATGGGACGCGTGGACGACGTGATCAACGTTTCCGGACACCGGCTCAGCACCATGGAGGTGGAGTCGGCGCTGGTGGCGCATCCGCGCGTGGCCGAAGCGGCGGTGGTCGCACGTCCGGATGAGATAAAAGGTTCCGCGATCGTTGCCTTCGTGACCCTTCAGGTGGGAAACGATCCGAATGAAGAGCTGAAGACGGAGTTACGCGCGTGGGTCGCGAAAGAAATCGGCTCGCTCGCGAAACCGGACGACATACGCTTCACCGATGCGCTCCCGAAGACGCGCAGCGGGAAGATCATGCGGCGATTGTTGCGCGAGTTGGCGACTGGCGGAGAAGTGCGGGGAGATGTGACGACGCTGGAAGACCTGGGCGTCCTGGCGAAGTTGCGCGCCGACGAAGAATAGAAAAAAATCCCGCCGGCACGGCGGACACGAGTGTCCGCGCCACGATCGGCGTCCACATCGTGGCGCGGTACACAAAGGCTACTGGCCGCTGGACTCTCTCAGGATTGCCCCGTACAACGACTCGATTTTGTCCGGCGATCCGGTAAACATGCCGTCCGGCCGTCGCCGATAGCGGAGCATCTGCCGGTAGAGCACGTCTTCCAGATTGGAATTGATTCCCCATCCCGCGAGGTAA
Source organism: Bryobacteraceae bacterium (assembly GCA_035552355.1). Classification (GTDB taxonomy): domain Bacteria; phylum Acidobacteriota; class Terriglobia; order Bryobacterales; family Bryobacteraceae; genus BOG-234. The sequence continues at coordinate 2,520 of DASZLP010000030.1, read as the reverse complement.
GACAACCGCAGGTCGGCATCCGTGTTTATCTGCGCGCCTTTCGTCCAGAGCCCTACATCCGACTTCCGACCGGCGTACGTTGCAAACAGGTCGATAGCCGACGGCACGCCGATCCCGCGCAGCGAATCGAGCACAGGCGCGTAATCCGGCCGCGCCAGCCGGTCCACAACCTCATCCAGATTGACCTTCAGTGGTTCGACCTGCCCCATGAAGACCATGTCGTAGCCGAGACCGTCGCGCGTGTTGCTCCAGACCGTTGCGTTCGGAAATGCCTGAAAGAATGTTTCGAGCTCGCTCTTGATCGTCGGCTCGTCGGTCTCATACAAAGGCACGTAGAGCGAGAACATTCCACCCGGATTCAGGTGCGACTTCACGGACTCGAAGTACTCCTTCGAATACAGCGCCGCGGTGCCTTTGACGAATACGTCCAGCGGATCGGACGCGATGATGTCGAACTTCTCGGTTGTTGTTAAGAGATAGTGCCGCGCGTCGTCGTAAACAATGTGCGTGCGCGGATTGTGGTAGACATCGTAATCCTGCGGCGCGAAGTAGCGGGTTGAAGCGGGCGGAATTACCGGCTCGATCTCGCAGACCGTAATCTTCTGGATTCCCGGATAGCGCGTGAACGTGCCCGCGGAAACGCCCGCCCCAAAGCCAATCCCCAGAACGGATTTTGGATTCGGATGGATGAGGCCGGGCAGATGCCCGACCATGCGCTGCAGTTTCATGTCGAAGATCTCGGTTGTGGCTTCGACGTGCCCGTTGACATTCACGTATGTGGTGCCGTTGCCCCAGCGCGAAATCGCCACGGAGGAGTTGCGTCCTTCCGCAACGTAGAGAATCTGCGACTGGCCTTGATACGTTCCCATGCGGCGGCCATAGGCGATGAGCTCGCCTGGCGTCTCGGGGAGTCCCCACGCCAGCAGTCCGGCGAGCAGCATGGAAGCGAGCAGGCCAGCGGCGGGCAGGATCCGTCCGGCTTTGCGGCCTTTTACATATGGGATGAGAACGACCAGAGCGCTGAGCGCGACGAGCGCGAGAATGATGCGTTGGGATTGCTGGGTGCCGATCCAGGGAATCAGCACCAGACTGACGATGAGCGCACCCACGATTCCGCCGAGAGTGTTCGCCGCGTAGACGCCGCCGGCCACGCGCCCCGGATCGTCTTCGGGCGATTTGATCGCAGCCGCGCATGCCAGGGGGAAACTCGCGCCAAAGAGCAGCGCAGGTGGCAGGATAGCGAATGCACAGCGCTTCAAATCCAGCAGGAACATCTGCCAGGCATCGGTTGTGGTGAGGAGCGCGTCGGTCGTCCAGAAGGGAAGAATGCCGATAATCGCCATGGCGGTCCAGGCGATCGTGAGCGTGAGCAGAAGCTGACAAATGCCAAGGGCGAGATCGGCGCGCATTCGGCGGATGAGCCATGATGCTCCGGCGCCGCCCGCCGCGAGGCCCACGAGGAACACGGCGAGGATGACTGAGAACACGTAGACGGTCGCGAGCAGGAGCATCCCCATCAGGCGCGTCCAGATCACTTCGGCGCCGAGCGCGGCCGCGCCGGAGAGCGCGATTGAGATGTAAATCGGCCAGCGTCCGGAAAGGATGCTGGTCTTCGCCGCGACGGGTGCACCGGTCTCCGAGCCGGGAGCAACGCCGCGCGCGAGCACGTAACTGATCGCCGCCACAATGATGTTGATTGCCGCCGCGACATAGGCGGCCGTGGCCATGTTGTAGACGCGCAGCAGGTAGAAGCCGGCCAGCAGGCAGCCGAAGACCGCGCCGGCGGTATTGCCTCCATACAGCAGCGCCCACCAGGAAACGCCCTTCGGCGTCGCCTCGATACCGCGCACGATGGCGGGCAGGGAAGCGCCCATCAGAATTGTGGACGGCAGCATGCAGATCGCGGCGACCACTCCGCGCAGCAACATGCCGGGCATGCCGTGCTCCGCGCCGACGACGTACACATGGCTGATGAGCGGCATCAGCGTCGTCACCCCCGCGCCGAGCACCGCGATCCCGAATTCGAGCACCGCGTACACTTTGAGCGGATGATGCTGTGTCACGCGCATGCGCGGCAGGGCGAGGCTGCCGATGCAGAGTCCGCCCATGAAGGTCGCGAGAAGGATGCCTAGGGAAACGGCTGTCGAGCCCAGCACGAGCTGAAGTATCTGATACCAGGCGACCTCGTAGATGAGAGCCGAGCACCCGCTTCCGGCGAACAGAATCAACAGAACGGGGAGAAATCGATCGACGGACAAACGTGGTGTCGATACGGGTATTGCGGTAGTTTCCAAATCGTAACTCCGAACCGTGTAGAGTACCACGGCCGGCAAGTCCATAACCGTCGGTTCCCGTGAACTCATCGGGTCGATGTCTTTCTGGACTTCGTCAAGCCCAAAGCAGGTCGGTTGATATGATGAACGGTTTCATGGAGGTGTCGCATAGCGCTAACAGTTGGTGTCCCGCGCGAGACGTTCGGGGGCGAGCGCCGCGTCGCAATGACGCCCCGCGCGTGTGAAG
>DASZLP010000029.1:0-35570 GCA_035552355.1 Bryobacteraceae bacterium | reverse complement strand
CGGATTTGAGAAGCCGCAGGATCTCCGGAGCCGCGCCGTGCGCCAGCCCGCCGAATGCCGCGGCGTGAATATACGCGAGGTCAGGACCGTAACGCGAATCCACAAATTCACAGGACAGTGTAGCGCGGGCGAGCGCCGGTTTTCGGCTCTATCGACCCCGCTGGCGACTTTCAATGCCGGTGCTGATGATTCAAATCTTCCGGAAAAACCGCGTGGCCTTCGGGCGGCGGGAAAAGACTCTTCAACGTCTCGAGACGCTTGCGCAGATGCCGGCTCGGCAGCTGGCGCGGACCGGTTTCCACATCGATATCGCAGCAGAGTCCGTGCAGGTAGAGCGTCATCGTGTCCTCGAATGACTGGCGGGCATAGGCGCGGAATGGCTTGCCGTCTTTGCGGGCGGCCATCGGACGGCGCAGCAGAATCTGCTTCAGGTGCCAGCTCTTCTCGTCGACCTCGCCGTGGGTCTCGGCGCTCAGCTCTTCCCGCAGCAGACCATGCCAGGTGTCCTGCGTTTTCGGCGGACACCGGAAGGAAAGCAGCGACGACAGCTCGTCGTAAAAGTAATAGTGGTAGTCGGAGACCTGCTCGTCTTTGATAGTGAAGAAGAGCGTGGCGAAATCGGGGGTCTGGACGCGCGTGGAAAAGAGCAGTTTCGGTTCCGCCGGTTTGTCGTAGACCACGGCCGCGCCCGTCCTGGGACCGCCGCGGTCGAGGAACGGAGCGAGCACGATTCCGACTGGCGGCAGCAGATCGCACACTGCCGGCGGCAGCGCCTCGACAGGATCGTGCAGATACTGGCGGAGATCTTCTTCGGCGATCGGCATCGCCAGAAAATAAGAAAACTTGTTATTGATGGGCGTCATCTCGGAACGCAGGCGGCGGGCGAGCTCGTCGACCGACGTTCGAGGACGTCCATTCTCAGATAGCATCGTGAGTGGGGTGGCGGACACGAAAGAGCGGATTCGCCTCGATTGTAACAAGTTCGGTCGTTGATGGCTCCGGTTCTCAACACCCGCCAAACGTGATAGATTCCAAAAATGGAATCGGGCCCTTTAGCTCATGTGCTAACTTTATTGTTTTCAGCGCTGAAGTTTATTTTTAAGCGCAATATGGTGGCATCGAAACTGCTGTAATTAGCTGAGCGCAGAGGTGTCTCCGGGTACGTCCGTCCTGAGCGGGCGGCGTTCCTTGTTTTCTGATCAGGTAGATTCGCCGCCAAACCCGAATGCTTCAGGAATTAAAGTTTCAGCTTTCGACCGCGATCCTCACCGTGCTGACGATCGCGGCGGCGATTGCCGGAGCTTTGAATTACCAGCAGATTCATCGGTTCCGACTTCCCGATGATGGCGTCGTGTGGGTTGACCGCGGCGACGCGGGCGGCCGCAATCACGTGGTCGCGGGTCGCGTCGTTCCGAACGGACCGGCCGAGCGGGCAGGCATCCGCGCCGGAGACGTTCTGGAATCGATACAGGCGGCGCCGATCGGCGACACCACGGACGTGCCGCGCCGCCTGGCTTACGTCGGCGCGTGGGCGAGAGCAGACTACGTGGTGCGGCGGGACTTGGCTACAGGCGGCGTCGACGTTCACCATGAGGTGATCGTTGGCGAAGCGGTGCGCGGGGCCCCCACCACCTGGCAATACCTCGTGGGCGTCGCTTATCTCTCGATCGGACTCTTCGTCTACTTCCGGCGCGGCAGCGCTTACAAAGCCCGGCATTTTTACATCTTCTGTCTCGTCTCGTTCATCTTTTCCTGCTTTCACCGCACAGGTAAGCTCAACGGCTTCGACCAGGTGATCGACTGGGGCAACTTCATAGCGGGTTGGCTCGCGCCCGCGCTGTTCCTGCACTTCTGCCTGACGTTTCCGGAGCCGCGGGGTTGGTTCAAAGGCAGCCGATTCCAGCGTGCCAATTGGATAACACCCGCGCCGCTGCTCTATCTGCCGGGTCTGATCCTGACGCTCGTCCTGGCTGGCTTTGCCAAAGGACTGCTGGTCTCGCCTGGCAATTCTCCCGTCCAGATCCGCGACATTCTCGATCGCTCGTGGATGGGCCTCCTCACCGCTACTTATCTCCTGAGCGGCGCGGTGCTGCAATACGGCTATCGCAAGGCGGAAGACCCGATCGTGCGGCAGCAGCTTAAGTGGCTGCGTAACGGCATGCTTTTCGGATTCGCGCCGTTCGCGCTTTTGAACGCGATTCCCTACGTGCTCAATCTTTCCTTCAGCCCGTGGATGAACTACGCGGTCGTGACGCTGCCGCTCGTTCCGCTCACCATCGCGATCGCGATCGTCCGCTATCGCCTGATGGACGTCGACGCGATCTTCCGGCGCGGATACGCATACACGCTTTCGACGCTCGTTCTGCTGGGCCTTTTCTACTCGCTGGTGTTTTCGCTCGGCAGCCTCGTCCAGAAGAACTTCAAGAACGATCCCGGCAATGTCGGCCTGATCGCGGTCATGCTGGTCGCGACCTTCCTGTTCCAGCCTTTGCGCAACTGGATTCAGGAACGCCTCGACCGCTTTTTCTATCGGGACCGCTACGACTACCGCCGCACGCTCATCGAATTCGCACGCGAGCTGAACTCGGAAACCGATCTCGACCCGATGCTGCATTCGGTGGCCGAGCGGCTGATGCAAACGCTTTCGATCCGCCACGTGGCTTTCTTTCTGGGCGGCAACCCGGATGAAACCGCGGCCTCTTCAGAACCTGCGTGGCGGCTGCACATGTCGCTCGATTCGAGCGCGCTTCCGATGCACTCGCCCGGCTCGCTCGATCTGAGCTTCCTCGACTGGCCGCGTACGAGCCCCTACATTTTCTTCGAGCGTACGCGTTACCATCTCGACGCGATTGCGGGAAGCTGGCCCGTTTCGATCCGCCAGACGATCGCGGATCTGGATCTCAATTACTACATTCCCTGCACGGTTCGCGGACGCACCATCGCATTCCTCGGTGCGAGCCGCACCGACAAAGGCGAGTTTCTCTCGAGCGACGACGTCGAGCTGCTGCAGACGCTGGCGAACTACGTCGGAATTGCCACGGAGAACGCCAACCTCTACCGTTCGCTGAAACAGAAGGTTGGGGAATACGAGCGCCTGAAAGAATTCAGCGAAAACATTGTCGAGTCGATCAACGTCGGTATTCTCGCCGCCGGCCTCGACGACCGCGTCGAAAGCTGGAACACGCAGATGGAACGGCTGAGCGGTATCGGCCGGGCGGATGCGGTAGGGCGCACGCTGGCCGAGCTTTTCCCCGCCGCGCTGGTCGAGCAGTTCGACCGCACGCGCGGCGAGATGCGCATCCATCATCTGGATAAATTCGCCCTCGACACGCGCAACGGCGAATCGAGCATGAACATCGCGATTGCGCCGCTGGTCTCGCGCGACAACGAACAGATCGGGCGGCTCGTCATCTTCGACGACGTCACGGATCGCGCCGAACTGGAGCGCCGTCTTGTGCAGGCCGACAAGCTTTCGAGCATCGGTTTGCTCGCCGCGGGCGTGGCGCACGAAGTCAACACGCCGTTGGCCGTCATTTCGACGTACGCTCAGATGCTCGCCAAGCAGGTGGCGGAGGACGATCAGAAATCGCGCATCCTCGAAAAAATCGCGCGCCAGACGTTCCGCGCGAGCGAGATCGTCAACTCGCTGCTCAACTTCTCGCGCACGTCCACGTCGGAGCTTACCGATGTGCAGCTCAACCGCGTAATTCAGGAAACCCTTTCTCTGCTGGAGCATCAACTCAAGAAGGCGGGCATCGAGGTGCACACGCATCTGGACCCGGATCTCGATCCCGTGAAAGGCAACGCCGGCAAGCTGCAACAGGTGTTTCTGAATCTGTTTCTGAACGCGCGGGACGCGATGGATCCGAAAGGCGTTCTCGAAGTCACCACGCGCCCCGGCGAGAACGGTCCGGTCGTCGAAATCGCCGACACGGGTCACGGGATTGCGGCGGAGCATCTCAGCCGGATTTACGATCCGTTCTTCACCACCAAATCCGCAAAGAAAGGCACAGGACTCGGGCTGTCGGTCACCTACGGCATCATTCAGGAGCATCACGGCGCCATTGAAGCCGTCTCGCGGCCCGGAGAAGGCACATGTTTCCATCTGGAGTTCCCGGCGATCAGCAAGACGGTTCACGCCTGATGTCGCCGGGGCGCGAAAGAATGCCCGGTTCGTCCCGAGGACGGATCCTCATCGTCGACGACGAAATCGAAATTCGGGAGAGTCTCGAAGCGCTGCTCGATCTTGAAGGTTTTCAGGTCGATCTGGCGGCGAATGCCGCGGAAGGCGAGCGCAAACTCGAAACGCGCGCCTATGACCTGGTTCTGCTCGATCTGATGATGCCGGAAAAATCCGGCATGGCAATGTTGCGCGACGTCCGCGAGCGCGACCGCCACACACCGATCTTCATGATCACTGCATACGGCACCGTCGAGGCCGCCGTGCAGGCGGTCAAGCTCGGGGCCAACGACTATCTCGCCAAGCCGTGGGACAACGAGAAACTGCTGATCGAAATCGAGCGCGTGATCGCCGGGCAGCGGCTGATCGACGAAAACACGCAGCTCAAAATCGCGCTCAAACAGCGCTATAGTTTTCCCAACATTGTCGGCAAGAGCGACAGGATGCTGCGCGTGCTCGATTTAGTGATGCAAGTGGCGGCCAGCCGCTCGACGATCCTGATCACTGGCGAAACCGGCACCGGCAAAGAGCTCATCGCGAAGGCCATTCACGCCAACTCGCCGCGAGTGGATCACGCATTCGTGGCCGTCAACAGCGGCTCGCTGCCGACGGACCTTCTCGAATCCACTCTGTTCGGACATGTGAAGGGCGCGTTCACGAGCGCGGTCCACAACAAGAAAGGCGCGTTCGAAGTCGCCAACAAGGGCACGATCTTCTTTGATGAGGTCGGCACCATCGGACCCGAGACGCAGTCGAAGCTGCTGCGCGTGATTCAGGAGAAGGAATTCACGCCCCTCGGCTCGAATGATGTCCTCAAAGTGGATGTGCGCATCCTCGCCGCCACCAACGCCGACTTGCGGAAGATGGTGGAGGAGAAGAAATTCCGCGAGGATCTTTACTACCGGCTCAACGTCATCAACATCAACCTGCCTCCGCTGCGCGACCGGCGCGAGGACATTCCGCTGCTGATCCAGCACTTCCTCGACAAATTCTGCCGGGAGAATGAAAAGTTTCTCGACGCCTCGAACCGCACGCAGTTGCGCTTCGAGCCCGAAGCCATGCAGTTGCTGCTCGACCATCCCTGGCCGGGAAACGTGCGCGAGCTGGAAAACGTCGTGGAGCGCGCCGTCGTGCTCGCCTCGACTCAGCTCATCCCGCTCGACGTGCTTCCGGATTACCTGCTGCACGCGGGCGGTATCCGGCTGCGCCGCAGCGAAAACGGCGCGCTGCCTTCCGATGCGTCGCTTTTTGAAATCGTCGCCGATTTCGAGCGCCGCACCATCATCGAATATCTGGAGCGGTTCAACTGGAGCCAGACGGAGACCGCGGAGACGCTGCGCGTGCCGTTGTCGACGCTGAATCAGAAGATCAAGCGACTGAATATCGACGTGAAGCGGCGGGGGGAGAAGGCGAGCTGAGTCGCCATTACGCGGATTCCAGATCTGTCTGGCTGAAATCGTCGCCGAAATACAGCACTTTTTGTCCGGCGGCTTTCGCGATCGCGTAGGTGAAGCAATCGCCCATATTGAGCCGCGCCGGATGCCGCCCTTTGCCATAGCGTTTGAATGCGTCGAAAAAGATCGACACGTGATCGCGCGTGAACGGGACTACCAGCACCTGTATTTGCGAAAGAAACTGACCGACGCGCGCCCCGCCATCGCCAAGTTTGATCGAGATGACCATCTGAGTTTCCGCCACTGTTGGAGCGCCGATAGCAATGGTGGGGGCATCGGCTATCTTCCAAAGCAGTTCTTCGTAGCCGGGCTCACGGCAGATCACCGCTACGATCGCCGATGAGTCGAGAATCATACCGGTTCACCCGACTCGCCGTAGCCCAGCGCGGCATCTTCCTCATCTTTCGTCCACGCTCGCGAGGCCGATGCAGGGACACCCGGCCAGATCTGCGTTTCCATGAATCGATAAATCTGCTCCCGCCGGTTATATTGCGGCGCCAGCATCCCCACCCTGTCCCTTTTTTCGAGCAATGCCTGCCGGATTGCTTCGGTTTTGGAAGTATTGGTAAGTCGCGCTATTTCACCAGCCAGCCTCTCCACTTCGGCATTTTTAATATTTAAAGCCACGGTGTAAGTATACCATTAATACACCAATATGGATCGTGAGAGTCGGCGTATATCTCCACCGAGCAGCGGACGATCTGCTCCCGATTCGCCTGCGCAGGCTTCAGGAATCGCGGCGAGCATTCCTGCCTCAGCGTCCCTCGCCGGACTTCAGATACGAATCGCGCAGGGTTCCTTTCGCCTTCGCGATTTCGAGCAGCGTCGGGTAGAACTGCACGAACGTGTTCTCGACGGCCGCGTTCTTTCCGTGGCATTCGTTGCAGCCGGAGTCCTGAGGGAAGGCTTTTACAGCAGGGGTCTCTTTTTCGAATGAGAAGTAGGCCCAGCCGGAGGTGAACCGCTTCGAGTCCTTGACGGCGGCTTCGAGAAAGGGCAGGCGCTCGCCCTGGTAGTGTCCGGCTTTATTGATCGAGCCTTTGGTCATTGACTGGCGCGGCTCGATAACAAAGATGGTGTGCTCGGGCCAGTGACCTGTTGCCTTGAATTCGCGGTAGGCCGCCGACAGGACGAAGACGTTGTCGAACGGCGGGTTCTCGCCGCTGTTCCCGGATGCGTAGTTCATGCCGAGGCCGGTGGTGAGATAGATCCATTCGCGATAGTCGGATGGCCGCGCGAGCTCGCCCGCCTTATTGAAGTCCGGATCGGCCGCCATGGCTGATACCGCCAAAACCAGAAGCAGAAATCGCATATAAGCAATGTAACTCCGAGACAGCTTTCGGCGGCTCAACGGCGCCTGGGCTACGGTGGAAGAATGGAAAAGAAGCTGCATCACGCGACTATCAGCCTCGAGAGTTTTTACGCCGCACCGCTCGATCGCGTGTTCGCCGAATTCGCCGATCCCGCCGCGCGCGCAAAATGGAGCGCGCCGTTAAACGACACCCTGGTCTATGACAAGGCTGATTTTCGCGAAGGCGGCTGCGACGTGTTCCGCTGCGGTCCTCCGAATGATCTCCGGTTTCGGGGAGAGACCACGTATCAGGTGATTGTTCCGAATCAGTGCGTTATTTCGACTGAGACACTCGTCGAGGGCGGCAAGCGTCTGGCAGTTGCGTTAAACACACTGGAGTTTGAATCGACGGGTGAGGGGGCCACCCTGAAGGTTACGGTGCAGATAGTGTCCTTTGCCGGCCCCGGAATGATCGCCGGCTACGAGTCCGGCAATCGGGGCGCATTGGAAGGGCTCGGCCGTCATCTCACCGCGAGTTAGCTCACCACCCCCGGCGCTTCGTAGCCCAGCGCCTCGACGTACTCGACATAGGAGCCCGGATAGACTCGCGGGTCGCCGCCCAGCTCGAGCACGCGCGAGCCGAGGCCGCGCAGGAAGACGCGGTCGTGCGAGACGAAGATCATGGTTCCTTCGAAGTCCTTCAACTTTTCGACGAGCATTTCTTTCGTCGCCAGATCGAGATGGTTCGTCGGCTCGTCGAGCACGAGGAAGTTCGGCGGGTTGTAAAGCATACGCGCCATTGCGAGGCGCGACTTCTCGCCGCCCGACAGCGAGCGGATTTTCTTGTCCACGTCGTCGCCTGAGAATTGAAACGCGCCGGCGAGCGTTCGCAGCGCGCCCAGCCCGTCTTGTGGAAAGTCGTTCTGCAACTGGTCGATGACGGTGAGGTCGGGATCGAGCACATCGAGCGATTGTTGGGCGAAGTAGCCCATCTGCAAACTCGCCCCGAGACGGACGCTTCCCGCATCCGGCGCAGTCACGCCCGCGATCATTTTGAGCAGCGTGGTCTTGCCCGCGCCGTTGCGTCCCATCACGGCCCAGCGCTCCCGGCGGCGGATGGTCAGGCTGAAGTTTTTGTAAATCGTGCGCGGCCCGTAACTTTTGTCGACACCTTCGACCGCCGCCACCATCTCGCCTGAGCGCGGCGGCACGCGGAAATCGAATTTGACACGTGACATACCTGCCACCCGCTTCTTCGGCAGCTCGATCTTCTCGATCTTGTCGAGCGCCTTGATGCGGCTCTGCACCTGCGCCGCTTTGGCGGCGTGCGTTTTGAAGCGCTCGATGAAGCGCTGTTCCTTCGCAAGCATGGCCTGCTGGCGCGCGAAGGCGGCCTGCTGGTTGGCCTCGCGGATGTTCCGCTCGCGCTCGTAGAAATCGTAGTTACCGGAGTAGACCACGATCTCTCCCGAATCGATCTCGGCGATCTTCGTTACAAGGCGGTTCATGAATTCGCGATCGTGCGAAGTCATCAACAGCGAGCCGCCGTACGATTTCAGAAACTGCTCCAGCCAGATGATGGACTCAATGTCGAGGTGGTTAGTGGGCTCGTCCATCAGCAGCACGTCGGGCTTGCCCAACAATACCCGCGCCAGCGCCACGCGCATCTTCCAGCCGCCGGAAAGCGCGCCGACGTCGCCATCGATCTGGTCGTCCTCAAATCCGAGTCCGTGCAGGACTTCGCGCGCCTGCGCTTCGAGCGTGTAGCCGCCGAGGTGCTCGTACTCCTCCTGCACTTCGCCGAATTCGGCGAGGATGCGATCCATGTGATCGGATTGCGCGGGATCTTCCATCGCATGCTGCAGGGCTTCGAGGCGATGGTGAAGTTCGCCGGCGCGTCCGCTGCCCGCGATGGCTTCGTCGAGGACGGAGCGGCCTTTCATCTCCTCGACGTCCTGCCGGAAGTAGCCGATCGTCAGCTTCTTCGGGACGGACACCTCGCCCTCGTCAGGATCTTCCTCGCCGACGATCATGCGAAAGAGCGTGGTCTTGCCCGCGCCGTTGGGGCCGACGAGCCCGACTTTCTCGCCGGGGTTGAGTTGGAAAGATGCGTCGACGAAGACGAGCTGCTTGCCGTATTGCTTGTTGATGGAGGAGAGTGCGATCAAATAACCAGGCTAACAGAGAGGGGATTATTCGAGGGCGTTGAGATCGACTGTGATGTCGGGGTCTCTTGTAGAAAGGATGCCGTTGCTGATCTCGTGCATACCATCGGCGGTATAGACAGTGGTGAGCCGCGACTTTGGATCGATCACCCATATGTAGGGGACGCCGAATTCGAGGTAGTCATTCACGCGCTCCCGCATTTCAACCATGCGATCATCCGGCGAAAGGATCTCTACGCAAAGAAATGGTGGTTCGGTAACAATGCCGGTTGCCGGGCGGCGTTTGAGGACGGCGATGTCCGGTATACGAAAACGCCGGGTCTTGACCTGCACGCGTTGCTCCGTCACGGTAATAATCCCGAGTTTCCTCTTCAGCGCGTGCAAAGCCGCGGCAAGTTCTATTTGCAGCAGCGAATGATCCCACTCACCCACATTCCGCTCCAGCAGTTCCCCTTCGAGATAGTCACAATCCGGACGATATGTGGTGTTCAGGTATTCGCTCAGCGGCACGGCGGTCGCAACAGACACCGATATTCTCCTGTGTTTATTATGCGCGATTGCGGGCAAAGGCCGCCGTTAAATCGCTTCTTTGGTCGCGGCCTTATACGGCGTCTTCAGATACTTCGCGACCTCATCCTGCGCGCCCTGGGAATTGTCCCGCGTGCGCTGCGCCTGGGTGTATTCGTTGACCGCGCGGTCGCGCTGGCCGCTGATGTCGAAGATTTTTCCAAGATAGATATGGGCCCAGACTTCGGTCCACTTGGGATCGAGATCGCCCTGCCCGACCTGCCGAAATTCGTCCGAGGCGGATTGATAATTGTGTTGCAGGAAGAACACCTGCCCGACGCGGTAGTGCGCGAGCGAGCTGTTTTTCTGCGTGTCGAGCGCGCGCTGGTATTCCTTCAGAGCATCGGCGAATTCGGAGACTTCGACGAGCTGCTCGCCTTTGCGAATCGCCACGGCGACGCGCATCTGCGGGCTCATCCGCAGCACCTTGTTATCCGGGTCGATGATGATCTTCGTCGGCTTGCCGAAAGTGTTGACGGAGAACTCCGACGACGTGCCCATCACCTCGATGCGCTTGTCTTCCGGATTGCCTTCCGTCTCGATGCGAAGATCGACTGGCATGCGGAAGGTGTCGAGATCCTGCGAAATCTTCCCCTGCACCCGGAAGCCTTTTTTGTCGCCCCCGAGGCGGAAGATCGTCCACTCGGGTTTGAATTCGGGCGCCCCGTTCGATTCGATCCACTGGATGAAGAAGTAGCGCAGGTCCTCGCCTTGCGCCGCCTCGCAGACCTTGCGGAAGTCTTCGGTGGTGGCCGGCTTCCAGGCATCCTGCTGCAGGAACGTCTTCACGGCCGCGAAGAATTTCTCGTCGCCCATCGTGCTGCGCAGCATCTGCATCACAACCGCGCCTTTGTCGGCGCTCAACGCCCAGTATTCCGGCGAGTAGTCTTCAAGGCGTGCGGTCTGAATCAGCGGCACATTGTCGACCGTAAGGGCAGTGATCGAGAGATCCTTCATGCGCTGCTCGAGCGCGCCGGCGCCTTTTTCATGCTCGGTCCAGAGCACTTCCGAGTAGAGCGCCATGCCGTTTTCGAGCCACATGTGGTTACGGTTGACAGGCGAGACTTCGACTTCCCACCACTGCCGCGCCACCTGATTGGCGAGCACGCCAGTGTTGACGTCTTTGCCGATGGCAGCGGGGGAGATGAAGATCATGCCCGGCGCCGCGTAGCCGTTGGGCGCGCCGTCTTCGGTTTCGATTACTGTCAGGTTGGCGGAGGGGGCGAGGCCGTAGAGTCCGGTGAAGTAGCCGACCATTTGCGCGGTGGCCGCACCATAAGCATTCGCCATATTGGCTTCAGCGCCGCGGAACCAGAGTGTCGTCGTCAGGCCTTCCGTAGAGTTTTTGACCGGCTGACCCTTGAAAATCGCGATGTCGCCGGGAAAGGAAGGCTTGCTGTATTCGCCGCCGCCGACAACCGTGAATCCAGGAGGCGCGGTAACGTTGATCTTCGAAGTGAACCGGTCGGACGTATATCCGCTGACCGGGAACCAACGCGACGGATACAGCAGAAATGCGTAGTCATTCTGGATCGAGGCGAATTTGATGCCGTAGATGGGCGATTCTTCAGAGCCGGTCAGGCGTCCATCGTAGTTGAATGTCAGGACGACCGGCTGCCCCTTCACAAGGCCGGTGGGGAAGGTGACGCGCACTGTGTTGTCGGGAGCGTTGCGCGAGGACTGCAGGGTCTGGCCTTTGTCGTCGGTAACGCGCGAGACGTTGAGGGCGTTGTTGAGCTCGAAGGTGACGGCGTTGGCCTGCTCGTCGGGCGTGAAACGGACTGCGGCGCGCGCGTTCAGCGTCTGTGTGTCCGGGTTGATCTGGACGTCGATGGTGTAACTTTCGACATCGATCTTCGAGCGCCGGTCTTCCTGCTGGCCGGATGCCATGCATACCGTAAGCGCCGCGCTTGCAACAACCATCCCAATCGTTCTCACCGAAAATTTCTTCACTGCCCGGTCCTCATCGATGCAACTTCCAAAACCCGCTCGACGGCATCCGCCGCATTCCGGATGGCGTCGCCATCCGCCGCGAGCAGCGCTGCCACACGCGCCAGTTCACTTTTCATTTTCGCTCTTTCCGCGGGGTTGTCCAGCAGGGCCGCCGCCTCGGCCGCGATCCGTTCACCGGTCATGTCGCTTTGCATCAGTTCCGGCACTACTTTCTTCTGTGCGATCAGATTGACCATCGAGTAGAACGGCACATCCACCAGAACCTTGCCGATTGCCCAACTCAGGCCGGTCACCTTATAAAAGGTCACCATCGGCGCGCCGAGCAGCGCGCCTTCCACGGTCACGGTACCGCTGGCGGCGAGAGCGACATCGCAGTGGGCCATGGCATCCCAGGCTTCGCCTTCGATGGGACGGATGGCGCTGCCCGCGAGCGGCTCCCGGTAGAATTCCGCACCGCAGGTGGGCGATGCCGGCAGCAGGAAGCTCAGGTCGCGGCTCCCGCTCAGAATTCCGGCGGCGCGGATCAGCTCCGGCAAATGGCGGAGCGCTTCACTTCTGCGGCTGCCTGGAAGCACTGTAACGAGTGGACGGTCAGCAGGCAGGTTGTGTTTCCGGAAAAACTCCTCGCGGGAGAGCGTCGGGCGGACCCGGGTCGATAGCGGATGGCCTATATAAGTGACCGGGATGTGGTGTTCCTCGAAGAAGGCCTGTTCGAAAGGAAAAATACAAAGCAGGCGGTCGATGTAGCGGCGCATGGTCCGGACGCGGCCTTTGCGCCAGGCCCAGACCTGCGGGGCGACGAGATAAACAACAGGAACGCCTCGCTTTTTAAGCCTGGCGGCGACGCGGAAGTGGAAGTCGGGGGAGTCGGTGAGGATGGCGAGGTCCGGGCTGCGGCGGGCGGCTTCGGAGGTGAGTTGGCGGAAGCGGTTCCAGATGCGGGGCAAATGGCCGATGACTTCGACGATGCCCACGACGGAGAGGTCTTCGGAATGGATGACGGCCTCGACGCTGGCCTCGCGCAGGTGCGGGCCGGCGCATCCGAAAAAGGTACTGTCAGGCCGGCGGCGGCGTAGTTCGCGGACCAGCTCCGCGGCGTAGAAATCGCCTGAGGCTTCACCGGCCGAGACAAGGATGCTGAGGGACAATCTTCAGGGTACTCGTGGCGCGTCGACACTCCTGTCGACGTTCTCAGGTGCGCTCAGATCCTGGCCTTAGGCCGTATCGACTTGATCCACGCTACAAACTCGGGCGGCGCGGGCATGGTCGACAGCCGGCTCTGCCTCACCAGCGCCCAGTCGTCGAACAGGCCGGACTCCTTGATCTCCTTCAGCGTAACCGGCGGTTCCACTCGGCCGCGAAAGCGGAAATCCGCCACGGCCAGCCTGGGGTTCTTCGGATCGTCCCGTCCCGCACTTGTGACATCGGCTACTCCTACAATTGCCGAGTCGCCCATGCTATGGTAAATAAACACGCGGTCCCCGGATTTCATGTCGCGAATCGCCCGGACAGCCTGTGGATTTCTCACGCCATCCCACACAGTTTTGCCCTCGCGCTCCAGTTGCTCGACTGAATATGTCTCGGGATCAGTTTTGGCTAAAAAGTACGTCAAATCGCCCAGTACTCCCTCTACCGTTAACGTAAGTATATTCTCACTTTCCGTTTTGCCTGATAGGATTGAAAAACAGGGATGAAGATTTCTGTGAAGTTCGTTATTGCAGCCGTTTCGGCGATAGCGCTGGGTTGTGTGCCAGGCTGCGCGCAAAGCGATCCCACACCCTCGGCCGGGACCACGCCGTCAGCAAAGATTACAGTGCCGGAAGCGCCGGGCTTACCGGTGGTCCAGACACCCACCGTGCCTGCCGTGGCGTCCGAAAACGCGCCGCCTGCGCCAAAGCCAGGTCCGCAGGTGATCGAAAAGCCTCCAGCAGCGGCCACAGCCGTCCCCGAAACCAAGCCTCCGGAGCCGCCGAAGAGTACCGGTACGCCCGCGCCAGGCTCAGGAGCGGCGCCTTACATCATCGGACCGCTCGACGTAATCATCGTCAAGGTCTGGAACAACCAGCCGCTGTCGGGCGTTTATGACGTTCATCAGGACGGCATGATGTCGATGCCGCTGATCGGCGACATCAAAGCCGACGGTTTGACCCAGAACCAGTTGAAAGATGTCATTGCGCAGAAGCTGGGCGACTGCTGCCTGATCACTCCGGTGGTTAACGTCGAACTCGGGAAGAACAACAGCAAGCGGTACTTCGTCTATGGCGAAGTCGGCCATGCGGGAGAGTATCCGTTGGTGCGAGCGACGACGGTGATGGACGCGCTATCGGAGGTTGGCGGCTTCCGCGATTTCGCGAACCAGAAGAAGATCCGCATTCTGCGGATCCTGCCGTCCGGCGAACCGAAAACGTTCATTTTCAATTACAAGGATGTAAGCCACGGCAAAAATATGCAGGAGAATATTCTGCTGCAGCCTGGGGACAGAATCTACGTGGACTAGTGGACTAAAGGACCCGTGCAAGAGGTCCGTTTGAGGAGGGCACGATCGGAATGACGGCATCACCAACAGCACCAGGATATGTGGCGATATCGCGCCGCACGCTGGACGTTGAAGACTACATAGATCTGGCGCGGCGTCACGTCGCCTGGATCGCCGGCCCCGTACTCGCCGGAATCGTGGTCTCGACGGTGATCGCGTTCTCTCTGCCGAACGTCTACATCTCGTCGGCCGAGATGCAGATCACGCCCGCGACGATCTCGGAAAGCATCGTCAAGACCACGATCAATCAGGCGCTGACCGACCGCATCATCCTGATGGAAAACGAAATCCTGAGCCGCACGAGTTTGTCGAACATCATTCAGGCGCCGCAGCTCGATCTGTACAAATCGGATCGCGCTTCAAAACCGATCGAAGACGTGATCGACACGATGAAGGGGGATATCCACATCCAGGTCGATTCGCTGCCGGGGGAAGGTTCGCGGCGCGCATCCGCGTTTTCGATTTCGTTCCGGTATCCCGACCGGATCAAAGCGCAGGCGACCGTACAGATGCTGGTCACCAAATTTTCAGACTCCGACATCACGACGCAGCGCACTACGCAGGCCGCGGCCAACAGCTTCGTGCACGACGAGCTCTCGGAAGCGAAGGCAAAGCTCGATCAGATCGACGAGGAGCTGACGAAATTCAAGGTGGCGAATTCGGGGAAGCTGCCGGAGCAGTCCAATCTGAATATGGCGCAGTTGACATCGCTGCAGCAGCAGTTGTCGACGCAGAACGACAGCCTCAATCGCCTCGCGCAGGAAAAGCTGCAGCTCGATACACGGCTTAAGACCCTGCAGCAGCAGTTGCAGCTGTTCGACATGTTCGACAAGGAAACACCGGCCACCGCACCCGTGATGAAGCTGCAGAACGATCAACTGGCGGCGCTGAACAGGACCATCGAGATCACCGAGTCGAATCTTGCGCAACTACACCAGATCTACAAATCCAATTACCCGGATATTCGCGACGCCGAGGCGCGCCTGGGGGAGTTGAAGAGCGAGCGCGATGCTTTACAGAAGAAGCAGGATGAAGAGCAGGCCAGACTGATCGAGGCGGCGAAGAATGCGCCTGCGAAAAAAATCTCCACCAACCGCGCGGAAGCCGAGCGCGTGACGAGCCTGCACGGCGATATCGATGCCACGAACGCGCTGATCCAGACCAAGGAAATGGAGCACAAGAATCTGCAGAACCAGGAGGCCTACATCAACAAGCAGATTGACGCCGTCCAGGCCAAACTGGCGGCGACGTCCGGTCTCGAAGGAACGTTTTCGGAGATGGTGGCCAATCAGCGGGCGGCCAGCGAAAAATATCAGACGCTGCAGAAACAGCAGCAAATGACCGAGCAAAGCGGCGCCTTGCTGGAACGGAAAGCTGGTGAGACCCTGCTCGTGCTCGATCCGCCATCGTTACCGCAGCAGCCGGCCGCGCCCAAGCGCTGGATGATCATCGGCGCGGGAACCGGCATCGCGTTCATTCTGGGGCTGGTGCTCGCCGGCGTGCAGGAGGCGAAAGATACTTCGCTCAAGAACCTGAAGGACGTGCGGGCCTATACGAACCTGCCCGTCCTGAGCAGTATTCCACTGCTCGAGAACACAATGCTGGTGAGGCGGAAGCGCCGCATCGCTTACCTCGCATGGTCGGCCGCGGTAATTATCGGGATCATGGCGGTCACGGCGTCTCTTTACTACCATTTGACGACGACGGTTTAATATATGGAGCTCTCAGGGAAGTCCCAAAGAGGTTGCGCATGAGCCGTGTGCACGATGCGCTGCGGCGGGCGGAGCAACTGCTCGAAACCGGCGGCGATGCCATCCAGGCGGAGCCGGATCCGGTCTCGCTCATGGTCACTGACGAGGAGGCTGAAGTAGCCGGGCAACAGCCCCCGATTGAGGTTTCGCCCGGAGGCTACCGCGGGACTCTGGCGCGAAGCGAGTCGAGGCACGTCGATGTCGACTGGAGAAGTTTTCTTACCCGCTGCAAACCGATCCCGTTCCGGCCGGCGCCCGAGACGCATCTTATCGATATCGAGCGTCCGCACGAATTACCGGCGGAAGAATTTCGCAGCCTGCGCACCCGCCTGAATCACCTGCAGAGCCAGCAGGATCTGCATTCGATCGTGGTGACGAGCGCCTCGCCTGCCGAAGGCAAGAGTTTCACGGCCGTGAATCTGGCGCTCGCGCAGTCGCAGCTCGAAACCCCCGTGCTGCTGGCCGATCTCGACCTGCGGCGTCCGGTGGTCCACAACCTTTTCCAGTGCGAGCGCACGCCGGGTTTTTCGGATTTTCTTCTTGCCGAGAAGCCTCTCGAAGAGTGCGTCCGCAGGATCGAAGGGTCGAATCTTTATTTCCTGCCCGCTGGGTCGCAGGTCAAGAATCCGCTCGAACTGCTCAATATGCGGCATGTGAAGAGCACGCTCGAAGGTCTCCGCAAGATCTTCAACTGGGTGATTCTCGATACTCCGCCGCTGCTTTTCTCGGCGGATGCGAACCTGCTTTCAACGCTGACCGACGGAACGCTCATCGTGGTGCGCATCGGATCGACGACATACGACAACGTGATTCGCGCGATGCAGACGCTGTGCGAGAACAACGTGCTGGGAATCGTGGCGAACGGCGCGCGCGCCGGCGAGCTCTACAGCAAGTACACCTATTACTACTCGAAGCAGGAAGAAGAGTAGCCAAATCCCTACGCCCGTAGGAGATCTTCCCCTTGACAACGCCTTTGCCCATCCCTAGGATGGGCGCTACCAGCGTTTATACCCACGGATTGTATGGAAGAGATCACCCACTTGCTGCACAAGTGGCGCGCTGGGGATCGCGAGGCCGAGAATCAGCTTTTCACCCTCGTGTTTCCTCATCTGCGGCGCCTCGCGCACTATCTCATGCAGGGGGAGCGCAAGGGACATACACTGCAGCCAACGGAGCTCGTCGATCAACTCTACGTGAGGCTGGTTGCGGCAAAGGATCGCGACTGGCAGAACCGGCAGCATTTCTTCGCTATAGCCAGTAGAGCCATGCGCCGTTACCTGATCGACCACGCGCGCGGTCATCCGGATGCCCAGTTCGTTGCACTGGAGGAGATTCGGAGCTTTCTTCCCGCTGACAGTGCGCGCGTCGATCTGGCGATCATGGTCGACCGTCTGCTGGACCGGCTGGCGGAAATCAAGCCCGAGTGGTGCCGCCTGGTGGAGGTCAAGTATTTTCTCGGCCTCACCGACGACGAAGCCGCCGAGGCGCTGGGGATAAAGCTGCGAACCATGCAGCGGATGTGGCTGGATGCGCGGCAGTGGCTGTTTTCCCAAACCGAGGCTGACCGTGCAAAGCACACAAACGCCTGATGACGACCGGGTGATGAACCTGGTCGAACTGGCGCTCGCCCAGCCGCCGGAGGAGCGCGACGCGTATCTCAACAGCGCCTGCGGCGCCGATGCCCTGCTGCACGAAACCGTTCTCATGTACGTGCGGGCGGAAGAGCGTATGAAGGGGTTCCTGCTTGAACCGCTGTGTCCGCCCGAGCCGGTGGAGAATCCGTTTGAGCCGGGCGAGTTCGTGGCGGGGCGATTTCGCATTGTAGATGAAGTGGCGCGCGGCGGCATGGGAGTCGTGTACGAAGCGGCGGATGAGAAACTCGACCGCCGCGTCGCCATCAAATGCGCGCGGGCTGGATATACCCGGCGGCTGCCGCCGGAAGTCCGCAACGCGCGCGCGATCAGCCATCCCAACGTCTGCCGTATTTTCGAGATCCATACGGCGGAGACACCGCGCGGCCGCTTCGACTTCATCACGATGGAGTTTCTCGAAGGCGAGACGCTGGCCGCACGTCTGCGGAATGGTCCGGTGCCCGAACCGGAGGCGCGCCTGATTGCCAGGCAGCTCTGCGCCGGGCTGGCGGAAGCGCATCGCAATCATGTGATCCATGGCGATCTCAAGACCGGCAATATTATCCTCACGACGGGCGCTTCGGGCGAGAAGCGCGCGGTGATCACGGATTTCGGGCTGGCCCGGGGCTTCAATGCCTCCATGCACACCGCGCAATCGGGGGTGGCGGGAGGAACGCCCGCTTACATGGCGCCGGAGTTGTGGAAGGGCGAGAAGGCGTCGGTCGGGTCCGACATCTATGCCTTGGGCGTGATTCTGTTCGAGCTGGTGGCGGGACAGAGGCCGTGGCATTCGGAAAAATCGCGGGAGGCGATGTCCTGGGAGCAGCGGCTCGTCTGGAAGCCGCCGGCAGCGCATCCGAAGTGGGACCGCGTGCTGGCGCACTGTCTCGATGCGGACCCCGCGCGCCGGTTCCCCGATGCGGAGACGATCGCCAAAGCGCTTGGGCCGTCGGTCTCGGCACGATGGATTGCCGCCGCGGCGGCCGCCATCCTGCTCGCCGCGGTTTCCGGCGTGACCGCTTATGAGCGTGCCGCGGCGCCGAAGAAATCGGTGCGATTGAGCATCCTGCCATTCACCGTGGGCGCGGCGGAATCGCCGCAACTCGCGGCGGAATTGCTTCGCGATACGTCGGCACAACTGCGCCGCATCAGGGGAGATCGCGAGACCGCTTACAAGTTTGTCGCGGCCAAAGACGTCGGTGCGACGCAGGTGCTGCAAGGGACTCTGGCGAACGAAGATGGAAAACTCGCGGTGGCGGCGTGGCTGGCCGATGCCCGATCCGGCGGGCGATTGAAAGAGTGGAAGGCGGAGTATGCTGCCGACGAAGAGCGCTTTATTCCGGCAGCGCTCGCTGGTGTCGTGACCGAGGCGCTTCATCTGCCGCCACTCGATGGGGCGCCCGGGGTAGCTCCCACAGCTCGTGCGGATTACACCGCTGGGCTTAATTACACGCGTCAGAACTCGACGATGGATTCGGCGCTCCCGCTGCTGGAGCGCGCGATGAAAGAGGATCCCAGTTCGCCGCTCACCTATGCGGGGCTCGCGGAGGCGCAATGGTTCAAGTACTACGCGACCGGCGATCGCGTCTGGCTCGACCGCGCGGCGGAGTCGGTGTGGCGGGCCGAAATGCGCAACCCGGACGTGGCGGCGGTGCATCGCATCGCGGGCCTGCTCGCAGCGAATGGCGGCCGGCATGAGCAGGCAGTTGCCGAGTACCAGAGAGCGATCGAAATAGAGCCGGGCGACTCGGATGCTTACCGGCGTCTCGGCATGGTGTACAAAACCGATGGCCAGATGGCGCAGGCGTTGGCGGCTCTGCGGCGCGCTGTTGAACTGGCGCCGGATTATTTCAAGACTCGTCAGGAACTCGGGACGTTCTACATCGACACGGCAAAATATCCCGACGCCGCCACACAATTCGAGAAAATGGTGGCTCTGGTTCCCAACGAGGCGGACGCCTATTATGCACTGGGAACCGCTTATTTGGATCTCGCGCGATATGGAGACGCCGAGATTCAGTTCCGCCTCGCTCTGCATCTCGCCGAAGCGCCGAAAACACTCAACAACCTGGGCGTCGCTCTGCTTTATGAGGGCAGAGATCAGGAAGCCATACCCTGGTTTTCGCGCGCCCTGGAATTAGCGCCCCAATCTTCGACCGCCCAATGGTTGACGGTCACTTTAGTCAATCTCGGGATCGCCTACCGCCGTACCGGGCAGACCGCGCGTTCCGAGGCCACGAACCGCCAGGGCCTGGATCTGACGGAGAAAGAGATGTCCCAGGATCCACGCGACGGCGGCGTGCGCTCGTGCCTCGCCTGGTTTTGCGCGCGGCTGGGCCAAAAGGCGCGGGCGGAATCTGAAATCGCGCAGGCTCTCGAGTTCTCGCCCAACGACGCTCTGACTCGCTGGATGGCGGTCGTGACTTTCGAGGCGCTCGGCGCAAGGAACAAAACTCTGGATGTTTTACGCGGCTCCCCGGACGCGGTTCTGGCGGACATCAGGCATTGGCCGGATGTGGCGGACTTGCACGCGGATTCTCGCTTTCTTGAAATGTTGGCGAGCCGCCAAATCAAGTAGTGCCTAAATTAAGCAAGGAGAGGGTCAAAATGGCAGTCCATATCAAGATAGATTCCGGAAAGTCCGCAGTCACGATCAGCGTAAGCACAGTACCTGATTCCGGCGGTGCGTCCGCCGCGGGGGATCTTGGAACAGTAACGCAGGAGCATAACCTGCTTGCCACCGATGCGGGAAGCGGGGCGACCGCGAGCACGTCTTCGGGTGGCGGAGCACCGGGATCGGGTGTCCTTGTGATCGGGCCCATCGTCGTCCCCTGCGCGAACTCGGCGGGGGCCGGGGATGCCGGCGGCGGGGCGACGGCAAGCACGTCGAGCGGTGGTGGAGCGACTGCGAGTACGTCGAGCGGTGGCGCCGCGGCGCCGGGATCCGGCGTTCTCGTGATCGGTCCGATCGTGATAGGCGGCGCTACGGCGAAAAACCCAGCCGCCACGCAGGAAATCACGACGACGCCTGTCGTCACGACGCCTGTCACCCCGGAGAAGTCGTAGCTCATGCCCATCAAGATGACGCCGCAACAGGAGCCCAACTGGTGTTGGGCTGCTGTTGCGAGCGCGGTCAGGACTTTCTTCTCTCCGGCGGCCCCGACGACTCAATGCAGCATCGCCAACCCAGTCCTGGTAGGGGAAGGGCAGATCGGCGAAGTGGTGAATTGCTGCGCCAATGCGGGCCAATGCGACAAGCCGGCTCTGCTCGAAGACGCGCTGAATGCCGTCAACAGCCTGAAGCAAAAGGCGACTGGCTTTCTGGCCTTCGCCGCAGTCGAGGCCGAGTTAAACGCGGGACGTCCCATCGGGGTGCGAATCCAGTGGTCGGATGGCGGAGGGCATTTCATCCTGATCGACGGATTTCGCGTATTCTCGTCCGGCGCGCAGCAGGTTCACGTGGCCGATCCTTTTTACGGCCCCTGCTACATGCTGCATTCGGCTCTCGTCAATAACTACCTGAACGACGGGGTCTGGACCCACACCTACTTTGTTCATTCATAGAAAGGAAACCGAAAGATGATCGTCAGACCCCCGCCGCCCGCCGACGTAACCGCCGCTTTTCGCAGCACGGTTCCGCTTTTCCTTGCCGGCCCCAATTTCGGACCCGGCGTCAATATCTCTCAACAGAGCCATCTCGGCGGAATTCCAGTCGTACCGACGCTGGGCGGTTTCGGCGCTCCGGGGCCGGTGGACCACGATTCGCAGCAGGTTTTCAAACTCGGGCTGCGCGATCTGAAGGCGGGCACCGGGACGCCGGCGGCAAAGTCAGCGGGATGGCGGTGTTTCGCGGGTACGGCTGCCGCCAACACCGTCCTGGGATATTGTTCGCTGAACGCCGCCAACGCATGGGAGCTCACATGGGTCTCGTCCGGCAATCAGGCATCGAGCGCTCTGCAGGCTTCCCAGGGTCTGGACCATCACGCGGGGGTTCCGGCGGCGACCCTGTACGAACTGCGCTTCCTGACGATTCCCGCGATACTCGTGGATGCGTTCTGGTTGTCCAACATGGCAGGCGGACGTGATCTGGCAATCGTCTATCCGGCGCCTCCCGGTCAGTTGCATGCTCAACTCAACGCGCGGTCCGTTTACGAAATGCCGGCGTTCCTCGCCATCGCCGCCACGCTTGCCACCACCAGGCTGAATTATTTCGACCACCTCGGCTACTGACCCCCGCGCATTTGGCGGACTTTCACGGGAAGCTCGCTTACCAGAATGTCAAGCCCGTAAGTAATTCAAGGGCGACAGGAAAAAGGAGCTTCCCAATGAATAAATCGACACTGCGCGTTCTGGCTGTCTGCAGCCTGATCGCTGTTCTCGGGCCTGCGAGCGTTATGGCGCAGAGCCTCCACGTTAACGTCCCGTTCGGCTTCAGCGCCGGGCCAAAATCTTTCGCGGCGGGTGAGTACGTCGTGAACGAAGTTTCTCCCCAGGTGCTCGTAATCCAGAGCGCGGACTATCACACCCACGTTATGGTTGTGACGCACTCCGGTGCGACCGGCTCGCCCGGCCGGGCTGTGCTGCGGTTTCAGCGGTATGGCGATCAGTATTTCCTCTCCGCGGTCTCTACACCGTACCGGGCATGGGGACTGCCGGTGTCGGCCCGCGAGAAGGAGCTGATCGCGAAGTGGGCGCCTCAAAAGCAACTGGAGGTGCTCGCCCGGAAGTAAGGTGACGAGCGAGGGTTGGGGCAGGCCGCGGCCCCACCCTCGCGTTACATCACCGATTTGATGTGAGCCAGATGATGATCCGAGTGCCATGCGTAGAGCGCCAGCACTTCTTCCAAAGGAATGACCTTGCCATCCTTTGCTTCCGGATGGATGTAACCCCGCGTCCAATCCGCTTCCTGCATGCCCCGCATCAAAACCACCCAGCGCCGGTGCAGCGCTTCAAGCAAATCCAGAGAGGCTTCGATCGGCGCGGACGCCACATCGTTCAGGCGCGCCCACGCCGCTTCGTCGTAAGGCTTGATAACCGGGTTGTCCTCGGTGAGCGCCAGCTTGAAACGGATGTAGGCATTCATATGGCTCTCGGGAAGGTGATGCACAACGTGGCGAGCGGTCCAGCCGCCTTCGCGATAGGGCGTATCGAGTTGTTGCGCCGCGAGCGCGGTTACGGCCTCGCGCATTCGCACCGGAGTGGCAGCGATGGTTTCGATCCAGCGGGCGCGGTCCGCGGGCGAGATTGCGCCGGGCTTGTGATACTTTCCGACCGGATACTGCCGCGTTATTTGGCTCATACGCTTTCTCCCCGAATCAGATCGTCCCACGTCTCGCGCTCGCGGATGATGCGCCATCGGCCCCCTTCGATCAGAACCTCCGGCGCGCGCGGACGCGAGTTGTAGTTCGACGACTGCACGAACCCGTAGGCGCCGGCCGAGGCGATGGCAAGGTATTCGCCCGGCTGTACATCCGCGAGGGCGCGATCGCGGGCCAGGAAGTCGCCCGTTTCGCAGACGGGCCCGACAACATCCGCCACGATCGGCGTGTGCGGCGTGTGATTCAGCGGCAGGATGTCATGGTGCGCGCGATACAGCGCTGGACGGATCAGGTCGTTCATCGCCGCATCCACCACGACGAATTCTTTCGAAGGCGTCCGCTTGCGGTAAAGCACCTGCGTGAGAAGCACACCCGCAGGTCCGACGATCGAGCGGCCGGGTTCCACCATGACGGTGAGGTTGGCGCTGCCGAGACGCGCCCGGATAGCCGAGACGAAGTCGTGAATGGCGGGCGCGTTGTCGGCGGGTTGGTAGGCGATGCCAAGTCCGCCCCCGAGATCGACATGATCGATGGCGTGGCCATCAGCGCGCAACGCTTCGATCAGCCGCAGAACTCTCTCGGCGGCTTCGAGACTCGAGGAGTAGTCGACGATCTGCGAGCCGATGTGACAATCGACGCCGCTGGCGCGCAGATGGCGGAAGTTCTTCGCCCTGTGGTAAACCGCCGGCGCTTCCGCGATGTCGACGCCGAATTTGTGATCGCGCAATCCGGTGCTGATGTAGGGATGGGTGGCGGCGTCGACGTCCGGATTGACCCGCAGTGAGAAGCGCGCGGCGCGGCCGAGCTTCGCGGCGATAGCGTCGATCGCGGCGAGTTCCGCTTCCGACTCGCAGTTGAAGTTACAGATGCCGCGCGAGAGCGCGAGCTCGATCTCCGCGGGTGTCTTGCCGACGCCGGAGAAGACGACGCGCGACGGATCGCCGCCGGCTTTGAGAACGCGGTACAATTCGCCTCCGGAAACGATGTCGAAGCCGCAGCCTTCGCGCGCCAGAAGCGCGAGCACGCCGAGCGTGGAATTGGCCTTCACCGCATAGCAGATCATGTGCGGCAGATCCCCGAACGCGTTGTCGTAGGCCCGATATGCATCGACGATCGACTGCGCGGAGTAGACGTACGCGGGCGTTCCCGCCGCGCGCGCAATCTCTTCGAGATCGACCTGTTCGCCGAAAAGTTTCCCGCCGGAGTAGTGGAACATTCAGATCACCCTCGGGGGTACTCCTCTGCGGCATTTCGTTGCCGCTCCCTCACGGTCGCGGTTCAAACCTCGCCTCCTGATTTCGGCTTCACGCGCATAACGATGAGCGTTTGATCGTCAAAACGCTCCATGTTGAAGGCATCCAGATCTTTGAAGATCTCCGCGATGATTTCGCCCGGCGCGAATGCGCAGCAGCGCCGCACGACTCGCCCGAGACCGGCGCGCCCGTATTCTTCGCCGCGCGCGCTGATGTGATCGGATACGCCGTCCGAAAAAAGAACGACGATGTCGTCCGCCCTCGCCTGGAAGACCACCTCGTCGTACTCGCGGTCGGGAAGCAATCCCAGTGGGACGCCCTCGACCTGCACGTTCAGGATGTCGCCGTCGCGGCAAACCATGGGCGCCGTGCCGCCTGCATTCGACATCGTAAGCGTTTGCGTATACGCGTGCCACAGCGCGATCAGCAGCGTGACGTAGCGGCCCTCCACCTTGCGCTGGATCAGCGCGTCGTTGAGTGCCTTCATCAACTCCGACGGACTGCGCCGGCGCGGCGCGAGCGTGCGCATGCGGCCGTTGACCATCGCGCCATAAAGGGCGGCGGCCGCTCCCTTGCCGCTCGAATCTCCGAACGCGATGGCGAAGTGCGAGCCCGTGTGCTCGAAAAAGTCGTAAAGGTCGCCCGAGATTTCACGCGCCGGGCGCAGGCCGATGGCGATGTCGAGTCCCTCAACGGGCGGCGCTTCCGACGGCAGCAGGACCGTCTGGAGCTCGAAAGCGGCCTGAAGATCCTCCTGCATGCGCCGCTCGCGCGCGCCGATTTCGTTATAGAGGCGCGCGTTTTCAACGGCGATGGCGACGGCGGGGGCGAGCAGGCTCAAAGTGCGCGCGTGATCTTCAGTGAAGTATCCAATGCGCTCGCTCTCGAGATTCAGAACGCCGATGACGCGGTCCTGCACGATCAGCGGCACCGCGACTTCGGAGCGCACACCGGGATGGGACGCGATGTAGCGCGGATCCGCCATGATGTCGTGGATGCGGATGACTTCGCGCGAAGCCGCGGCGGCGCCGGTGATCCCTTTGCCCAGCGGGATATTGTCGAGGTTCACGCGCTGATCGAAACGCAGGCTGAAACGATGGCGGAGGACCTGCTGCCTGACATCGATCAGCAGAATACTGAACGCGTCGTAGTTGATGAGGCCGCGCACGCTCGACGCGACCTTGCTCAGCAGCTCGTCGATATCGAGGATCGACGAAAACTCGTTGGAGATGCGTGTGAGAGTGCGGATCGTTTTGTACTGCCGCTCGGCGCGGCGGTAGAGCTGCGCGTTGTCGATGGCCGCCGCCACTCGTCCGGCGATGAGACTCAGCATGGCGCGATCCTGATTCCGAAACGCGCCCGCGCGCGTGGATTGAATATCGATGACGCCGACCAGGCGGCGGCGCGCGATCATGGGCACGCTCAGCTCGCTGCGCACCACGTCGGAAGTGCTGAGATAACGCGGATCGGCCATCACATCAGGCACGAGCACCGGCTGGAGCGTCTGCGCGGCCGTACCGACGATGCCTTCCCCGGGGACAAGCGAGAGATTTCTGACGACTTCCTCGCGATGGCCCACCGCGTGCCGAATACGCAGGTCCCTGCGTTTTTCGTTGAAGAGCAGGATGGCGAAGAGGTCGTACGGAATGACTCGGCGCACGATCTCCGCCACGTTGGCGAGCAGCTCATCGAGGACGAGAGTCTCCGAAGTCAGGGTCGCGACTTCGAGGAGGAAATCGAGCAGGTCGCTGCGTTCGCGGAACCGTATGGCCGGTTTGACGCGAGGGGTCGACATTCTAGCCCGATCCTGACCCCGCTTCGGCGTGCGGAATGGTCTCCTCGACTATACGAACGCTGGCACTGGCGCCGATTCGATCGGCCCCGGCGGCGACCATGGCGTTGAGATCGGCCAGCGTGCGGATGCCTCCGGAAGCTTTCACTCCCATCGACTTTCCGACGGCGCGGCGCATCAAAGCGACGTCGGCGGTTGTGGCGCCGCTCTTGCTGAATCCGGTGGAAGTTTTGACGAAGTCGGCCGCGGCATCCTGCGAAATTTTGCAGGCGAGCGTCTTCTGCCCGTCATCGAGCAGACAGGCTTCGACGATGACTTTGACGATGGCGCCATGACTGTGGCTGGCGGAGACGACGCCTTCGATGTCCGCCTTCACGGCCGCGTTTTCACCAGCCCGCAGCGCGCCGATGTTGATCACCATATCGATTTCCTGGGCGCCATCACGCAGCACCGCGAGCGTCTCGGCAACCTTGGCGGCCGTATTCGTGGCGCCGAGCGGAAATGCGGCAACGGTGCAGACTTTTACGGGCGATCCGCGCAGCTCGGAGGCGACGAGTTTCGTCCAGAACCCGTTCACGCACACGCTGGCGAACTCGAACCGGAGTGCCTCGGCGCAGACTTTCCGAACCTCATCCCGCGTAGCTTCCGGCTTGAGAATAGTGTGGTCGATCAGGCGCGCGACTGTGCGGTCGAAACTCATTTTTGGGGGAAAGACTACCGTATCACATGGGGAAAAAGCAGCGCTCGTGGTGGGAGCGCGCCTTTAACATTTTCTGGCGAGCTGTCGTCTGAACTGCATGAAGAGACTCCTTTTGGTGTTCGTCGGCACCGCCGCTGCTTTCGGCCAGTCCTCGCCCGCGTTTGAGGTGGCGTCGATCAAGCCTTATCGTCCCGGCGATCCGACCGGCGTACGAGTCGATGGAGCGCACTTCAGCTCGTCCGGAATTCCGCTCCGAAATCTGATCTACAGCAGTTACGGAGTCTCCAATTGGAGAATCTTTGGCGGTCCGGCATGGCTTGACGAGGCTTACGACATTCAGGCGACGCTGCCGCCCAACACGGCTCCGGCGCAACTGAACGAGATGATGCGGATGCTGCTGGCGGAGCGCTTCGGACTCGCGATTCATCGCGAGACCCGCGAGATTTCCGTCTATGCGCTGGTTGCCGGGAAGAACCCGCCGAAGCTCAAGACTTCGTCCGCGGACCGGCTGAGCGTGAAAGCGGGACGCGGGCGTTTGGAACTCCACCGTGTGTCGACGGAGATATTCGTAACTTACCTCTGGAGTTCGCGGGCGACGGACCGCCCCGTGATCGATGCGACGGGTCTCAAGGGCTTCTTCGACATCGACTTTGACTGGGATCCTGCGAACGATCCTGCAAAATCGGGCCAGTCCGTCTTCACGTCCATTCAGGAAGAGCTCGGCCTTTGGCTGGAATCGCGCAGATCACCGTTTGAATGCATCATGATCGATCGCATCGAGAGGCCTTCCGCGAACTGACTCAGGCCGCGAGCTGGCTGGTGCAGAATGCGCAACGCTTCGCACCGATGGCGATCTCGCTCAGGCACTCCGGACACTTTTTCGTCGTCGGATCGGCAGGCGGCTCCTTGCGGGCGCGCGAGACGAGCGCGTTCACCGGCAACACAACCATGTAATAGACGGCCGCGGCGATGATGATAAACGAAACGATCGCGTTCACGAAATCGCCCACAGGAAACTTGCTGCCGTTCACCGTGAACTGAATGGCCGAGAAGTCCGGCTTGGCGGCGACGGCGGCAATCAAGGGCGTCAGCAGGTCCTTTGTGAATGCGGTAACGACTCCTCCGAAGGCGGCGCCGATAACGACACCCACCGCGAGGTCCACCACGTTGCCGCGCAGCAGAAACTGTTTGAATCCGCCTGCCATGCTGTTGCCCTCCTCGACTCACTATAGCTGTTTGACGAACCGATCGAGACGCGTAGCGAGGCGGATGGATTCCGGCTTCAAACGCGACGCCGACATTGATTTCGAGGAACAGCCGGCGGCAGAAATCGAATGAATTGGGGTGCGATGTCTATTCTCTCTGCCGCTCCACACCGAGCCCAGGAGCCGATGGAGCGAGCACAATCGTCGGAGGCGCCGGCGGGCCGTTCAGCGGATTCACGCGTCCACCAACTTTGAAGCTCCAGACCAGGTCGCCCTTGGCCTCTTTCAGACCATCGCGGCTGCCGCCGGCGGCGATGGCCACGTATTGTTCGCCATCGATTTCATAAGTAGCCGCTGGTGCGTCGGCGCCGAAGCCGGTCTGAAAGCGCCATAACTCTTCTCCGCCGTGGGAATCGAAAGCGCGGAAGAAGCCGTCGGTGCCGCCGTGAAACAGCAGACCGCCTGCGGTGGCGAGAATACCGCTTCCGAAGCCCGCCAGATAGGGCACTTCCTTCTGCCACACCTGCTTGTTCGTGCGGGAATCGAGCGCAGTGATCAATCCGTACTCACGGGTTCCGGCAATCGAAACGCGGCCGGCCGGACTGAACTTCCGCGTGGAGACGCCTGTCGTGAAGTACAAGTAGCCCGATTGCGGATCGTACGCACCCGGCGCCCAATCGCCGGATGCCGACGGCTGCGCGATGTTGGTGTCGCTCCAGACCGGGGTAAACATGCAGCCACGCTCGTATCCTTTAACGGGTTCGGCGCACTGCGGCGCGGTTGGATCGCCCACCGGAACCGGCTGTGTGGCGGCGGTCTTCTGGCGCGGCTCCTGCGGCACCGGCCTCTCTTCGATTCCGACGAGCGGCTTTCCCGTGGCGCGATCGAGAATGTAAACCCAGCCCTGCTTCGAGTGCGCGGCGAGCGCCTTGCGCATCTGGCCGCCATACATCTGATCGAACAGGATCAGCGGTGTCGGCATATCGAAATCCCAGAGGTCGTGATGCACGGCCTGAAAGTACCAGCGCGACTTGCCCGTCATCGCATCCAGCGCAACCACCGACGACGTGAACAGATTGTTCCCAGCGCGCGTTGAGCCGTTGTAATCGGGCCAGGGATTGCCGGTGTTCACATAGAGGAGGCCGAGGTCGGGATCGAGCGCGGGCTGCACCCACATGGCGCCGCCGCCGGTCTTCCAGGAATCGCCTTCCCACGTTTCGCTGAAGGGCTCGCCGGGACCCGGCACGGCCCACCAGCGCCAGACCTCCGCGCCGGTTTTGGCATCGTGCGCGGTGAGGCGTCCGCGCATGCCGCCGTCGCCGCCGGAGACGCTGATGTACACCAGGCCTTTGTAATAAAGGGGCGGCGCGGAGACATATTGACGCAGGCTTTTGGCTATGTCTTCGCCGAGCTCGTGCCTCCAGAGAAGCTTTCCTGTTTTCCGGTCGAGGGCGAAGAGACGCGTGACCGGCTCCATGCGGCCGGAGGCGGGCGGAGGTTTTCGGATATCGGTCTCGACGCCGAAGATCATTCCTTCGCCGATCGCGACGCCGCGCTTGGCTTTATTGTCGGGCGTTTTCGGATCGGTGGGCGTGCGATATTCCCATATCAAACCGCCGGTTTTGGCATCGATCGCGAAGATGTCCTGCTCGCCGGTGGTGATATACATGACGCCGTCCTTCACTACCGGCGTGCCCTGCTGCGAATAGGGCGGACCAAATCCCGAATTCAGGCGCGTCATCCATGCGCCTTTCATCGTCTTTACGTTTGACGGCGTGATTTTCGCAAGCGTGGAATAGCGCGTGTTGCCCCAATCGCCGCCGACCAGAGGCCAATCTGAACCGGGCGGCTTGCGGTAATCCGGTGTGATCTGCGCATTCGCGGAGCAGGCCAGTATCAGCACAGCCGCGGAGAGTCTCACCGGGAAGTCCTGACGTGCTTTTCCAACATCTGGCGACGAACGACAGCGCCGTAGATGTTCCCGGCGGCATCGACGCCAACACCTTCCGCGCCGCTGTGTTCTTCGGTGGTTGACTCCATGTCTTCGATGAAATATTTCACCGAGCCGTCTTTCGCGCTGCCGATGCGAATGCCTTTTTTCCAGCCAGGCTCGTCCTTGCCCCAGGATTCGGAATCGGCGACGTACATAGTGTCGTCCTTGTCGATGAAGATGCCGCTGGGGCGGCCGAACTGCTTCCAGGTGTCGATGTAGTTGCCGTCCTGATCGAAAATCTGAATGCGATTGTTGGAACGATCGCCTACGAAGAGACGGCCGCGCGAATCGATGGCGATGGTGTGGGGCGCAAAGAATTCGCCGGGCCCGGAGCCTTTGTGCCCCCAGGACTTGATGAACCTGCCGTCTTTTGAAAATTTCGAGATGCGGTTGTTGCCCTGCAGATGGCCCTCTGTGACGAAGATGTCGCCGTTGGCCGCAATGGCGACATCGGAGGGCTGATCGAAGAGACCGGGCGCGTCACTTGCAACGCCGCTCTTGCCGAGCGTCATAAGGACCTTGCCTTCGGGACTGAATTTGAAAACCTGCTGGCCTTTGCCGTCTTTGCCCTGCTCGTCGGTAACCCAGAGATTGCCCTGGGCATCGACCGTTGCGCCGTGTGGAAAAACGAACATGCCTTCGCCCCAGGCTTTGAGCAGCTTGCCGGAGGCGTCGAATTTGAGGATGGGCGGTTCGGGACGACCGGCGCAGGAGTTGTCGTGGCAGCGATGGATGACATAGATGCTGCCATCGGGCGCGACTTCCACCGCGGTGACCGCGGCCCAGGGGACGCCGCCCGGCGGTTTCGCCCAGTCGCGGGTGGTAACTTTGTACCCACCGTCGGGCAGATCGTTGAGAGGCTGGTCACCGGTGTTTGCGGCAAATGTTGTGGCAATCGCCACCATTCCCATCGCCGCCCGAACGAAGACTCGCGCGCGTAACATCGAAGGGCCTCCTTGCTTTACTTGCTAGACGTCGTCGCGGCCGATATTCACGATGAAGTACTCGGCGCGCGTCGTCCCCACGTTCTTTGCGTTGTGAATTTCGTTGGACCCGATGACCCCCACATCGCCCGGGCCCAGCCGAAGCGGCTTACCCGAAATCGTAAGCTCCATCAATCCTGTGCGAACGAGCATCATCTCTTCGCGGAGATGCTGGTGCGGCGGATGATTCACTTCCCCAGGCGCGATGTCGCTCTGATGGCTTTCCATCTTGAAGCCGGTATGAGTCTTGGCGGTGAACATGCGGCGCTGCTTGTTCTTTCCGTTCGTGGTGACGGGCAGTTCGTTATAGAGAAACGCTTTGGTCTTCATGACCGGCAGTTTTTCGATGGAGTTGTCGGCCGCGGGTGGCGTTGTAGTCTGCGCGGCGGCGGTGGCCGCCAGCGCCGGAAGCAGGAAACCGAGATCTCTGCGCGAGTATTTCTTCATGGAAGATCGCCTTTGTGACCACACACTATATATGAGAATGCGTCCGGCGGCCAGCAGCTATTGCCGCATGAGCCGTTCGACGTTCTCGACGTAAAGTTCGCAATACGCGCGGCGCAGTCCTTCGCCCGCAACGGGACCTTCGCCCGTGAACTCGATATAGCCGCGGGCCGCGCCGTCGAATTTCGGCCATTGAGGCAAGCCGGGGCCATTAGGATTTCCGGACTTTGCGAAGTTGGTCCAGTATTGCTGCATGGCGGAAGAGATCGCGCGATCCGCATCGGCGTAGCTTTGATTCAAAGCGCCGAAAACGTAGGCGACTTCCGTGCCATGCACCGCACCCAAAGCTTGTCTTCCCGGAGCGGCGCGATCGAATTCATATTCGAAGGATGGACTGCCTGGCGCATGCCAGGCCAGTTGCGCGACCACCGGGCAGCGGTACATCGTGTCGACGACCCACTCGGCGGCGCGATCCCCATAAAGCGTGAACGCCTTCGGCGCCAGGGGGCCATACATTGCTTCCATCGCGTGGCGCAAATCTTCCGGGGCCACAGGCGGCGGCGTTCGTTCGCGCGAGTTGTTGCCGATCAGCAGCGGCACGCGGTGTTCCTGGCCGCTGGCGAATACCTGCGCCGGAGACTTTGGCAGGACCCAGCCATCCACCACAATTCCGTTCGCCGGACCGATGCTCATCTGCGGACCGGCGACTTCTTTCAGGAGATCGGCGGCTGCCATTGAGCGCAGATGCTGCACAGATCCGAACGCAGCACCTTTGCTCTCGGCCTCGGCGAGCGTGGGTGCGTCGGAATACGAGACCGGGCCGCTCTTCACTTTCATCACGGCCCCGAGCGCGGTCATGCTGAGTGTGGCGGCATCCGGATTCCGGGTCACCGTCCCGCTTTCCGCGATGACGCGCTGAAACAAGCCTTTCGTCAGCGGGGATGTCATGAGGACATTGGCGTCAACCGCGCCGGCCGATTGGCCGAACACGGTTACATTCGCGGGGTCGCCGCCGAACCGCTCAATGTTGTGGTGGACCCATTGGAGGGCGGCGACCTGATCCAGGAGACCGTAATTGCCGGATGCGTGGTGCCCGGATTCGCGTGAAGATTCGCGCGTCAGCTCGGGGTGCGCGAAGAAGCCGAACACGGTCAGGCGATAGTTGACGGTCACCAGCACAACGCCGCGTCGCGCGAGACTCTCTCCATCGAAATTGGCGCCAGACGCCGTTCCTGCATAGTTGCCGCCGCCGTGCAGCCAGAGCATGACAGGCTTGCGGGATGCTTTGCCGGAAATATGCGGAGGCCAATCGGCAGTCCAGACATTCAGAAAGAGGCAGTCTTCACTGCTGTTCTCGAGCATGCGGCCGTTGGAATTCTGGGCGCAGGGCGGGCCGAAGGCGGTGGCGCTGCGTTCACCGGACCACGGCTTCACGGGCGCGGGCGGACGCCAGCGCAGATCGCCGGCCGGAGGCTGTGCATAGGGGATGCCCTTGAATACCGCGCCGCCATGTGCCACAGCGGATCCGCGAAGGCGGCCGGCGGTTAAGGAGACGACCGGATCGCGCGCTGCCGCAGTTGCGCCAGGCACGATCAGCAACAGGATCGACAGCAGCCGCATGGTGCGTCCTCCGGCTGCCGATTGTATCGCCATTTCGCAGTTTCAATAAGATTGGCTCTCTTAAGCAACGGGATCGCTCGCAGCCCCGGGATCTATCTTCCAGGAGGAATCACCTTAAGGTCGGCCTCGGACTCAGCCTGGCTCTTGGTGGGAACGACCTTATCGGGATCGATCCGCACCATCATATAAGTGATGTGATCCGGGATTTCGGTGAACCAATGCCCCGTTCCCGCCGGAATGATAACCATGTCACCCGGCTTGAGGTGGTGGATCTGGGGGTTCGAAATCGAATCGGAACTCCAGCCCGGACCATTTTGCAGTCGAACGGTCTTCTCGTCCGCAGACCTTCTCACCGGATTGACGAGGTCGGGCCCGGTCAGCAAGGTCGCGGCGCCATCAATCACGTGGTAAACCTCACTGATCTGTTCGTGCTCCGCAACAGCCCCTTTCCGGCCGGTCCCCGCGACGAGTTTGCCGCGGGTGACCATGCCTATTCCAACTTGCACCTTGCCTATATCTACGGAGCGAACCTGCTGATCCACGATGTTGTATTTAACGGCCTTCGCGGTGTAGGCGTCCAGTTCGCTGACTGGGATGTATGTTGCCTGGCAGTGCCGGCAGGTGGGTTGCGGAGCTTGCGCAAGAAGCGCCATTACGGCGACACTGCCACCCAGCAATACTTTGAAACGCATTGGATCTCTCCTCTCAGGATTCCAGTCACGCATAGTTCAGATTCTCCGAGACGCTCCACATCCGCACGATCGTAGAACAGGCTTCAGCCTATCGCTGGGTGTTGAAAGCACGGGCTTCCGTCAGGTCGCATTCAGTACCAGCGTCTTATTACCCGCGCCCTTTCGGCCACGGCACGCCCTGATCTTTCTCCACAGGTCCCACACCCTTAAAGAGAAAACGTTGCACGCGTGCGCCTGTGTACGTCTCTGTAACGTAGAGATTGCCTTTCGAATCCGTAGCCAGGTTGTGGCAGCCGAAGAACTCGCCGGCGGCCCGTCCTCCATCGCCGAAGGTCGTAAGCACCTCGAGCGTGCTGCGGAGCAGGACATTTATATGCTCATTCACGCCGTTCGCCTCGTAAATGTAAGTTTGCTTCGGATCTCTTGAGAAGGTCATATCCCACACGGAGCCGGAGCGGCGGGTCTGAGGTTCCATGAAGACTTCCTTCACGAACGTCCCATCTTTGTGAAAAATCTGGATGCGGTCGTTGACCCGGTCGCACACGTACACCAGACCATCGTTCGAGACAATAACGCAGTGCGGCGTGCTGAAGTTCTTCAGAGCGTCCTGTCCGCTCTGCTGAGGTTGGTCCTCGAGCTTCGCTGGATCGAAAGGAGGAGTTTTGTCATCGGTCGGCTTGTTGCCGTAGGCGCCCCAAAGCCGCTTGAACTTGCCGGTGTCCTCATCGAACACAATAACCCTGCGGTTGCCGTATCCATCGGAGATATACACTTCGTTCGCCGTGGGATCGTCGAAAATCTTCGTGGCCTGCCAAAAATTCTCCGGGTCGTTGCTTCCGTTGTGGATGCCATGTTTTCCCAATTGCATAAGGAATTTCCCGGTGCTGGTGAACTTGAGGACCTGTGTGTCCTTAGTCCCGTTTCCCGCGATCCAGACATTACCCTTGTGGTCAATGGTGATCCCGTGGTTGCTATCCGGCCAGTCGTAGCCGGTGCCCGGGCCGCCCCAGGAATTGATGACGTTCCCGGCCTGGTTGTACTCCAGAATCGGCGGGGCGACCTTGCAGCACGTCCCGACTTTCAGATCGGCGGCCTTGAAGTTATTCTCAACAGTGTCAGGTCGGTGGATGGTCCAGACGTTATCCTGGGCATCCACCGCGACGCCGATAGTCGAGCCAGTGACCCAGTGGTTTGGCAGCGGCTTTGGCCAGAATGGATCTACTTCGAATCTCGGCGCCGTCACGCCGGCCGCACGAACTACCGAGCGCTTCTGTATGGCGGAAATTGTTCCAAGAACAGCAGCCAGCACGAAAACGCCCGCGCGCAAACAGATCATTGGCTTCATCGCTCACCTCACGCAAGACTTTACACCGGTGATTCGCCTTCGAACCATGCTCAGGGCTGAAATTAATACGGTCGGATCAATTTCTGGCGCAGATCATACCATACAATCGCTTGCCGGCAGCGCCGAGTCACGGTGAGCGGCGCGTTTTCGGTGAACATGATTGTTGTCCAATCCAGCAGCGTAGTTTCAGGGAAGTCTGGAATCTCAACAGGAGGACACCGATGGACAGAATCGCGATCGCGGTGCCAGCCCCGCCCCCGTACACCCGATGGCAAGCCAGACCTGTCACGCCTATGGCGTCCAGAAGCAAACCCATACCGCTTTGATTTGATACAGAATCTGAAGGACGAAGAAATCTTTCGTCAGGAGGAACGACCAATTTTCGTGCAACGCGGCGCGGACTTCCGCCGGGCAGACCCCGTAACCCACGGCCTGCCTGGAGGCCCGGCGCTGATCTTTACCGGAGGAGCGGTGCGCCTGTACCGCATTATTCAATCGCCGGCAGTTATCGGATTGCTCTACGAAGACAACATCACTTACCGCCAGATCTTTATGAATGCCCGCGAACTCCCCAAAGACCCCAACCCGAGCTGGACGGGCTACTCAGTCGGCCACTGGGGTGGAGACGCTCTGGTAATCGAGACCGCGGGCTTCGATGACCACACCTGGCTCGACCGCGCAGGCCATCCGCACTCCG
>DASZLP010000028.1:0-29364 GCA_035552355.1 Bryobacteraceae bacterium | reverse complement strand
GATCTGCAAATGAGCGGTACTGCGGCCACGATGGACGCGACATCAGGAATTGTCAGTGTGCAAAGCTGTGAAGCCGTAGCGACGTGACTACAGGCGAGCCGGCATATTTGCTGGCTCAATCTGTCTCAAGCGAGGTCGTCGGGCTCAAAACTGGCTCAAACGCCATCCAGCAGAATCAATTATTTAGGCGGAAAGAGAAGCAGCAAAAGAGCCTTGGCTAAATTGACACGAAAGAGGTCGGAAGTTCGAGTCTTCTCGAGCCCACCATCGTTTCAATGGTGTCGGTGGCACTTGCCGCACCGGCTGGCCTGCAACCAAAGCGAATCGCACAGGCTCGCGAACGGAAAGCCGCTTGCGCCAATACTAGAAAGCCTGATCGCTGAAACCGCGATCCCGGCAAAAGACACCGACCGAAAGCCCGCTCTGCTGCTGTTGCCGAATCAGTTCTGTCCACTTCTTCTCACTCGTCGTACCCGCCTCGATAGCTCTCATTCATCCCACTATCGGACCCGCCCCACCTCATACGGCAGAGGGGTTCATGACGCGCTTACGGGCGAACGGTCGGGAAAGGCGAAAAAGGACTTGCGATGCGCGCCCGTATCCCTGGCCGTCAGCGCCGATCTCGGCCTGCTTCCGCCTTGAGGGACCGGACGCCGTCGCGTGTCTGTCCGCTCGTGTAGAAGACGTCCGTCGATATGACAATGCGGGAAATGTCGCTGGCGTCCCATTCGATAGGCACTGGCGCGTGATCGACAAAAGACGGAAAAACAAGCAGACGGCCTTCCTGGGGTTCGATGACGCGCGTTCGCGGCGACATCAAATCCATCAGGTTGCCGATTGGGTTTACGAAGACCGTTCCGCCGTTCGGCTTGTCGGCGAATTCGGGCGGAAGCCGAAGGTAGTAAATGGAAGAAAAAAGTGCCGGAAGGTGATTATGAACAGCATCGCGCGCGAGCTGGGCCTTTTCTTCCTGGGTCAATCGCCCGAACCGGATGGCCCAGCGGCGGAGGTGGAACTCGCCGGCGCGCCAGCGCTGAAAATTCTGCTTTGCCAAATTGCTGAAGATGTTGTTGCAGAAGTCGTCCAGTAATTTCCAGCCCGGACTCGGCAAGTCGAATGGGTCCGAGGTAGTTTGGTGCGCGAGGTAAGGGCGGGGTCCCTCCGCCCGGGCGTTATCGCGATCGATCAGTTCTTCCGCCTCTTTGGCCATCGACTCGTGATAGGGGACCACGTCATCCAACTGCGCGACCCACATCGGAATTTCGAATAACGCTGTTCGAGTAACGTTCATGCCATCACACCGTAGCTGAGAGCCGCTCCGCGAGGGGCCCAGAAAATGCGCGTACCCTGAAATGGCAATACGCCCTTTGCGTACTCGAACATGAGATCACCCGTGCGGTGAGGCTCAGGGTCGACTTTCTCCGGCAATAACGAAACGACATGGACGCGCAAGTCGTCCGGAGGCCTGGCAACTTTCAAGGAGAGCCTGCAGCATGGAAAGTAAACCCCGACGAGTTCTGAGTCGCTTTCGTGAAAAGTGCTCTCGCCTGTAACAGCCACGCGAAACCGTTCACCTGGCGCGGCATTATGGGAAAGCGCGAGGCCGCGTTGATAGATTCGATCCGGATCGTCTTCGGGAATCTGTTTGCCCTTGATCTCAGCAGAGAGAAAGCGCTTGTTCCTGCCCGCGGGATCGAAGTAGTCCTGGTACAGTGCCGGGCGCTTCGAGCGGTTCAGCACGTCCATCACAACCTCAAAGCGCAGGATGACGCCGCCCTGCGCATCATGGCGGAGATGGAGTGAATACTGAACAGCTTCATGGATGAAGTCGCATTGTGCAACCTGCTTGACGGCGGTCGCCAGCGCCTGCGGCAGCGGCTCCCACCGGAAGTCGGCTTGTGCGCGATAGCTAAGAATCATGACGCCAAGCGGTATACCCAATGCAAGAGCCAGGTAGAGGCTTGACGTTTTCTTCCAGGTCTCCAGCAGATTGAGGACGTCCTTATGGGTAGCGATAAGAGCGCCACAAGGAGCGGCTAATACAACGAAAGCGGCGATCAGGGCCCAGACCGCCGTTCTGCCGAAATTCCCGGTAATTTGATGTCGGAAAAGGTAAACAACCGAAAGAGCGGCAACGGTGCCAAGGATCCAGATACCGGGATTGAGATATTGCTCAAGCTCGAATGAGCTGAATACAACCCCACTCAGGACTACAATGTGAGTCCACTGGAGGCCGAACTCATTCAACAGTCGGCTCAGAAAGCTTTCAGGAATCGGCTCGACATCCAGGCTCATACACACTCACTCTGGAATAAAATGCGCATCCACGGCGATGACGATACGCGGCGACTTCAGATCGGCGAGCTCGGCTGGGGCATGCAGGACCCAACTTGGAAAAACAACGATCCGACCCTCGAGTCCTGGAAGGACGACCCCAGGCTGCGGGCTCGCTAACGACTGCGGAAATGGATTGACGAATAATGTTCCGGATTCGCCCTTTTCCTGCTCTTGCGGAACACGAAGATAGTAAATGGCTGAAAGAAAGGCGGGCGAATGATTGTGGATTGCGCTCAGGCGTGCCCGGCGCCGGCTATAGTCGCCCTCGCGCGCCAGTTTGGAGGCCCACGCCCTCAGGTATACGGTTGCAGGGTCCAGAGTCGCTCTGGAAGCGGCGATCACCTCACCAATGACCCGGCGGACTTCGCCGAAAAAGCGATCCCAGTGTGGCGCGCGCAATTGATGAAGCTTTGTGACGGTTTGCTCGCCATAGGCCGACTCATTGCGGAGGCCATTGCTCAGCATGTCCTCTATGTCGGCTTCCAGAGCCGCCGCGTCCGCGATCACTCCGGGCAGGTCCGAAATCCACGCGCACACTCTCCCGATCTCGACAGCACGGATCGGAGCCGTCGGTGGCGACGCTGTGGGCTGCTCGTCGGCGGCGTGTGGCAACTGCTGTCGAGTTCCCGGGTCGCTAGCTTGCGCGGTCCACCGCAACGGGCTGCGTCTGGTCTTCTGCGGATTGCTGGGTCGCTTCCGTAACGTCGTCCTCGACGATCCTCATTGGCTTTACACCACCACAGATTGAAGATTGATTTCCAACCCCAA
Organism: Bryobacteraceae bacterium; assembly: GCA_035552355.1. Taxonomy (GTDB): domain Bacteria; phylum Acidobacteriota; class Terriglobia; order Bryobacterales; family Bryobacteraceae; genus BOG-234. Next base: position 26,259 of record DASZLP010000028.1, on the reverse strand, counting down.
GCGTGAATGTAATTGCGTCGTCCTGATGCGGTTTTTCGCTGGCCACTGTAGACCTCCTCGGCTGACCGGAATCAGTATAACATCGACTTTAGCTGTCGCGGCGAGCCGTGTTCGAGGAGTCTCATTCTGTCTCAAATAGAGCAGCGTGGCTCAAATTGGGCGCAGCATCCTGTCCGGCGCGCCCTGTATTGATTCGTACTCATTTTTTTCATTTTCACACGCTTGGTACAGGAGTTTGTCCTTACAGAACCTGATACATACGCGGGAATACGCGGTAATCCCACATCCGGCCTGCTACAAACGAATCGAAGAAACCTCAATCAGCGAATTCGACACGTGGAAGCCTGCCTCATTAACGCTGCTGCTCATCGCTCAATAGAAGGGGAGCCACCCAACCACGGCTTCCCACCCTGTCGGAAATTATTTCAAGACTTTCCAAACAATCGGCACCCGCGGCCGAGCTTAACTTCTATCCCTGCAACAAAAGTTTTTCCAAAAGGTGTTTCTCGGGTTCGGTCAAGCTCCCAAAACTCGCGCAATCTTTGCGTTCTTTGCCTGTTTGCGCGAATGAAGTGGCTTCGATTTTTCAACCGGCCCGAGGGCGCGCGTACCGAAACGGAACTAAAAGAAATCCGGCTGGATAGCGATAAGTCGTTTATGAAAGTCCGGAGGGATAGAGGTGCGCCAGCACGCAACTTTAGCCGGTCACTCAAATCGGGGCTCTCGCTCGCCTTGGGACTACTCGCCCCCTGCCTCGCTCCCGGCCAGACCTTCGGCGGAGCTTTCCGGGGCGAAATCCGCGACGCCTCGCAGGCCGTGGTGGCGCACGCGAGAGTCGTTATTCAGTCCCGGGATAACGGCATGCGGGTGGTTGCCGAGTCCAACGGCCAGGGTTTGTACGTTTCGCCGAACCTGATCCCGGGCTCATGGACTCTGAGCGTGGCGCGGCAGGGTTTTGAGACCGAAGTGGTGGGTCCGGTGGTTCTCGAAGTCAACCAGACCGTCCGGGTGGATTTCGAACTGAAGCCGGGGAACGTCGCGGAATCGATAGAAGTGGCGGCGGCGCCCGGACAGTTGCTGGCCACCGAAGATGCGGCGATGGCGCAGGTGATCGCGGCGAGGCAGGTTTCTGAGATGCCGCTCAACGGGCGCAACTGGCAGCAGTTGATCGCGCTTGGCGCGGGCGTGAATCCGGGAGCGCCGGGCGAAAGTGGCTCGCCCAACCCGGTGAACATCGCCGGGCAGCGCACGAAGGCCAATCTGTTTCTGGTCGATGGTATTTCGGTCACGTCGTCCGAACAGGGCCGTGGCAACAATTTCAATATCCCGCTCGATGCGGTGGAGGAATTTTCGATGCAATCGGGCGCATATTCGGCGGAATTCGGCGATGTCGCCGGAGGTGTCATTAATTTGCAGTCGAAATCCGGCGGCAGCCAGTGGCATGGCGGCCTGTTCGAGTATTTCCGCAACGATGCCATGGATGCGGCGAATTTTTTTTCCAACGCCACCGCGCAACCGAAGAATCCCCTTCGTTACAACCAGTTCGGCGGGTCCGGCGGCGGACCGATTCAGCGGAACAGGACATTCCTCTTCGCCGATTATCAGGGAACTCTGACGCACAACGCCTTTCCCCTTGTGACCAGCCTGCCGCCTGCCGTCGAGCGCACGGGGGATTTCTCCGGTCTCGCTGCCACTCCGATTTACGACCCGTCAAGTCCGACGATCGTGCGCGCGCCTTTCCCCGGCAATGTGATCCCGCCGAGCCGAATCGATCCGGCGGCCGCCCGCATTACGGCTCTGCTGCCGCAGCCGGATCAATTCGATGGCGCGGGCCAGCCGCTGCCGTTCAACAATTATGGGGTGACGCGCACCAGCACGTCCGCCGTCCACTCGTTCGATATCCGGCTCGACCACCAGTTCGCGGACGGCGCGACGCTCTTCCTGCGGCATTCTTTCCAGAACTCGGATGCTGTGCTGCCGTCTCTGTTCGGGCTGCCGCTCGGGGGCCCGCCGTCTCTTGCCGGCACGTCTCTGGCGCGCAATCAAAACACGGGCATCGGCTACATCCGCGCGTTCGGCCCGAGGGTTATTGAAGAGCTTCGGATCGGCTTGAACCGCCAGACCAGCTCATTGACACAAGAGGATTACGGCCTGAATCTCGCGGAGCAGTTCGGCATCCCCGGCATCAATTACAGCCCGCAGACCTCCGGGCTTTCCAGCCTGAACGTCGCCGGCCTCTTCAGCGTGGGCGGAAGCATTCTCACACCGCTGCGCCTCGCCACGACCGGCTTTACCGCCGGCCAAAAGCTGACCTGGTCGAAGGGCCGCCATCTGGCGCGCTTCGGATTCGACTACCAGCGCGAAATGGGCAGCAGCGGCTATCTGGTCTACGGCCGCGGTTACTACACGTTTCTGAATCTCTCGACCAGCACGGCCGCGGGAACGCCCGGCGGTAATGCCTTCGCGAGCTTCCTTTTGGGCGCGCCCTTCCAGATCCTGCGGGACACGTTTCCGCCGGGCATGGTCGGACTGATCTCCGGCCGCTATGGAGCCTACGCGCAGGACGACATAAAGCTCACTCCGCGCCTCACGCTCAATCTCGGCGCGCGTTACGACATCATGCCGTACGCGCGCGAAATGCACAACCGGCTGTCGAACTTCGATCCCTCGACGCGCACGCTGCTGATCGCGGGCCAGAACACGAGTCAGCACCTCGTCAACACCGACTACAAAGACATCGCGCCGCGCGTGGGGATGGCCTGGTCGCCAGGCCCGCGCACCGTGGTGCGGGCGGGTTACGGAATCGGGTTTGTCGATCCGGTCGGCGGCGAGGGCGTCCTCAACAGCAATCAGTTCAATATTCCGTTTTACTTCGTCAGCAGCATCACCGAGTTTCCCTTCACCGCGCCGACCAACACATTGAGCGGCGCGCTGCCCGCGCTGGTGATTCCGGCAGCCACGGCGCCCTCCGGCAATCAGCGCTACATCGTGCCCAACGAGCGGAATCAGTATTCGCAAAGCTGGAGCTTCGGAATCCAGCGCGCCCTGACTCCGTCGACGATCGTCGAGATCGCATACGCCGGTACGGCGGGCGTGCGGCTGTTGACCGCGTCCAACATCAACGCGGGAACGCCGGGAACATCAAGCCCGGTGGGACGGCGTCCGTTCGGCTCCGCGCTGGCCGAGGTCCGCGAGCTTTCCGACAGCGCGCATTCCACTTATCAGAGCCTGCAGGCAAAGGTGGAGAGGCGGTATTCGCGCGGCCTGTTCTTCCTCGCCTCGTGGACCTGGTCGAAGTCCATCGACAACCAGAGCAACGGTACGGACAATTCCGCGGCCAGCGGGCAGTATCCGCAGAATCCGGCCAACCCCTCGCTTGACCGCGGACGTTCGAGCTTCGATCGAACGCAGCGTTTTGTAGCCAGTGCTGTCTGGGAGATTCCGGCGCCGCGCTGGAACAGCTGGTCCGATCGGCTCTTCAAGGCGTGGCAGTTGAGTGGGATCGTGACCGCCCAGTCCGGCTCGCCGTTCAGCGTTCTGATGAACTGCGCGGACGTGAATGCCGAAGGAAACAATTGCCGCCCCAATCTGCTGCGCGACCCGAACCTTGCGTCCGGACAACAATCGATCGCCCGCTGGTTCGACACGGCCGCGTTCGCCATCCCGGCGCCCGCCGCATTTGGCGATGCCGGGCGCAACATTCTGCGGGGCCCTGGGCTGGCCGATATCGACGTCGCGCTCGCACGGTCTTTCCGGATATCCGGCGACCGCAATCGCCTCACGATGCGGGGCGAATTTTTCAACGCCCTGAACCATACCAACTTCGGACTCCCCGTGAATTCGATCGATTCGCCCGCGCTTGGGACGATCGCCAGCGCGGCGCCGGGACGTGTGATCCAGTTGGGCGCGCGGCTGGAGTTTTGATGAGGCTGGAGTTTTGATCATGCTGCGAACTCTGAACAAGACGTTCGAAAGGTCGTTAGCAAGCGCGCGGCGGCGGCGCCTCGCCCAGTATTCCCTCCCGTTCGCGGGCCTCCTTGCCGCGCTCATCGCGCATTACGGGATTTCGGTCCTTATCCCGAAGAACGTGGATTTTCCGTACGCTCTGCTCTACCTCATCGCCGTCTTCGCCTCCGCCTGGTACGGAGGCTACGGGCCCGGGGCCATAGCCTGTCTGCTCACCATGATTGGGTTGCCATCCCTGGTGGACCACTCTCTCAAAATGGGCGCCGTCGATTTAACCCGGTTTGTTGCTCTCACCGCCGTCTCGCTCGCGATAAGCAAAGTCTCAAACGTGCAACTCGGCGCGCGGGAGAACCTCGCGCAGGCCAATAATGAGCTCGATCAAAAGGTTCAGCAGCGTGGGGAAGATCTCGCCCAGGCCAACGCTGATCTGCGCGCCGAGGTCGAGCGCCGCCGGCTCACCGAGGAAAAGCTGCGGACCCAGATCGGCCGTCTCCACCTGCTCGACCAGATCACCTGCGCCATCGGGGAGCGCCAGGATCTGAAAAGCATCTTTCAGGTGGTGGTAGGCACCCTCGAAGATAACCTTCCGATCGATTTCGGCTGCATCTGCTCCTCCAATCCCCAGACGGAAAGCCTGACCGTTACGTGCCTCGGCACGAAGAGCGCGGCCTTCTCCGGCGAAATGGACCTGCTCGAAAAAGCCACCATCGAGACCGACCGTAATGGCATGGCGCGGTGTCTCGCGGGCGACCTCGTCTATGAACCGGACCTCTCTCGCGTGAATTTTCCTTTCCCCGCCCGGCTTGCCGGTGGCGGTATCGGCTCGGCGGTCGCCGCTCCCCTGCGCACGGAGAGCCACGTGTTCGGAGTCCTGATCGCGGGCCGGCGGGATGTGGAAGGATTCTCCAGCGCCGATTGCGAATTCCTGCGCCAGTTGAGCGAGCACGTAGCTCTGGCGGCCCATCAGGCCCAGATGTACGAAGCGCTGCAAAACGCCTACGACGACCTGCGCCACAGCCAGCAGAGCGTCATGGAACAGGAGCGGCTGCGCGTGCTCGGCCAGATGGCGAGCGGGATTGCTCACGACATCAACAACGCCTTGTCGCCCGTCGCGCTCTACACCGAGTCCATTCTCGAAAGGGAAACGGGCCTGAGCGCACGGACCCGCGCTTACCTCGAAACCACGCAGCGTGCCATCGAAGATGTGGCGCACACCGTCGGACGCATGCGGGAATTCTATCGGCGCGGTGAAACCCGTGTCGCTCTGAAGCCGGTCGATCTCAATAAGCTCGCCCGCCAGGTGGTGGATCTCACGCGCGCCCGCTGGCACGACATCCCCATGCAGCGCGGCGTCGTCATCGAAATGCGCACGGAACTCGCCTCCGGCCTGCCGCCGGTCTCCGGCAGCGAAAGCGAGATCCGCGAAGCGCTGACAAACCTCGTCTTCAATGCGGCGGACGCCATGCCGCAGGGCGGAACGATCACGATAGGCACATTATCCGGCGGAGGGAGCGTGCGCATCCGTGTCGAGGACACCGGCATCGGCATGGATGAGGAAACGCGCCGCCGTTGTCTCGAGCCCTTCTTCACCACCAAAGGCGAACGCGGCACCGGCCTCGGTCTCGCCATGGTCTACGGCGTCGCCCAGCGCCAGAACGCCGATCTCGATATCGCGAGCGTCCCGGGCGAGGGAACGATAGTCAGTCTGGTGTTTTCCGCGGCGGATTCCGGCGAGGCGGCGGCGCCGGTGATCGTGCATCGACCGCACTCCCGCCTGCAGATCCTGATTGTGGACGACGACCCGCTGATCATCCGCTCGCTGCGCGCCATCCTGGAGGATGACGGACACGCCGTGACCACGGCCACTGGCGGCCAGGAGGGCATCGATCTCGTGGAAGCGTCGGCCACCGGCGACGAGCCGTTTGCCGCCGTCATCACCGATCTCGGGATGCCGTACGTCGACGGGCGCAAGGTCGCGGCGGCGGTAAAGGCGGTCTCCCGCGAGACCCCGGTCATCATGTTGACCGGCTGGGGCCAGCGCATTGTCGCGGAAGACGACGTGCCGCCGCACGTCGACCGCGTCCTCAACAAGCCACCCAAACTGAACCAGCTGCGCGCCGCCCTGGCCGAGTTGCTGCCCGAGGCCACTCCAGTCGCGGTAACCGTTGGCGCGGCTGAAGGAGCCGACTGATGACCGCTACCGAGCGCGCGGCTGCCGTGGCCGCAACCGCCGAGGCCCGGGTTACCGATTCCCCAACGGCTCGACAAGGCAGCGCCCGCCTCCTGATCGTCGACGACGAAGTGCCGCAGATGAAGGCTCTCCGCGACACGCTCGAAACGGAGGGCTATTACGCCGCCGCCTTCCACTCGGCCGGCGCGGCGCTGGCCGCCCTTCGCGAGGAGGACTTCGATCTTGTCCTGACCGATCTGATGATGCCGGAAATGGACGGCGTCACTTTTCTCCGGCGCGCGATCGAAATCGACCCCACCATAGCGGGCATCGTCATGACCGGCCACGGCACACTCACCACCGCTGTCGAGGCAATGCAGGCGGGCGCGCTCGACTACATCCTGAAGCCGTTCCGGCTCAGCACGGTGCTGCCGGTCCTCGCCCGCTCGCTCGCCATCCGCAAGGTGCGCCTCGAAAATGTCGAGCTGCATCAGGCCGTCGGCATGTACGAGCTCAGCCGCACTGTGGGAGTCGCGCTTGACCCCGACACGGTTCTCCAGAAGGTCGCCGACACGGCGTGCGCGCAGAGCGGCGTGAGCGGGGTGCTTGTTCTGCTGGCCACGGAAACAGGCGATTTCCGCGCCGCGGCCGCGCGGGGCGTGCATGCCGCTGCGCTGGCCGGCGTCCGCATCCCGGCGAGCGACGCGCTGGCCGAATGGCTGACGCGCAGCCATGACCACAGCTCGGCGTTCACCCCGGCCCCGCTCGACGGTCTGCCTGGCAGCGCTTCCGTCTCCATGATGGCGGCCGGCCATGTCGTCGGCATTCTTCATTTCGAGTTCGATAATGGGCGCCCGGCACGCGCCGGACAGATCAAAGCTCTCCACATTCTGGCCAGCGCCGCCGCCTCCGCCATCCAGGCCACCTCGGCCGTCGAGCGCATGCGCGCCGCGGATAAACAATACCGCCGCCTCGCCGAAAACGCCGCCGACGTGATCTTCCGCTACGATGTCGAACCTCGCCCGCGTCTGGCATACGTAAACGAAGCCGTGACCGCGGTAACGGGCTACTCGCCGGCGGAATTCTATGCGGACCCGGACCTGATCCTCCGCATCGTTCACCCCGGTGACCGCGCGCAGATGGAGAAGACCCTGCGCGGCGCTTGCCCGCACGGGAGCACCGCCGGAATACGCTCGGTACACCGCAACGGCAATGTCATCTGGCTCGAACAGCGCGCCATGCACGTGCGCGCCGAAGACGGGCACTTCATCGGCATTGAGGCCATAGCCCGCGACGTGACCGACCGCAAACAACTGGTCGAGCGCCTCGAAGAAGGCACGAGAGCCCTCCGCCGCTCGCTCGTCGAGAAGACCGCTCTCCTGCAGGAAGTACACCATCGGGTCAAGAACAACCTGCAGCTCATCTGCAGTCTTCTCTCCATGCAGATCGATTGTTCGCGGGGCGATTCTTTCTCGCGCCCCCTGAACGACGCTCACTCGCGCGTTCTTTCGATGTCGCTAATCCACGAGCAGATCTATCAGTCGGAGACGATGGCCGATCTCGATTTCGCCCAGTACGTCGAAGCGCTTTCGAGCTGCCTTTTCGGTCTTTACTGCATCGACCACTCGCGCATTCGCCTCGAGCTGGATCTCAAACCGATTCGTTTGAGCCCTGAACAGGCGATCCCGTGCGGGTTGATTCTGAACGAGCTGCTTTCGAACTCCCTGAAGCATGCTTTTTCCGATGGAAGTCCCGGCCTCATTCGCATCTCACTCGCTGCGCTCGAAAGCGGGGATGTGGAGTTGACGGTCGCCGATGACGGAGCCGGTCTTCCGGCGCACTTCAGTATCGAGCAGAGCCCTACGCTTGGCCTGCAGGTCGTATCCACGCTGATCCGTCAGCTCGGGGCCGCGTTGTCGATCAGCGGCGACCACGGAGTGGTCTTTCAGTTCTCATGGCGGCCGGAGTGAGCCTGACCGGCCACCACAAAATCCAAAAGAGCGCCAGCGCCACCGCAGCCCCAGTCGCGACGTACCACGGCCATGGCCCCAGGTAATCCAGCAGCGACCCCGCGCCGGGCTTTCGCAACAGAAACATATAATCGCTGCCGGTGACGGCGTCGACGATTCCGACCATCGCGGCATAGCTCAGCAACAGCGCAAACGACCGCCACACGGCGCGCGCCCCGAACCGCCGGTCCGCGCCGAAGACCGCGGCCGCCACGCAGATGACGATTCCGCCGTGCGCCGCGAAGAAGTAGAGGGCTGGATACGCGGGCCATGGCGCTATGAGGTTGGGTGTCAGGAGCGCCATAGCGGCGCCCGCCAGCCCCGCGAAGTATCCGAACTCGATCACGGCAGAAACGCCTGTAAGGCAGGCGGCGACGGCGAACCAGACCGCTGCGTCGCAAAGCTGCAGCGGCAGGTTCCCGGCGTGGATGCCTTCACGCGAGTACCGCCAGACCCACCAGACCACTTCGTTGGCTGCGAGCGCGAGACCGAGCACCCGGCACGTTCCTCTTTGCGGCAGGATTCCCCGCCGCATGAGCAGGCTGAGACCCGCCGCCGCGATCGCAATCACCAGCAGCAGCGATAGGTGCAGTGGGCCGAAGAGGCTCACGGCGCGGCGGCGGCGGATACAACGGGAATAGTGATGGTCATCATGGGCAGATGGTCCCAAAGGCGGCCGGTCAGGAGATTCAAAACCCGTGCGCCGCGTGTCTGGCCGATTCGCGATCCGCGAAAATTCCCAGTTCCATGAAGCCGGTGCGCGTGCGGTTCAGGTGTGTGGCGTCGAAGGCTCTCCATCCGCGCGCTACGCGGAGAATGTGGCCGAGGTGGCAAGAGCCATCGATTAAAGCGCAAGCTGTTTCGGAGTCTCGCCAGACCGGCGCGTTGCCGGGAACGATTTTCCTGCGCCACATTTTCCTGCGCCACATTGGTTTTGCATCCTGACATATGCGCAAAACGGAAGGTTTCAGTCACGCTGAGGCGGAAAACTTATGAGCACGCTAAATCCCCATCTCCTTAAAAACTTCCTTCGCGGCACGGAAACTGTCAATGCCCGCGGGAATTCCACAGTAAATCGCCACCTGCAGGAAAACTTCCTTGATTTCATCTTTCGTCAGGCCGTTTGTCATGGCGGCTTTGATGTGCAACCGCAGTTCGTGCGGCCGGTTCAGCGCCGCGATCATCGCGAGATTGATGAAGCTGCGGGTCTTGCGCTCGAGACCGGGACGTCCCCAAATCTCGCCCCAACAATATTGCGTCGACAGCTGTTGGATCGGCAGGCTGAATTCATCCGCGCTGGCGATGGCATTGTCTACGTATTCGGCGCCGAGCACTTCACGGCGAATGGCAAGGCCTTTTTCGTATGTTTGTTTGTCCATAAGCTTGCCAATTGTAACGTGGGCTCGCAGGCCACGAAAGATCATGGCCCGCGCTGCAGGACTAGTTGTAAAACACCGGCGCCGGCTTCGATGAAATTCCTGCGAACGACCTGTCGGGCGGGCGGGATCGTGGACGGCGACGCCAGGGTGGAAGAAGTTGGCGGCGAGATTTTCGCGGCGCTGCTGGAAGTGGTCTCCGGAAAAAGGACCGCCAGCGAGATCCTGGGCCATCGGGAATTCGTTCCGTGGCGCATCGGCCCTGTGCTTTGATTCCGCGTTAGGATGGCTGTATGGCGGTTGGAACCCAGGTATCCGTCGAAGAGTATCTGCATACAAGCTACCGGCCCGATTGCGACTACGTCGATGGTGAGGTGCTGGAGCGAAATTTGGGAGAAAAAGATCACGGTAGTACCCAGAGAGAAATCCTCTTCTATCTCGGGAATCGGTATCCAGGTTTGCGCCGCCGCTTGCTGCCCGAGCAGCGTGTGCAGGTGAAAACAACGCGCTTCCGCATCCCCGATGTCTGCATTCTTGCGGAAAAATGCGCCCGATGAACAGATCATCCGAACACCGCCCGTCCTATGCATCGAGATCCTGTCGCGCGAAGACCGAATAGACCGCTACGAAGATCGAGTCAACGACTATTTCGAAATGGGCGTGTCCGCGTGCTGGATCATCGATTCCCGCGGCTGTCGCGGCTGGTTAGCAACGCCGGGCCGTTTCGATGAAGTAGAAGACGGCGTGCTTCGTTTCGGCGAGTTCGAAATGCCGGTCGCGGCGGTCGTGGAGTAACGTTATGGCGGTTGAACCCCAGGTACCCGTCGCACAGTACCTGCGCACAAGCTACCGGCCCGATTGCGACTACGTCGATGGCGAGGTGCTGGAACGGAACTTTGGCGAAAGAGATCACAGCACTACGCAGCGGAACATTATTCTGTGTTTCGCGCGCCGGTATCCCCGGTCGATTTCGCGGCTGCTTCCCGAGCAGCGTGTGCAGGTGAACGCAACGCGGTTTCGAATCCCGGATATTTGCCTCCTGGGCGAAAATGCGCCGCCCGAGCAGATCATTCGCACACCGCCGGTCCTCTGCATCGAGATCCTCTCGCCGGAAGACTGCTGGATCCCGTTTTCGATCGCATCCACGATTATTTCCATATGGGGGCCGCATGCTGGATCGTCCGTCCGGAAAGGCGGCGCGGATGGATGGGTGCGGCGGGCCATCTCAGCGAAGTCGAAGTCCTGCGCTTCGAAGAGTTCGAGATGCCCGTCGCCGAAGTGCTGGAATAGCCCTCTGTCAACGGGTGCTATCCTCACAGGCAGGTAGTCAATGGGTTACCGGAAAGCGCTGTTGCTTGTTGGCGCCGGCGCCGCTGTTCTCTCCGCGATATACGCAGCCGAACGACAACCCTTCCGTGTGTACCGCAGCATGGAAGCCTACGATAATGTCGAGTTGCCCGCCGATTACGAAGAGCAGACCGAGTGGGTGTTTGCGCGGTTGATGTATCCGCAGGGCCCGCGGGCACGCTTTGGCGGCTTCCGTCGGTTCGGCGGCGGCGACTGGCGCGAAGGCGGCACGAGCTGGACGCAGGATTATCCGCGCGCCGACCGCCATTTCGCCGAAGCATTGCGTCGTCTCAGCCGCATCCATGTGCGATCAGTCGAGCAGCCTGTCAACCTGGATGACGGGGACGATGCCTTCAATTATCCGTGGATGAACGCCGGCGAGTTGGGCGACTGGAAGCTGACTCCCTCGCAGGCGGCGACGTTGCGCGAGTATCTGTTGCGCGGCGGCACGCTCATGCTCGACGACTTTTGGGGAACCGACGAATGGGACCGTTTTGCCGAAAGCATGCATCTCGTCTTCCCCGACCGCCCCGTCGTCGAAATTGCCGATGACGACCCGATTTTCCATATCGTTTACGATCTCGGTGATCGCTATCTGGTGCCGGGGCAGTGGGGTCTGCGCAGCGATTGTCTCTGCCGCAATGAGGAGCAGGGCGGCGGCAAGCCCCATTGGCGCGGCATTTACGACGACCACGGCCGCGTAATGGTGGCGATGACCTTTAATAATGATGTCGGCGATTCCTGGGAGTGGGCGGACGATCCGCGCTATCCCGAGAAATATTCGGCGCTTGGAATCCGGCTCGGAGTGAACTATGTGGTTTACTCCATGACTCATTGATGTGATGCGCGCCCGTTCCATCGTCGCTGCCGCGGCTCTCATCGGTCTGAGCCTCTGCGGCCTTCTGCTTGCGCAGAAGGATTTCAAGGAGTATCCCGCGATCGAATACGACGACTTTCCTCTGCCGAAAGACTGGAATCAGAAGGCGGAATGGACGCGCGCGCGGCTGCGCTATCCGGATGTCTACGGCTATCCGGAACGGATGCTTTTTCTGAACGACGGCCGTCCGTTTCCCGGTTACTGGACGATGGACTATCCCCGTTCCGACCGCCACTTACTCGAAGGCGTGCGGCGGCTGACACGTATCGATTCGCGTTCGGTCGAGCAGGTGGTCAGTTTCGACGGCACCGACGATATGTACAACTTCCCGGTGATGTATGCCGTCGAAGTCGGACACTGGCGTCTGCATGACGCGGATGCGAAGCAATTGCGCGAGTATCTGCTGCGCGGCGGCTTCCTGATGGTGGATGATTTTCACGGTAACGAGGAATGGTCGATCTTTGTCGAGAGCATGAGCAAGGTGTTTCCGGAGCGTCCGATCGTCGACATTCGCGACAGCGATCCGATCTTTCACGTGCTTTACGATCTGGATCAGCGGTTTCAGGTGCCGGGCGCGCAGTATTACGAGACCGGTCTGACTTACGAAAAGGGCGAGTCGGGCAAGATTCCGCATTGGCGAGGGATCTACGACGACAAGAACCGCCTGATGGTCGCGATCTGCCACAACATGGATCTGGGCGATGCGTGGGAGCATTCCGATGAAGCGCAGTACGCCGAGAAGTGGGCCTCGCTGGCTTATCGCGTCGCGATGAATTACTTCATTTACGACCTCACCCATTGACGGCTGTGCGCCTGGCTCCTCGACCGGCCACAAGTGCCCGCGCCACGCATTAAGGTAGTATTCGGAAATGCGCCGGCCGCTCGATTTCGGTTGCCTCGCCATATTACTCGTCTCTCACATGTCTTCTCAAACTCCGCCTGTGGCTCCGCGCGTGGAGCATCACGAAATCCGTCACGGCGAGAACGTGCCGGACGATTACTTCTGGCTGCGCGAGAAATCGAATCCCAAAGTCATCGAGTATCTGAATGCTGAGAATGCCTACACGGAGGCGCTGACCAGGGGCCTCAAGCCTTTCAGCGATGCCCTGTACAAAGAAATGCTGGGGCGTATCAAGCAGACGGACCTCAGCGTCCCGACCAGGCGCGGCAGCTATCTTTACTACAGCCGCACAGAAGAGGGCAAACAGTATCCGATCCAGTGCCGCCGCAAAGGCAGCATGGAGGCGCCGGAGGAAGTTCTCCTCGACCTCAACGAGCTCGCCAAAGGAAAACCCTTTGCAGCCCTGGGCTCGTTCGTCGTCAGCGATGACCAGAATCTGATGGCATATGCCATCGATTACGTTGGCTTCCGGCAGTACTCATTGCACGTGAAAGATCTGCGAACCGGTAAGACTCTTCCGGATACGACTGAGCGGGTGACCTCAGTCGAATGGGCGGCCGATAACAAGACGCTCTTCGTGACGACCGAAGACGAGACCACCAAGCGGAGCGATAAGTTCTGGCGGCATACTCTCGGAACCAAACGCTTCGAACTTCTTTACGATGAAAAAGATGAGCTCTACGATATCGCCGTTTCGAAAACGCGTGACAAGGCGTACCTCGTGCTCGATATCGAGGCGAAGGATACCAGTGAGCAGCGCTACTTAAGAGCCACTGAGCCCTCCGGTAAGTTCGCCGTCCTGCTGCCTCGCGAGAAAGGGCATCGTTATTACCTCGACCATCGCGAAGGTCTGTTCTATATCCGGACGAATAAGCCCGGCAGCGACTTTGCCATCGTGACCGCGAAAGTCAACGATCCCACCCCGAAAAACTGGAAGACGTTTATTCCGCATCAGCAGGGCGTGCGCCTCGAGGATATCGATCTTTTTAAGGACTTCGCGGTTTCGGTCGAGAAGACTGACGCGTTGAATCGCCTCCGCGTCTACAATTTCCAAACCGCTAAATGGGCGCCGATCGATTTCCCGGAGCCCGTCTATACGGCGCTGCCGGCCCTCACACCTGACTATGAATCGCGCACTTACCGGTATAACTACCAAAGCCTCGTGACACCTTCGAGCGTATTCGACTACGATCCGTTCTCCGGCAAATCGACTCTGCTCAAGCGCCAGGAGGTGATTGGCTACGATCCATCGCGATACACGAGTGAGCGTTTGTGGGCGACGGCGCGGGATGGCGTGAAGGTCCCGATTTCGATTGTCTATAAGAAGGGTCTGGTGCGTAACGGCAAGGCGCCGCTCTATATTTACGCGTACGGTTCTTACGGATTCGGCATCACGCCCGCGTTTTCCAGTGAAGGCGTCAGCCTGCTCGACCGTGGAATGTCATTCGCCATCGCCCACATCCGGGGGGGCGATGAAATGGGCGAGCGCTGGCGCGAGGACGGCATGCTCATGAAAAAGCAGAACACGTTCTTCGACTTCATCGACTGCGCAGAGTTTCTGATTCGCGACAAATGGACGTCTAAAGACCGGCTTGCGATCGAAGGACGCAGCGCGGGCGGCCTGCTGATGGGCGCCGTCGTCAACATGCGTCCGGACCTGTTCCGGGCCGTCCATTCCGGCGTGCCTTTCGTCGATGTCGTGAACTCGATGATGGATGCCACGCTTCCCCTCACAGTCGGCGAGTACCTGGAATGGGGCAATCCCAACGAGAAGGCCGCCTATGCTTACATGAAGAGTTACAGTCCTTACGACAATCTGAAGAAGCATGCGTATCCGGCGATTCTGGTCACGAGCAGCTTTAACGACAGCCAGGTGATGTACTGGGAGCCGGCGAAGTATGTGGCGCGGCTGCGCACGCTGAAGACTGACAGCAATCCGTTGTTGCTGAAGATGAAGATGGATCCCGCGGGTCATGGCGGGGCCTCGGGCCGGTACGATCGCCTGAAAGACCAGGCATTCGAATACGCGTGGATGCTCAGCCAGGTGGGGATTACGCAATAAAACCAACCTGGCAGACGGAAGCTCAGTGGATCGAGGAGAGCAAGCGCCGGCACTCCGTGGCGCTGGCAATCGTGCCCGCCGCGCCCCGCATCCCCTTCATGGGTGCCGGCTCGGCATTCGTGCCAGGCCTTGTGCCGATTGGTAACGATATCACTGAGACAGACTGCTAAGTTACTGGTTGATCCCCAGCAGCTCCACTTCGAAGATCAGCGTAGCCCCGCCCGGGACGGCCGGCGGACTGCCGGCGTCTCCATACGCGAGTGCCGCCGGGCAAACCAGTTGAGACTTGCCTCCGACCTTCATCATCTGGACGCCCTCCGTCCAGCACGGAATGACGCCGCGCAGAGGAAACGAAATCGGCTCATTGCGCTTGTAGGAACTGTCGAACTCCGTGCCATCCGTCAGAGTGCCGCGGTAATTGACCTTCACGGTGTCCGTCGCTTTGGGAGACGGACCGCTGCCGGGATGCAGCTCGCGATACACCATTCCGCTCGCGGTTTTCACCGCGCCGGGCTCTTTGGCCGCTTTCTCCAGGTAATCGCTCGAACACGAGCAGGCGAGCAGCGCCAGGACGAAGGCGGCAACAAAAGAACGCATAAGTCCAGGGTAACATCCGGACTTTGTTACAACTGGCGCGGATTTTTGAATACCCCAATACATAGACCTTCACAATTGTTTCGCCTGGAAATCACCGATCTGTAACCGGTTGGGGTTTACAACGGGTGCATGAGGTGCGACCTCCACGTTCACACGGTTCATTCCGGGATGTGCACGGTGCCTGTACTATCCCGGATTTGTAAGGAGTCTTACAACGAGCCTCGCGCGCTATATGAGCAATTGAAGCGGCGTGGCATGGATCTCGTTACGGTCACGGATCACGATTCCATCGATGCCGTGGAAGAGCTGCGGAAGCATTCCGATTTCTTTCTTAGTGAGGAAGTTACCTGCACCATGCCGAGCGGCACCGAGATGCACGCCGGCGTCTATGGAATTCAGGAACGCGACCACATCGAACTGCAGCGCCGCCGGCGCGATGTCGAGAGTCTGCTGGCGTATGCGCTGGAAAATCAACTCTTCGTCACAGTCAATCACCTCTATTCAAGCCTGACCGGCCCCCGCGCCGCGGATGATTTCGCCGTTTTTGCGCGCGATTTTCACGGCGTTGAAACAGTCAACGGCCAGATGCTGAAGTTGTCGAACCGTCTGGCGGATGATTTCGCGCGGCGATTCAACAAGCCGGTGGTCGGCGGCAGCGATTCCCATACACTTGCGGGCCTCGCCCGGACGTTCACCAAAGTTGAAGGCGCCGGCGATGCGAAGGAGTTTCTGGCCGGGTTGCGGCGGGGGCAGGGTATTGCCGGCGGCGAGTCCGGCGATTATTTCAAACTTACTGCAGCCGTGCTCGATATCGGCGTGTCGTTCGTGCGCGCCACGCCGTGGATGAGTCTCGGCGCGGCGCTGTTCGCGCTGGCGCCCATCGTGACGCTGGGTAATTATTTCCGCGAGATGGCGTTCGCCTGGTACTGGGGGCAGCGCAACAGGCCCGTGGATCCAGTCGGCATCACGCCGGAGGCAGCCTTGTGACCCTCTCGCGAGCCAAATCCACGCTGTCGGCCCCCGACATGAACGTCATGCGCAGGCTGAATCGCTGGCGCGCGCCGCGCTGGGTGCGCTGGTGGATGCTGCTGGCAACCCGCGCCGGAGACGGCTGGCTCTGGGGGTTGATTGGTATCGCGCTCCTGTTATCTCCTGACGCGATGCGGTTTCGCGCGATCGAAGCCGCTGCGTGCGCGGTGGCGTGCGGAATCCTTCTGTTTCACAAAGTGAAGCGCGTTTTCTGCCGGACCAGACCGCGCGACATCGAGCCCCACTGCTGGGCGCACATCGTTACGCGCGACAGGTTTTCATTTCCATCAGGACATTCGACGACGGCGTTTGCGGTGGCGCTGTCGCTTGGCTCCTTCTATCCGGAAATCATGCCGCTGCTGCTCGTGCTGGCCGCGAATGTCGCGATTTCGCGCGTTGTAGTAGGCATGCACTTCCTGAGCGACATTCTGGTGGGATCGGGCATAGGCGCGCTGCTCGGCTATGTGGGGTTCCGGCTGATTGTGTGAGGTTTGTGGTGTAAGGGTTCGCGCGCGGGGACGCCAGGCATATGTCCTGCGTAGACCGCGCGTGTGTGCTCGAAGGGCGGGAGTCCCGCAAGGGGCTCGCCCGCTCCTGAGCGCTGGTTTCCGGGACGTACCGTCTCAGAACGTGAGCTTTGCGCCGATCTGAATCCGCCGCGGCGCGCGGAACGAGGTGATCTGTCCGAACAACGTGCTCGTGTTGTTGGTGCTGCCGAAACCGTTCGGGTCCGTATGGTTCGTCAGATTGAACGCTTCGCCGCGCAACTGAAGCCGCAGCCGCTCATGAATCGCGAAGTTCTTCATCAGCGCTCCATCGAGATTGCCGTAGCCGGGTCCGCGCACCGCGCCGCGCGGAGCGTTGCCCGGCCGCACCTGCCCCTGCGGCACCGGCTGGAAGCAGGCGGTGTTGAACCATTCGGCATAGCTGCGCGTGAATCCGCTCGTGGGATCGCAGACTTCATCCGGACGCGCGCTGGCAGCGCTGTTTCCAAGAAGTCCAAGGCCCGCCGGGTCAACGTTCGATGTGGTTACCGTGAAGGGCGAGCCTGTATAGAAGCTCAGAATTCCGGAAAGCTCCCAACCTCCGAGCACATGCCCCGCGAGGTTGTTCGATTTCGCGAGGAACGGCAGCGTGTAAACGTAGTTGATCGCGACCACATGCTTGCGGTCGAGCGTCGCCGGACCATACTCGGCCTCATGCCAGTCATAGCTGTTCTGCGGCGCATTCGAGCGGTCAGAAGCATTGTCCGTCAGGTTCTTCGACCACGTATAGGAAAGCTGCACGAGGCCTGCGTTCGTGAAGCTTTTCCGCGCGCTGAGCTGCAGCGAATTGTAGTTGGAATCGAACGCCGATTCGATGGCGTTGATTGCGTTATAGCCGAGGTACGGGCGAACTGCGTTGATGCGCGGATCGTCCGCCGTTGTGAACACGGTGTTGCCATTGGCCGCATGAAGCCCGGCCGCGAGCGCAACCCCGGGGTAAGCCTGGTTGATATCGACGATGCCGATCAGGTGGGTCCCCTTTGAGCCGGCATAGCTGACATCGAGAATCAGGCCTTTATAGAGGTCCCGCTGCACGCCGAAGCTCCACTGCTGGACGTACGGGATGAGATTCGGCAACTGCGTCGCGCGGGCGTACACGGTTGAAACCGTTCCCGGCGGTGTTCCCGCGGAGATGTTGTCGAACGGAGCGTTGCTGAGGGTCACGTTCTGGACAAACGGCGGGTTCTGGAAAATCGACTGCTCGTAGGTTCCGAACAGGCTCGCATCGTAATAGATACCGTAACCGCCGCGGATCGAAGTCTTTCCGGTGCCGTAAGGGTCCCACGCGAAGCCGATGCGCGGCGCGAAGTTCGCGTAACGATCAGGGGCGACCTTGCTGCCGAACGGCGATGTCTTGCCGCCGATGATGATGCCGTCGGTGTAAGGCAGCGCCGCGGAACCGGCCACGATGTTCCCCGTTGCCGGGTCGATCTTCGCGGCCGAAGCAGCCGAGTACTTCGCCGGATCGAAATTCGTCAGGAGCCCGTTGGAATCGTTGGGTTGTCCGAAGTATGACCACCGGACGCCCGCGTAAATCGTCAGCCGCGGGTTGAACCGGTAATCGTCCTGCAGATAAGCTTCCGTCTGCCAGGCATGCAGATCCGGCGTGATGTCGGTGGAGGGCTGGGTGAAGCTGGCGACGTTGCCCAGCAGGAAATTCGCGAAGGCCTGATTGAATGCCGAGGTGCCCGCGGGCGCGCCGTTGGTGGAGAAAGTGAACGAGCCCTGGCCGCTCGCGGCGTTCTCGGTTTTCTCGTAACGGTTGATGCTGAAGCCCGCGCGAAAGGTATGCGCGCCGTGAATCCACGTGGCGTTGTCGAAACCGGTGTAGTTCCGGTTGGCTTCATGATAAGGCCCGAAACCGATGATGCTCGACCCGGTTGTCGCACTGCTGAAGACGATTGTGGGAAGCACTCCCTCCGGGTTTGCAAATGGCTCGGGGACGTTGATATCGGGACTGTTGGCTTTCGCCGTGAGCCCGAGAGGCGTCGAATCGATCGCGCTGTGCGAGTAGGTGAACCCGATATCGTTGATCAGCGTAGGCCGAATCGCCGCCAGCGCGTGAATCACATATGCCTGGCCGGGTGAATTGGTGGAGGTGATCGCGCCGTTCGGAATGTTCGAGCCGGTAAAGAGTCCGCCGGGCTCGGTGGTGGGGATGCTGTCGTTCTCGAACTTGCCCCACAGCGAGAACCGCTCGCCGAAGCTGTGATCGAGCCGCACGATCTCCTGCCGGCTGTCAAAGAGATTGCGCTGGGCGAAAAATCCCGCCGACGTGCTGACCGGGTCGAGCCCCACTTTGCCGTAGATGTCCTTAATGTATTGCGACGCGATGGGATTGATCTGCGATGGCGCGATCTGCGTCGCGGTTTGCGCGCAGGTTGTCGTGTAAACGACGCACACCGGCGTCGGGAACGTTCCCGCGATCATGCCGGAAGTCGGGATAATCGGCTGAAACGTCGTGTAGGTGATGATGCGCCGCGCCTCTTCCGAAAAGAAGAAGAACGTCTTGTTCTTCGCTGTGTTGTAGTGTCCCGGGATGTAAACCGGCCCCCCGATTGTGCCTCCGAAATCGTTCCAGCGCAGCGGTGGGACGCGGGCTTTGCCGTCGATCACGTTCACTTTGTTCGCATTATTGATGAAGTTGTTCGCGTTGAAGTCGTCGTTGCGGATGAATTCATAGAGGCTGCCATGAAACTGGCTCGTGCCGGCGCGCGTTACGACGCTGATCTGGGCGCCGCCCGCGCGGCCGGTGTCGGCTGTGTAAAGGCTGCGCGAGATCTTGAATTCGTCGATCGAGTCCACGCTTGGAAACACCATCAGGGTGAGATTGCTGCCGCGATCCACGTTGTCCGCGCCGTCGACCGTCCAGTTGTTGGCGGAGTTTCGCTGGCCGTTGATGGAGTAAGGGATCGTCGCCGCGGTGCCCGCCGGCGCCGAAACGCCGATATACAGCTCGTCCGTCGCGTTGGCGGTCACTCCAGGAGACAGCGAAACCAGTTGCTCGTAGTTGCGGGTGCTGAGCATAAGCTCCCGCACCTGTGTGCCCTGGATCGTTGAGGCGTTGGCGGCCGTTGCCAATTCCACGCCATTGCTCTGCGCCGTCACGTCCACGGTTTCAGAAACCGCGCCCACTTCGAGGCTGATATTGATTTTCAGATCGTCTTTGACGTTAAGGACGATGTCCGACCGCGTGGCCGTCTTGAAGCCCGGCGCTTCCACCTTGACTGAATATGTCCCGACGGGGGTAAAAGGCGCGGCGTATGCGCCGCTGGCGTCGGTCGTAACGGTGCGGACGACCTGATTACGGTCCTGATTGGTGACCGTCACTTTCGCGCCCGAAACAAACGCTCCGCTCGGATCGAGCACGGAACCTTCGATGGTTCCGGAAATATCCTGCGCGGCCAATGGCGTGACCAATGTCAGAACTGCGACTGCCAGAAGCAGCCATGTCTTAAATCCCGATTTATGTGTCACAGAGGCTCCCTCAAAAGACTGAATGTAACCTCAGTGTAATGAAAAGCCGCTGGACTACTTGTGTGGGGATTGTGCGGAACTGTATGTCTTACTACGATTACTGCTTCTTGCTGTCGTCAATGATGAAGACTTTTTCGCCCTGGGCGGCGAATTTCAACCGCTGACGAATCTCGATTTCCTGCTCGCGGGGATCTTTCTCGAGCCGCAGAATCCGTCCCTGTTTCTGTTCGATTTCTCGGTGCATCCGCTCGTTCGCCGCTTCGTACTCTTTCACCTCCCGGCGCTTTTCCTGCATGCCCGTAATCCCGTTCGGTCCACGCAACTCGACAAACGCATAAACCACCCCGAGTAACACGATTAATGCATAGAGTGTTCGAACAGCGGATATTTTCATCGCAGACGCCGAGAGACAATGTTAACACTGAGAGTAAGTGATAATCCAGAAGTTCAGCGCAATTAGAGATCTGAATGACCGACAAAATAGTAGTCTTCAATACCTGTGGGTCCGCTGCCGAAGCCGAGCGCCTCGCCCGCTCGCTGGTCGACCGTCGTCTCGCCGCCTGCGTAAACGTGATCTCTCCGGTGACCAGCTTTTACCGCTGGGACGGCGCGATCACGCGGGACGAAGAGTGGCTGCTCGTCATCAAAACCTCGCGGCCGCTTTTCGACGCGCTGCGCGCCGCTATCGAATCCGCTCACTCTTACGAGTTACCCGAAGTTATCGCGCTCCCGGTAATCGAAGGCGCAGAAGGCTATCTTGCCTGGCTCGACCGCGAGTTACCGCCTCCTGCGGATATTGAGTGACATACGCCGGCACTTATACTCGATCCGGATGGAGTTATTCCCGACTCCGGCCCGATGCACCGCGCTGATATGACCGACGCAATGCGGCGCTCGACTATAGAATCGTTCCAGCAAACCACACCGTTATGCCGGATTCTTCCATCATCGCCCGCCGCCGCTTCCTCGCGGGCATCCTCTCCTGTCCGCTTTGCCTCGCCGCCGCCACACCTGAGTGGAACTACGGCGACGCCGGACCCGAACGCTGGCCATCTCTCGACCCCGCCTTCAAAGCCTGCGGCGCCGGAGACCAGCAGTCGCCCGTCGACCTTGGCGACGGCATTCGCGCGCAACTTCCGAAAATCCAGATCGACTGGAAGAAGACGCCGCTCACGCTTATGAACAACGGACACACTATTCAGGCCAGCGTCCCGCGTGGAAGTGCGGTCCGCATCGGAACAGTCTCCGGCAGTCTCGCGCAATTTCACTTTCATGCGCCTTCTGAACACGCTATCGACGGAAAACGGGAAGCGATGGAAGTTCACTTTGTCCACAATGAGCAACACGATCGCATCATTGTGCTCGCGGCCATGCTGAAGGCCGGCGGCGCCAACGCCGCGTTTTCGCAGATCATGCGGCTAGCCCCGCCGCGGCCCGGCGCGGAAGCCGCGATTCCCGATCCTCTCGACCCAATGGAGCTCCTGCCCGCGGCCCGCCAATCGGCGTGGCGATACGAAGGGTCGTTGACTACCCCGCCGTGCTCGCAGGTCGTCGACTGGATTATTTTCGATCAGCCGCTCTCTGCCGCCGAGGCGGATATCGACCGCTTCACGAACATTTTCCCGATGAACGCGCGCCCCCTGCAGCCCATCGAGCGCCGCTACATTCTGCGCGGTTGACGACCACCGCCGCCGGCTGTGTCCGATAATCTATTGGTTACGATTTGATGAATCTACTCCCGCGGGACGACAAGTTTCTCCACCTGTTCGAACGCCACGCCCAGATTCTCTGCCGCGCCTCGAAGCTGCTCATCAGCGGCCTGCGTGACGGCTACGACGGCGTGTGCAGAATCCAGGAAGACATCGCCGGCATCGAGGACGAAGGCGACAAGGTGGTGCACAGCATTTTCGCTCACATGCGCTCCACTTTCATTACGCCCTTCGACCCCGAGGACATTCAATCTCTCGCCAGCGCGCTAGATAACGTCCTCGATCACATCGAAGACGTGACGTTCCGCATCGTGGCCTACCGGCTCAAGCCCATCCCTTCCGCCGTGATTCTGCTTGCCGAACTGGTGGCGAAATGTTGCGCCATACTGACCGAGGCTCTCGCCGCGCTGCACTCCCGGCGGCCCGTGCTCAGCTACTGCATCGAAATCAACCGGCTCGAGAACGAGGCGGATAAAATCGAGCGGAACCTCATCGCCGAGCTCTTCCGCAGCGAGAAGGACGCGATCGAGCTGATCCGCAAGAAGGAGATTTTCGAGCTGCTCGAAGCCACCACCGATCGATGTGAAGACGTCGCCGACGTCATCCAGAACGTTGCCGTCAAGAACAATTAGCCCGCATGGTCTCCATCTATCCGGTCGCGGCCATCATCGGCTTCGCGCTCATTTTCGATTACATCAACGGCTTTCACGACGCGGCTAATTCCATTGCGACCGTCGTGTGCACCAGAGTGCTGACGCCGCGCGTCGCCGTGGTCTGGGCGGCCGTGTTCAACTTCCTCGCCGCGTATCTTCTCGGCACCGGCGTCGCCGCCACCATTGGAATGGGTTTCGTCGACGTTCGTTTGGTGACCCCCGGCGTCCTTCTCGCCGGCCTCGCAGGCGCGATCGTGTGGGACATCTTCACGTGGCTTCTGGCGCTCCCCACCAGTTCGTCGCACGCCCTCATCGGCGGCTACGCGGGCGCTGCTTTCTCAAAGGCCGGTACAGCCGGCCTAATCGCCGGCAAGTGGACCGTCACTCTTGCCTTCATCGTCCTCTCGCCGCTGATCGGCATGGTCGTCGCCTATTTGCTGATGGTCGCGGTCTATTGGATCTTCCGCGGCCGCAGCCCCGCGTGGATGGACCGCCATTTCCGCCGCTACCAGCTCGTTTCCGCCGCATTCCTGAGCTGCGCACATGGCACCAACGACGCGCAGAAGACGATGGGAATCATCACCGCGCTCCTCGTCGCCGGCGGCTTGCAGAAAGATTTCCACGTTCCGCCGTGGGTTATCTTCTCTTCGAGCGCGGCCATCGGGCTGGGAACAATGAGCGGCGGGTGGCGCATCGTCCGCACCATGGGGACCCGGCTCACCAAGCTGCGGCCCCGCAGCGGCTTCTGCGCCGAGACCGGCGCCGGCATCTCGATTCTCTTCGCGACCTGGCTGGGGCTCCCGGTTTCGAGCACCCATGCCATCGCCGGAGCGATCGCCGGGGTCGGGTCCATCCAGCGCACGCGCGCTGTCCGCTGGCATCTCGCCGGAGGAATCGTTACCGCGTGGATTCTGACGATTCCGGCCGCCGCGTTCGTCGCGGCGATCGTGTATCAGGGAGTGCGCTTGTTCGCGCCGGGCTTCTGAGTCGTGCATGATTTCCGCACTTATCTTCGATATGGACGGAGTTATCGTCCACTCCAACCCGATGCATCGCGCCGCCTGGGCCCAATACACCCGGCGCCACGGCGTTGAGATGACCGGCGCGATGCAGCAACGGATGTACGGGAAGCGCAACGACGAAATCATCCGGGGCTTCCTCGGCGAACATTTGAGCGACGACGAGGTCTTCGCTCACGGCGCGGCCAAGGAAGCCATCTATCGCGAGATGATGCAACCGCGGATCTCGGAATCGCTTGTCCCCGGCATCCGGGAATTTCTCGACCGCCATCGGGATCTGCCAATGGGAATCGCCACCAACGCGGAGGTTGCGAACGTCGACTTCGTCCTCGATGGCGCCGGACTCCGCGGCTTCTTTCGCGTGATTGTGGACGGCCATCAGGTCACGCGGCCCAAGCCCTGGCCGGACATCTACGTCGCCGCCGCCCAGGCGCTCGGTGTCTCCCCCGCCGATTGCATCGTTTTTGAGGATTCCCACGCGGGAGTCGCCGCCGGACTGGCCGCCTGCATGCGTGTCGTCGGCCTCGCCACCACGCACGACGATCTTTCCGGAGTCTCGCTCGTGATCCGCGATTTCCACGACCGCGCGCTGGAAGACTGGCTTGCGTGCCAGAGCAGGAGCCGAACGGATGAACAGGGTTAGCTAAGCTACAATGACTAAGGGATGAAATCCAACGTCTTCACCATTCATCAGGCCAAGACTCATCTTTCCCGCCTGATCGCGCGGGCCGTTGAAGGCGAGGAAGTCATCATCGCGCGCGGGTCGAAACCGGTGGCGCGCCTCACGGCGATCGGAGAAGTAGCCGGTAAAAGGCGTCCGGGTTCCATGAAGGGTCAACTTGAAGTCGGGCCTGCATTCTTCGAGCCTTTGCCCGCCGATGAACTGGCGGCATGGGAGTAGATCGCCTGCGTCTGCTTCTCGACACGCACGCGCTTCTGTGGTGGCTGGCCGACGATGCCTCGCTCGGCAAGCGTGCCCGGGCGGCGATCGCCAGCATTTCGAACACGGTAACGGTGAGTGCGGCGTCCGCATGGGAGATTGCGACGAAGGTACGGCTGGGAAAACTGCCGGGGGCAGAGGGGCTGGCCGCGGATTTCGCGGAGTATCTTCAGCGCGAAGGATTCGAAGCGCTGCCGATTTCAATGGACCATGCGGCGCGGGCGGGTCTGCTGGCCGGGGACCACAGAGATCCATTTGATCGGATGTTGATCGCGCAGGCGCAGGCGGAGAATCTGGCGCTGGTGAGTAACGAGGAGGTGTTCGACGGGTTCGGGGTGCGGCGGGTGTGGTGAAGGGATGCGTGTTGAGAAGTGCGCCTGCCGCCGGAGGCGGGGAAAAACGAAGGTCCGGATATGCGCGGCCGTTACGTTCTTGCGGCATCCTTGCGACAATGGGATCAGTCTTATGACGTTGACGATTGATCTTCCGGAGGACCAGGTTCAGGCTCTAAAAATCAGGGCGGAGGCGCGGGGCGTCTCGGCTGAGCAGTATGCACGGCAAGTGCTGGAGCATGATCTCGTACCGTCGCAGCCCATTTCCGGGATGATGCGCGAGATTTGGGCTGACATGCCGGAAGCAGTGCGGGCGAAACTTCCCCGGGATGGGGCCAGTCAGGTTGATCATTACATCTACGGGCTGCCCAAGCGAGACACGTGACGCAGGTTTTCGCCGACACGTTCTATTGGGTCGCCTTGGCCAACCCGGATGATTTCCGCTACCACGACGCGGTGCGGATCGATGCCATCCTTAAAGACGCGACGATCATAACGACCGACGAGGTTCTCGTCGAGTTCATGACCTTCTTCGCTGGTGAACCATGGCAAAGGGGGCGTGCGGCGGCGACAGTCAGAAGGCTTCTCGTCAATCCCAGGATACGCGTTATTCCGCAGAGCCGGGATTCCTTTCTCGCCGGTCTCGACCTGTATGAGGCCCGGCCGGACAAGGGCTACAGCCTGACGGATTGCATCTCGATGCAGGTGATGCGCCGGGAAGGGGTTACGGATGTTCTCACCAATGATCGGCATTTTGAGCAGGAAGGGTTCCGTGCACTCTTCCGGGATTCTTAGAACACCAGAGGTGACAGAGACAAGCGGCTACAATACCCGCAAGCTCCCAAAAGCACGGCGCTGGTGATATTTGTCGCCAGGCGTTTTCGAGGGAGGCTCTAAGTCTAAGGCGGCCGCTGGCGGGGCGGCCACGGTCCAAAAGCTCGGCCCGTCGGCGGGTTTCTTCGACTGCGCTACAAGGCCGACCGCTGTTCGTTTACACAGATGCCAGAACGTCATAATTGGGTTATGATTCAGGATGTGATCGCGGAATTCGAGACGCGGTCGCCGAGACCGGCTGAACTGAGCCGAGTGCTGGCCATCAATGAATTGGAGTGGAACGATGGCTCCCTATTATGTGAACACTGCTGTCCGGTTATAAGTTGAACAGAATCAGTTGATTGCCTGGATCGGGTAATTCAGATTGGGAGTCGGATGGCTGAAGTGCCTGTAAAATGGGCATTTTTTCGAAAAGT